>NZ_KV821014.1:0-81612 GCF_001815555.1 Corynebacterium sp. HMSC073D01 | reverse complement strand
CACTATCGAGTTCTCACACAACATGCACACCCGTCAAAATGCTTCGAAGTTCGAAACAGTTTGAGAAGGCGCTTTATTTACTTTAGGTAACTTCGTTTGTTTTGTCAACAAGCCGTTTACCAAGCCGTTGCACTAGATCTTCTAGCTGAGCTAGTCGCTCTGTGCAACGGAGGATTAATATACACATTCTCCTAAATACGCACAAATACCGAGGTCAGAGCTACGGTTAAGGTGACCGCCTCTCTTTTTCGGACACGGTCACAGGTGCCGGACATATGGAATGTGCGCTGCTTTAGACAGTCACCCTGAGGTGATTAAGCAAGCCGTCGAGCACCGTGGCTTGGCCGTGCCTCCAAAAATGTGGGAGCTTCAAAGCCTCGCGCTTCTGCCGCTTCGGCAATCGACTGCGCCGTCGATTCCATATTTTCCTTTTTTACCAATGCAATGATTGAACCTCCGAAGCCACCGCCTGTCATTCGAGCACCCAGCGCGCCCGCAGAAAGTGCGGCATTAACGGCGCAATCCAGCTCCGGCGTCACTACTGCGTAGTCGTCTCGAAGGGAAGCATGGGATTCAGTCATAAGCTTGCCGAATTTGGAAAAGTCGCCGTCACGCAGGCAGCTGACAGCGTGTTGTGTACGTTGAGTTTCGCTGATGACGTGCCCAACCCGTCGCCGATAGAGATCGTGATCGCTGCACTCCGATGTTTTTGCAAGAAGCTCCAGTACTTGTTCCACTGTAAAGTCACGGAAAGTAGAGTCCTCCTTGCGCAGGACTGCGGTAACTTCATCGATGAGTCCGCGTCGCGAACCGTATTGGCCGTCGATAAGCCGGTGCGGAGCGTTGGTATCCGCCACCAGCACGGCTAGCCCGTGATCGGCGAAGTTGCAGGGGACATAGGTGAACTCGTCGTAGAGGAAATCTATCTCTAGCGCTTGGTTTTTCTTCCCATAGAAGCTCGTCCGCTGGTCAAGGCCGCCCGTTGAAGCACCAACAACATCGTTTTCCGCACGCATCGTGGCTTCCACCATTACCGGGTACATCGCCATCTTTCTAAACGATGAACCTTTAACGTCTACGGCAGCGAGCGCCGTCGAACACTCGAGTGCGGCTGACGAGGAAAGCCCCGAACCGACGGGAACGTCGGATACCACTGCGATATCCATCCCCGTCTTACAAACGAGAGCATTAGAGGAATTCAGCGCCCAAATGACTCCGACAACGTAGCCCGCCCAGGTAGCCGGATTCCCCTTGCCTACTTCCTCCAGGGACATCGACAAGCGCTGGGGTTCATCTTGCCCGGGCATGACAGTGATGATGTTTACCACGTGGTCATTGCGACCAGCAGCAGCGATTGCTGTGAGCTGTTCAAGGGCGAACGGAAGGCAAATACCCTCGGCGTAGTCGACGTGATCCCCGATGAGATTCACGCGCCCAGGAGCAGCCCACACACCTGTGGGTTCCTCATCATAGGTCGAGGTAAACAGCGTCTTTGCGTCGTTAACAAGCTGCTCTTCCGTACGGGTTGTCGCCCAGTGGGTGGTAGCCATTACCAAACCTTTCGTAGTGTCTCTGCGATGATTTCTGGAGTCGTATCGTTGATCCACACACCCATGGCCGATTCGCTCGACGCGAGGAATTTCATCCGGTGCGGCGAACGCATCAGCGAAAACAATTGCAGGTGCATGCGGAATTTGTCGCGGTCAGGATGCTGAACAGGCGCCTGATTCCAGGCCGCGATATAGGGGGTCTTTTCTACGCCGTCGAAGAAATTGTCTACGGCCGTGTACAGGCTCTTCAGTAGGCCTGTGAGCTCATCCTTCTCGGTGTCGTTAAGTTCGGTGAAATCAGCGACCTGCCGGCGGGGCATCACCATCACTTCCAGTGGCCATTTGGCTGCAGCTGGAACGAATGCAACAAAGGACTCTGTTTCTGTCACGATCCGCCGGCCGTCGGCTAGCTCGGAATTCAGCATATCTTCGAACAACGTAGGAGTGCGTTCGATTTGGCACATGATGTCCGAGATACGTGGTGGAAGAAACGGATAGGAGTAGATCTGTCCGTGAGGATGCTGGAGCGTAACACCGATCTCCTCGCCCCTATTTTCGAACGGGAAAACGGTTTGGACACCATCGATCGTGCTTAACGCTGCTGTACGGTGAGCCCACACCTCGATTATTGTGCGAATGCGATGCTCTGACAAGTCCTTGAACGAGACGCTCGGGTTTGGTGCGAAACATACGACCTCGCAGCGGGCTCGAGCTGGCCGACGTGGAACGAGTTCCCCTTCATCTGCGTAATCCGCATAATCTTCCGGAACATCCATGTGCAGGGAGAAAGAGGGAAAGCGGTTTTCGAACACGACCACGTCGTAGTCCTCTGCCGGGACTTCGGTCGGGAGTGCACCCTCCTTCGTCGGTGCGAGGGGGTTTTCGTTGGCAGGTGGAAGGAACGTACGATTCATCCGGTGCGCAGCAAAAACAACCCATCTCCCGGTAAGCGGATCCCTGCGCATTTCCGAGTCCGTGTGAGTCTCCGGCAGGCCCCGGTGGTCCTCGGTGTTCCTAGTTACTTCCCCCGATAGAGCCTTCGGTGAGTCATCAAAAAACAGTAACTCCCGCCCGTCGGAAAGCTGAGTCCTCGTGATCTTCAGGGGATGACTGCCGTTAACACTCATATTTCCGATGGTACGGCCCGCGTCCTCATTTCGCGCAGTACCCGTTGTGCTGTTAGTCACTGTTATCGCTGCCCTTTCCCGGCGTCTTGCCTGCAACCTGCTGGTTAAACTGCGCAAGCGCTTGCTCACGTTGAGCTTCCATCTCCTTGTGGTGCTCTTCTCGGATTCGCGCGGCTTCCGCATCGACCCGAATCGGACTGAGCTTCGCCCACAAGGCGAAAACCACTGCGGCAAGCACCAAGCACATTCCGGTGATGAGGTTATAGGAGGCATTTTTCGGATCCCCAGAGTCCGGATTAATACCAGGGTCTATGACAAAGTAGGCAAACAGGAGAAGGATGCCAAAGATGCCAAGGAGAAGCGCGATTATGTTACGGATATCGAAGGCGCCTGCTGTTTCCGGGGCGGTGCCCACGTCGTGCTGTGAGGGGTCGTCGGACCCCACGTGGTTAGAGGCGTTTCCTTCACGTTCAGGCGAAAATTGTGAGTTGTTCATTTCAAGTACCTACCTTTACGCGAACACTACGTTGAGAGCGATGACGAGAACTAGGCACGCTATTCCTAGCGGGACGGTTTGCTTGTACCAGGGAAGAGTGGCCTCGATCGGGTCCCGGAGAAACTCCTTCGGAGTAACTGAGGAAACAAGGCCAACCAGCTCGTGGTCTGCCTTCGGCTTAGTGAAGACTGTCACAACCACACTGACAGCGATGTCCACAGCGAAAGCCAGTGAGGCAGCGATAAAGGCTGTGCCCTGTCCGGGGAGATTGAAGAAAGAAGCCTCTGCTCCCGTAAAGGAGGAGATGTACCAGTAGATAACTGCCGCTGCGGTGCCACTGACGAGACCGGTCCAACCGGCGGCTGGTGTCATGCGTTTCCAAAACATGCCGAGGAGGAATGTCGCAAAGAGAGGGGCGTTGAAGAACCCGAACAGTGTCTGCAGGTAGTCCATGACATTCCCAAAATTGTTGGCAATCATGGCAGTGCCAATTGCGATTAATGTCGCAGCGATAGTCGCGATTCTGCCAACGCGGAGGTAATAGTCATCGTCGCGGTCTTTAACCACGTAGGTTTGCCAAATGTCGTAGCTCAGCACCGTGTTAAAGGCGGAAATGTTCGCGGCCATGCCTGCCATGAAGGCTGCAAGGAGTCCCGCGATCGCTACCCCAAGAAGTCCATTGGGCAGGAGATCACGCATGAGATAGAGGACGGCATCGTTTGGCTGCGCGGATCCCTCGCGGATCGGCGTGACAATAGATGCCGCCACCATGCCAGGTAGAACAACAATGAAGGGGATGAACATTTTGGGGAAGGCGCCTATGATTGGTGTCTTCCGCGCTGCTGACATTGAGTCGGCGGCCATGGACCGCTGGACCTCGACAAAGTTCGTGGTCCAGTATCCGAAGGAGAGCACAAATCCAAGGCCAAAAACAATGCCGACGACGGACCAGAAAGGCGAGTCAAAACCGGAGATGTCCATGCCAGGCCATGTGTGGAAGTGACTTTCGGAAGCAAGCTGTTCTTTCAGTCCGCTCCAGCCCCCGACGTGCTTCATTCCGATGACGGTGAGTGGCAGGAGTGCTGCAACGATGACAAAGAACTGAATGACCTCGTTGTAAATGGCGGCGCTGAGACCACCGAGGGTGATGTAGCTCAGCACAATCAGTGCCGCGACGAGGAGAGTAATCCACATGTCCCAGCCCAACAGGGAGTTAACTACTTTGGCTAGTAGGAGCAGATTAATACCGGCGATGAGCAGCTGTGCCAACGCGAAGGAGATCGCGTTAACGAGGTGCGCCGCAGGTCCGAACCGCTTGCGCATGAATTCTGGAACCGAACGCACGCGCGAGCCGTAGTAGAACGGCATCATGACGATGCCGAGGAATACCATGGCTGGCACCGCCCCGATCCAGAAGTAGTGCATCGTCTGGAAGCCGTATTCCACGCCGTTGGCAGACATACCGATGATTTCCACGGCACCCAAGTTCGCGGAGATGAACGCGAGGCCGGTTACCCAAGCCGGTAGTCCACGACCAGCCAGGAAAAAGTCAATAGAGGTTGAGACCTTGCGCCGCGCGGCGAGGCCAATTCCCAGTACGAAAACAAAGTAGATGGCTACGAGCGTGTAGTCCACCCAGGAGGCATCAAGTCGCAATACCGACGCTGCCTGTTCCATAGGATTTCCTTTCTTCATTGCCGTCCTATTCACATGCACGTTGCCCTAACTATGATCTGGGCTACACGAGTAGTTCAAGACGGCCACTGTTCCAAGCGCAGCAGCTGGTAGGAGAAGCTAAACCACCCTTGACAACCGCTGTCGCTCGGACAGAACCGACGGCGATTGCGGTGTGGCTTTCGCACCTTTGACGATCAACCGTCGGATACAAGCAGGTGATACCAGTGCACAGGGTGTCAAAAACGATGCTCTCAGCAAGACTTCGGCTTGCCCCGCACAGAGCGGATTGTCGATCTAGGAATCTGCCTCTGCCACTGCATCGACCTGCGTCAAATTACCTGCTAGTCACCGGTCAATGCACGAAACGTGATGGTGTAGGCGACAGACCGCCCTGGTGGTAACTCGACCAAACCGATTCCGGAGCGCAATGCGTCTGGCGGGGCGGACATGGGTTCCACGGCAAGAGCTCTCCCCCGACCGGGGAATCCCTGCCCATGATCGGGGTCAGCAGTAAAGATCTGGAACCAGGGAAGTGTTGGGCTTGCGGTCATCTCCACGCCCTTGCCACTACTGTGGACGAGACGGATTGTCCGGTCTGCGGTAGCTTTTCGCGCGTCGACGAACGCGTGGTCCAGCCACACCCCCTGCATTTGCTGACCCGAGTCAAAGGACAGACTCTCGGGCAGACGGGCTGTAGCGCTCGGCCAGTCTGTCTCCTCGCGGGGCAGGTCCTGCGTTCCGTTACTTGTGTCGGTGCATTCTGCAAGTGGTACCAGGCGCAGTGGCTCCAGGGGCAGGTTACGTTCGCTGTCGAGTGGCAAACAGTCGGTGACCGGCACAAAAGCTGTGCACTCATCGATGGGAGTCCCCCACGCGTTGAGATAGGTGTGCACGCCGAAGGCCACCGGAATTGTCTCCTCGGAGTCGTTAACCAGCCGGTATGTCGCGGCTAGGCCACTATCCTTGCGGAGTTTGAAACTGGCGGTAACAGTCATTGCCCACGGCCACCCTTTTGTCGGAGCGATGTGTCGACAAAGCTCGCCGGCGGCTGCAGCGCAACGGGATACATCGCCGGTGTCTGCGTTATCGTCCGCAATTCCGGATGCTTCTGTTTCTAGCTCAGCTGCACTTACTGCCTCTTCCCAGGGGCAAAATCCAACAAGTCCATGGATCGCGTTAGATCTCTCTGGCTCCGTGAGATCCAGCTGGTGGGTCTCTCCGCGAAAATCGAAGCGCCCGTCGCGGACTCGATTTGGCCACGGAGCAAGGACGATCCCGGCACAAAATGGGATGTTTCCCGATTCGTCGCCTGTGGCCTCTCCCCCGTCGCCGACGGTTGTCGTATCTGCTAAGGGATACGTATCTGTCAGGGGGTGCCCCTTGTAGGTCAGGCTTCTTAAAGAGGCTCCAACGTGATTGATCCGTGCCTCATAATCCCCCGCCGTGAGCACTAATTCTCTTCTGGCACAGCTGGAATTGGCAGCGGTGGAGTTCCCGCTGCAGCCTGTGGTCGACCCCATGTTCTCGGTATGGTCGTTCGTTCCAGCATCGGTTTTCAGGTCAGTCATATCCAACCTCCACATCGCATTCCCCGTGTGGCAGAAGACACCCCGCTTTCAGACGGGGAAGTCTCTCGCATCGCGATGCCGCCGCCTTCTGCACACTGCTTTGTGCTGACCCCGCCATCGCCTCCCGTATCTTCCGGGAGCTCCCTAGGGAAAATTGTTCAGTTTCATAGTAACGTTTGTGCAATTCCGGATAAAAAGCCTCCGGCGTTGCGTACCCCCGCGCTTATCCTCAACCAAACCGCGCGATGTTGACTGTTGTCGCAACATCCCATGCCCCTAACATGCCTTTCTCTCCAGCCGTTCCCAGGGAACCAAAGAATCGTCACCTTTGAGCTAGTTAACTCACTACCCCCAATTGTGATGTAACATGCATTTTTGCGGACACAACTAGATGCAACCGGGAGCAAACGGGGCTACAGCTCCCGCTGACACGGTTTCTAGGACACACCCGCCCCACGGAGGTCAACCTCTTAACTGAAGCTTTTTCACTGTAGCTCTCAAGCTGAGCAATTTAGCTGCAGCCCTCTAACTGCAGCTCCAAAGCTGCAGCCCTCTAACTGCAGCTCCAAAGCTACAACTCTCTAGATACAGCTCTTTAGCTCTCAAACTACCTACTTCCGCCTGCATCCCCTCACACCCGCACTATACGTGATTCGCGCACCCGAATCCGTAAACCGCATCCGCAAACCACATCTGCGAACCACAGCCACACCCCGCATCTCTCCCGTAACCACACCTCCCCATCCCCCATTTCCGGACGCAGAACACTCAAAGCCATACAGGGCTGCTCAAGGCTTTTTGAGACTTATCAAGACATAGGAAGAGGCCTGCCAGTGGCAACAGCCACTGGCAGACCTCGATCCCATCTTGATCCTGCGTATTTACTTAGTGCGCGTATCTGGCGCCACCGAAGTTCTTCTTGCCCTTGCGGAGTACAAGCCAGGAACCGTGGAGGAGATCGGATTCCTTTGGCTTCCATTCAGCATCCTCGATGCGCTTGTTATTGGCGTAGGCACCGCCCTCCTTAATCGCACGGCGAGCAGCACCCTTGGACTCAGCGAGACCCGCCGCTACGAGAAGATCCACGATGGTCGGTTCGTCGCCGGCGCTCACCTCCGCAACGGTCGTCTCGGCGAGCGCACCTGCCAGGGTCTTTTCGTCAAGGCTGTCGAGTTCAGCTTTACCAAACAACGCCTGCGTTGCGAGCTCCACGGCCTTAGTCGCCTCCTCGCCGTGGACGAGAGTGGTGAGTTCCTGAGCCAGGCGCTTCTGAGCCTCGCGCTTGAATGGCTGGTCAGCAACCTTTTGCTCGTACTCAGCGATTTCTTCCTGGGTGAGGAATGTAAACCACTTGAGGTAGTTGATGACGACCGAATCGCCGGCGTTGATGAAGTACTGGTACCAGGAGTACGGGCTGGTCAGTTCCGGATCGAGCCAGAGCTTTCCGCCACCGGTGGACTTACCAAATTTCTTACCCTCCGCATCGGTGACTAGCGGCACCGTAAGACCGTGAACCTTGCGGCCGTCCATACGACGGTTCAGGTCAACGCCAGAGACGATGTTGCCCCACTGATCGCCACCACCGATCTGCAGGCTGCAGTTATAGGCGCGGGCAAGATGAACGTAGTCATTGGCCTGCAGCAACATGTACGAGAACTCTGTGTAGCTCATGCCGTCGTTTTCCAAGCGACGCTTCACTGTATCGCGGTCGAGCATGACGTTGAGGGAGAAAGACTTTCCGATGTCGCGCAGGAACTCGATGACGTTCATCTTCGAGATCCAGTCAGCGTTGTTAAGAAGCTCACCTTTTTCGCCGTCGAGCTCCACAAACTTGCTGATTTGGCCCTGAATGCTGGCGAGGTTCTCTCGAACGGTTTCGTCCGACAGCATGGAGCGTTCGCCGACGTCGCGCGGGTCCCCGATCATGCCAGTGGCTCCGCCACCGAGAGCAAGAACGTGGTGACCGGCCTGCTGGAAACGGCGCAGCATAATAAGCGGCACGAGGTGCCCAGCGTGCAGCGACGAACCTGTTGGATCGAAACCGCAGTACAAGGTTATCGGTTGCTCGCACGCTTCTTTTAGCGCGTCGAGGTCTGTGGACTGGTTAATAAGTCCGCGCCAGGACAGTTCCTCAATAATGTTCATGGAAGTATGTTCTCCTTATCAGATCGACATTCTCGGGTGGATATCTTCTATTTCTCAGGTGGATATCCTCTTGCAAGAGCAAAGGAGTTACAGAAACAAAGGAGCGCCTTCACAGAGGGGAATTTCCCTCTTGCACTCTTGGTTCTCCTGTTTTATTAACTCTCCACGGTGCCATGTTCGCCACTCGCTGTTCCAGTGCTCCTTGCAGAGATCTCCGCGCCTGCGCCTTAGTTCGCGTCCGCAGCCGCAGTCCCTGATGCTGGGTACGGCTGCGCTTCCGATTCAAGCAGCACGGGGATGGAATCCTCGATGCGATAGGCGATCCCCAGCCGTTCGTTAACCAGCAGTTGCTCGTCCTCCAGATATCGAAGTGGACCTTTGTCTTTCGGGCACACCACTACATCCAATAGCTTGGGATCAATACTCATAAGCTGTGATTGTACATACTTCCCCCGCGCACGTTTGCTGTACCCTCTCGCCCCCGGCAGACCTCCGGAAAGTCAAGGTATAGTCCTTGATTTTAGCTTGTCGATGCCCCCGTTGTACCGCTACTCCCTCTTCACTGCCCTAGAGGATTATCCGTTCACAGCCATGTTTAGGCAGTACTTTAGGCTGTGCGCTGTTCAGCTGTGAGATCGCCACCGGGGTTTTGCCCGCAGGTGCCTGGGAGATCGTTTGCGGGGCGCGAACAGATGAGCCGCCATCGGACTGCACAGCGCCATTTTGCCCTTGGCATGAGTACTGCGCACCGATGGCGGCCAGCCATTTAATTCACCTGTGTTTCGGCTCCCGGAGTCACCGATACGCCGCCGGGAAACCCGTGGCCTTATCCAGATGCTGAAACTGCCTTTTAGTTATCGTTGCCGGGACTGTGGGATGCCCATTCTCTCAGTTCTGCTGTGATGGCTTCTACGCGCTGACGCTGCTCAGCCACTCGCTCTGGTGCCGTGCCGCCATAGCCTCGACGGGACTGTACCGCACCTTCCACAGTGAGTACCGAGCGAACCTCTGGGGTCAGACGGGGATCGGCTGATGCCAGCTCTTCGTCAGTGAGATCGATAAGGTCGACACCGTGCGCCTCAGCAAGGCGGACACACTCACCGGAAGCCTCATGCGCTTCACGGAAGGGCACCCCTTGCCGGACCATCCACTCAGCCAGGTCGGTAGCCAGCGTGTAGCCACGCGGGGCGAGCTCTCGCATTCGCTCCTCGTGGAAGGTCAACGTGGAAACGAGGCCCGTCATCGCCGGTAGCAAAAGATGCAGCTGGGACACAGAGTCAACGATCGGCTCCTTGTCTTCCTGCAAGTCACGGTTGTAAGCAAGCGGCTGCGCCTTGAGCGTGGCCATCAGTCCGGTGAGGTTCCCAATAAGGCGTCCAGTCTTGCCACGGGTCAATTCCGCAACATCGGGATTCTTCTTCTGCGGCATGATCGACGACCCTGTCGACCACGCATCGGACAGTGTGACGTATCCAAATTCAGGGGTAGACCACGCAATGATCTCTTCCGCGAGGCGTGACATGTCAACAGCGATCTGCGCCAGCACGAACGCCGTCTCCGAAGCAAAATCACGAGATGCGGTTCCGTCAATAGAGTTTTCCGCTGCTGCATCAAATCCCAAGTCTGCGGCGATTGCCTGTGGGTCGAGATCCAAAGTGGAACCAGCCAGCGCACCCGATCCATACGGCGACACAGCAAGACGCTTGTCTAGATCCGTAAGGCGCTGCACATCCCGGATAAGTGGCTGCGCGTGTGCCAGAAGCTGGTGCGCGAGAAGGACAGGCTGAGCCGCCTGGAAATGTGTCTTGCCAGGCATAATGGCCGTCTCGTGGGCTGAAGCCTGGCCCACGAGGGCGTCGACAAGCTCCAAAGCACCGAGCGAGACCTCCCGGACGGCATCACGGACCCACATCCTAAAGAGCGTTGCTACCTGGTCGTTACGGGAACGGCCGGCGCGAAGCCGCCCACCTACTTCGGGCCCCACTCGTTCGATGAGGCCACGCTCCATCGCACCGTGGACATCCTCATCTTGCGGATCCGGCTGGAATTTGCCCGAAGCCACATCCTCGCCGAGCCGGTTCAGCCCGTCGATCATGGTGGCAAAATCCTCGTCGGACAGGAGACCTGCCTTGTGAAGAACCTTTGCGTGGGCCTTCGATGCCCGCACGTCGTACGGTGCCAAAACCCAGTCGAAGTGAGTGGAAACGCTGAGCGCAAACATTGCTTCCGAGGGACCGCCGGAGAAGCGACCGCCCCACAGAGCACCCTTGTTAGTCTTGTGGCGATTATGCATAAGACAAACTGTAGCAGTGCAACGGACGGACAAGTTTTCCTGGGCGTAACGGTTTTCGTCGACTGGGCTGAACGATTCACCTACCGCCACATCTGCTGCGATCTAATCCTCAAAAGCCGGATATTCCCGTAGCTTTCTCTTCGCCCTCGGATTCTCCTCGTTATCGGCACCTTTGAGAACCTTATTATTATCATTACCTGCTGCTGCGGAAGACGATTCGATTTGCTGGGTGAGCGTGGGCGAGGCGAATTTACTTTCCAAACTTTTGGCGTTCGAACTTAATGTATCGAGACTGTGCCTGATGATCCCGTCCCTGATCCGCTCTACGGCCTGGTCAAGCGAATGAATCGACTTCACGACACTTTCCACCGCATCTGGGTGGAGCTTATTGGGCACATCGATGTAGTCTCCAACAACTTGCGGAAAGTAGACGTTCACTACATCATTCATAGTTAGCTGATGTTCGGGCTGGCCTTCGAGGTCATCCCAGTTTGCTAGCACGTATTTCGTGTTGCGCTGGAGATCCTTCGCCGTATCCATAACGCGGTCCGGCACCTCAGCTTTGTCTAGCTTCCGCATCGTCGTTGTTAGCGTCCGCTTGAGACCGGTTTGTAACGGAATAGCCTTCTTTTCAATAGCCGGTGGTTGCTTCTTTGGAGTGAGCATGACACCTGCACCCCAACCACAAATCGCCACAAGTGGCCACAGCACACCTAACCCCACAACGATGTGCACGATGATGACAAGAAAAGCGACTACTACGCCGACGAGGTTTTGACGAGAGCGAAAAAACGAAGAGTCGGCATCCGTTCCCGTCTGCTTCCTATGCGATGTTGATGTGCGTTTACTCACGAACTTCCCTCATTCCTTCTCTCACTCCTTCATCTGTCGTTGCGTCAAACACCTGTCCACCTGTTATTTCGGCGAGCGTATCCATCCACTCGGTATGAGCCGGATCAAGCAGGAAGATATAAGCGGGGTGTGGGCCTGACTCTTCTGGTAGAGAGTCAACGTTCGATTCGAAATTCTCGCATTCAGGGTCGTCCTCGTCAGTTCCTGTTGTAAATATGACGGCTGGCACTGCATTTCCCATCCCGTCGGCTCCCAAAAGACCTCTAATGAGTGTTTCGCAGGTTGAAATCTTCGGGCCAGTATTCAGCCCGTTGGCAAAGTCTTCCAATTCCCGATAGGAGTCAGGATCTTCTGGGTCGTACGCGACGTAGCTCGGTCCAGAAGACTGCGGTGTGAGACCGAAGAAGGAAATTTTATCCCCCGGCCTGAATGCATACTCACCGTAGGACGATTCAAACATCCCCTTGGACAGCTCTGCGAGAATTTCTTTCGTCCTTTCGAGTGGCTGGCCTTCCATTGAACTGGACGTATCGACAGCGATAAACATCTCATGTGCCGGGAACTGCTGGAAACTGGAGGGAATTCTCAGCCGATTCAAAATCCGGAGATCCTGTGGGAAGGGAATTTCGAAGACTGGTTCTTGGCCGTCACTTCCCTGGCCACGCACCGGGCGGAGATTTTTCTTAGCAAGCAGTTCCCTGTGGTCTAGGAGATACTGAGCTAGTGCTTCTACCTGGCTCTTCGAGCTTTTACGCGCGGGTTTCGCGAGAGCACTGAGAGGATAATCGGCCATGATCGACCCGTCTGCGGGAATGACGAGCCGTAGCGGAATGCCCTGGTCGATGGTGTTCAGAATTTCTGCCTCCGTACCGATCACCCCGTCCACGTGAAAATCCCCATCCGCCAGCCTATCGGGTGTCGCAATCCAGCCTCCTAAGGCTGGGGATTCCCGATCGACAAATTTTCCTAGCCGTGGAAGAACTGTACTTATATCATCTTGTGTCAGCGCCATCCCTGTCCCAGACAAGGACGATGCTACGGCAACGCGCGCAGCATCCCGTGCAAAGGACAACGATTCGAAATCGAGCGCGTACGTGAACGATTCGTTTGCTGCCGCGCCAGCAACGTCACTCCACGTCGGTGTAACACTGTCCCAGCCATTCTGCTTCGCCGTTTCATCCCATACCCCAATCGCGACGGGACTGAGAGCGACTGATGTGGCCGAAGAGAGCTTTTCTGAGGCCCCAGCGAGGTCTACATAGCGGTTTGTAGCGAATAATGTAGCATCGATTTTTCCATCGTAGAAGCCCTCGGACAGTCTATTCGTACATTGTGGGGTTGAGGAGCACCGCTCAATTTCGACGTCGAAGCCGAGCTCATCGCCAGCTATCTGCAACGCTAACGTGAGAGGGGCACTCTCTTTTGAAATGAGGATTTTCAGAGGTTTCTGCGATGCCTCGCCGCTTTCTTTCCCTCTGAATGCCTCGTCTAATCCGAATCCCTCGGGAACGGTGCAAGCAGAGCAAAGTAATAGGGAAAAGATGCTGGCTATAACCACCCACATCTTCCTCGCATCGCCCTTTTTGTTCCCAGCGCCCTTTTTGTTCATGCCCATTTTGTTTACGTGTGGTGCGGTCATGTCACTGCGCCCCTCCAGTGCCCGTGCCACCTGCGTACGCGTTGCTTACCTGAGTGATGAGCGCCTCTAGCTGGTCGTATGACGGCACAGGAACCGTGTCAACTATCGTCTCTGGAACAGTGAACCCCTTTTCTGCTGCCACCTGGGGAAGCGAGCCGGACTGAGTCGGGCGGAAACCGTGCCGCGCGGCTAGTTCTTGAAGTTTAGGATCCTCAGCAAGCAGATGAGCCAGCAACTTTCCTGATGGTGTCCGGCCAAGGATCGTGTGGGAAGCGACGACGGTCGGGCTCGGATACACTAACCGGTTTTGCTCGCCGAGACGAGAATGATCGGCCATGGCCTCCTCCAAGTACTGAGCTTCGTAGATCATAACCATGGGCGCAGCTCCGATCCCCTTACTCAGATAGTCCTGAAAGGGGCCCGCAGATGAAGACAAGGTGTATCCCTGCCCTGAAAAGAACGGACCGATGTCGTTCGCCAACATGTGTACATCGTTTGCGGCATCTGGGTTTCGTTCAGTGAATGCCCAGCTAAGCAGCGACAGATACATCGCGGCAGAGTTGGACTTACGAATATCCGTGGAGGAAATTTGCACAGTTCGGGAGGAAGGGATTTCCGGCCCGAGATCACGCCACCGTTTCCCCTCACTGGAAAGATCGATTTCGCCTGCACGTCCAGGATCGCCTGATCCCCTTCATAACGCACCACCCCGGCCCGCTCAAGCACATCAACTACAGGTGTAAATGTAGCGATCGCCATGGGGGAATAAAACGGTTCGATTTTCTCTGCGCCTGGCCACTTTGCAGCAATTTTATCTGCCGCTGGTGCAGATGATGGAAAAGCAAAGTCAATCGCCATGAGATCATCCCGCGTAGCGATCTCACGAGATCCTGCCGTCTCGACGCTGACTACTAACCCTAGCTCCTTCAACCGAGCTCTCACTTCTGGATCGTCAAAAAACGGTTGCTTCTCCGATCCGATGAGGCCGCTGACGAGAGTCAGTCTGTTGTGCTCCGATCCAACGTCGAGTCCCCCGAAATATCTATTCGAAAGCAAAAGAAATTCCGGAGATTTACCAATGAAAACCAGAATGATTGCGAGAACTAGTAAAAGTAGCCCACCTCGAATCCCAGACTTCTGCCCATTTTTCGGTTTTCCTTTAGCACTCATGTCCGCATTGTAAAACCGGTGCCCTTACTCCGCATCCGGAGGCGATCCAGATCACACTACCTCAGGGGTTGGTTCCGTTCCCCTTTAAGCGTGAAATTGTTCATTCGATCACTTGTTCTTGTCACCACTCGTCGATATCGGGGGCACGCGCCATACCGTCTGCCCACAGAGAGCTATGTCCTTGCTATGCCGGTGAAAAGATGTACGGGGAGCAGAGCAATAGCACCCACCCCCTTGCACCTAACACCCGTCACCCAGCGCCCCTCACCCAGCACCCCTCACCCGGCGCCCACTGCGGAACCGCTTAGGTTCGTAAATAATTCCCTTAGCTCAATACGGCATAAAAATGCCTGTGCAGGGAAATTCCCGGCACAGGCATACCGTAAATACCTATCAGTCGCCCCGCTTACCAGCTCATACAGCTGCACAGGCGATGCCACGAAAGTCACGCCCAACAAAACATCAACGGGATTTTCGTAACGGCGACTCCAACGGCTATTAATTCCGCTGACTATTAGAAGCCGTGGCCCTCGCGATCACGCTTAGAAGCAATCTGTGAGGACAGACCGTGGAGCTTCACAAAGCCCTTTGCGTGGGACTGATCAAAGGTGTCGCCGGTGTCGTAGGTAGCGAGATTAAAGTCGTACAGCGACTGGTTGGAGCGACGACCGTTGACCGTGATCTTGCCAGCGTGCAGAACCAGGCGAATGTCACCGGTGACGAAGGTCTGCGTGGACTGGATGAACGCGTCGAGGGAGCGCTTCAGAGGACCGTACCAGAGACCGTCGTAGACCTCCTCGGACCAGCGGGCGTCGATAAGCCTCTTGTAGCGAGCAAGCTCACGCTCGACGGTGACATCTTCGAGAGCCTTGTGCGCAGTGATAAGGATCATCGCGCCCGGTGCCTCGTACACCTCGCGGGACTTGATGCCCACGAGGCGATCCTCGACCATATCCAGACGACCAACGCCCTGGGCACCCCCACGACGATTAAGCTCTTCGATGATCTGCAGGACGCTCATCTTCTTGCCATCGATAGCTGTGGGCACGCCTCCCTCAAAGCTGAGAACGAGCTCATCCGGGGCGTTGCCCAGGCCCGGATCCTCGGTGTAGGCGTAGAGATCCTTGGTCGGCGGGTTCCACAGGTCCTCGAGGAAGCCGGTCTCAATCGCGCGTCCCCAGACATTCTGATCAATGGAGAACGGGGACTTCTTGGACTGCTCGATTGGCAGATCAATTTCCTCAGCGAAGGCGATCGCTTTGTCACGTGTCCATGCGTAGTCGCGGGCGGGGGCGATGACCTCCAGCTCCGGTGCGAGGTTAGCAAAGCTGACCTCAAAACGAACCTGGTCGTTACCCTTGCCAGTGCAGCCGTGGGAGACGTGCGTGCCACCGTGCTCCTTAGCAGCCTGAACCAAGTGCTTCACAATCAGAGGACGCGAAATAGCAGACAGGAGCGGGTACTCCCCCATGTACATACCGTTGGCCTGAATCGTTGGCACACAGTATTCCTCCGCGAACTCATCGCGGGCATCGACGACAATGGCCTCAACGGCACCACAGTCGAGAGCGCGCTGGCGCACCGTCTCAAGGTCTTCTCCGCCCTGACCAAGGTCGATGGTGACGGCAACGACCTCACCGCCGGTCTGCTTGGCCAGATAGGGGATGGCGACGGACGTATCAAGTCCGCCAGAGTACGCGAGTACAACGCGAGTGGTCATAAAAATCTTCTTTCTAACTGCGATTTGTTTTGGTCTATTCGGATGTCCACGATGGCAAAGCAACCGTCCACAGGGTGACTGTAGCAGCCGACCAATACGGTGCGTAGCTGTATCTCATTCAGGTGCGACTTCCGCATGATAAATTCCAGTTAAACACCAATTTGCACTGATCCCCGGCACACCTGTGCTCGTGTCTGATAGCTTCTGCTACCAACTACCACTATCACCTGGTGCACCTCTCATGGCCGGTTATTGAAACACGAGTTGTTTACGCCCGAACGAGGGGGTGCTGCTTCACAGCTCAAAAATACAACCGGAAAACAGCTTACTCGAGCCAACACGCATGACATGAAGGAGCCGATTGCTCACCTGTGCCACCGGTTTGCTTAGCGCTTGAGGAAGATGTCTCCCAAATCCGCACCTGATAGCGGTTCGCGAGCGAGCACAAAGATAGTGTCATCGCCGGCAATACAGCCAACTACCTCGTTAAGCCCCACCCTGTCAATAAAGCTAGCAAGGTATTGGGCTGCGCCCGGAGGGGTGCGAAGCATCGCAATGTTGCCCGAGTGGTCAACACTGACAAGCATCTCATCGAGCATACGTCGCAACTTTTCACGTGGACCATGTGGCGACCCGCTCAGGTCTGTCTCCATGGGGCCGACAGCATAAAACGCACGACCATTGTCGGGACGAATCTTCTTCGCCCCCAGCTCGTCGAGATCACGGGACAACGTAGCCTGCGTGATATCAATTCCGTCTTCCAGAAGCAGCTCAGAGAGCTGCACCTGGCTGGATACCCTGGATTTGCCCAGGATTTCCAGGATCCGCGCCTGGCGGGCGGTACGTGAAACAGGATTGGACATCGGCGGTCTTATTTATTCCTTTTCTTCTAAAGCCGTCCTTCCGGAGGCCTCGTAACGGTTTTAGGGCTAGCCCGATTGTAGTACAACCTGACTCGTTTTCATACATCGGATAGCATACTATCCAGAGTGTAACAGAATATGGGCGAGGTGCACGCATTTTTCCTTTCATATTCTCACTCCTTTCCACCGTTTCATTCACATTATCGGCAAACCGGTATGGGACTCGGTATGGGACCAGGTCCAGCTCCACATTCCGATGAGCCTCGTGCCGTGGTGGACGGCCTCACGAACCAGCGGCTCAGTACCCGTGCCCCTACCCTTTCAATGCCATACCTCCTCGGACAGGCGGAAGACAACAGAAACAGAAAGGTGGGGGCGTATCCTCGTAAAGTCTCCATCCAATCAAAAGCGGTGAAACCCACACTGTGGGTCCCACCGCTTATCGTGTTGAGCTGGGGAAGAGTCTTACTTCGCAGCTTCCTTTTCGGCCTTGAGAGATGGTCGGTTGGGGTTCATGGCCAACATACCGAGCGCCACAATTGAACCGCCGATAATGTTGCCGATTGTTACCGGCAACAAATTGTCCCAGAGAAAACCACCCATGGTGAGGTTAGATAGATCCAAGCCGTTCGTGGCCGCAATGACGTCTGGGTTACCTTGCGCCTTGAGAAGAAGACCGAACGGGATCATGAACATGTTCGCCACGGAGTGTTCAAAACCGGAGCCGACAAACAGAGCGATGGGCAATGTCACAGCCACAATTTTGTCGGTAAGGCTGCGACCGGCAAACGAAAGCCAGACGGCTAGGCACACCATGACGTTACAGAAGATGCCGAGCAGCAGGGCTTCGAACCAACCGTGGTTCACCTTGGCCGTCGCAGTAGAAACGATGACCGCGCCCCACGCACCGTCCGCCTGCTGTGCCGTGCCCGCACCGTACAGACCGAAAACAACGAGTAAGGCACCGACGAAATTGCCGCAATACACAACGAGCCAGTGAGTAAGCAGGCGGCTCGGGGAGAGTTTGTTCTCAACGGCGAGCAACGTGGTCATTGATGTGGAGGTGAAAAGATCTGCACCGGTAAGCACGACCATTCCGAGGCCACAGGAGAAGACGAATCCACCGAGTAACTTCTTAATTCCGAATGGAACATCCCCCATTCCCGTGTTCACGGTGGTGAAGAAGACGAAGCCAAGCGCAATCATGGCCCCGGCGAACATCGCGGAGATAAAGATCGTGCCAAGGCCTTTCGAAGCCTTTCCTTTTAGCCCCTTTTGGGCGACATCGATAATCCGTGGAGGTGCTACTGCAGATACGTAGTCTGACACCTGGTACTCACTTTCTTCCAATAAAGGCGTAGATAGTAAAACAATCACTGCGATGAACGGCCAGCACCACGGGGATGAGGAAACGAAAGTAAACGAACCAGAACTCTCCGATCTGAATACCCGAACTTCGCGTGGGTAACAGTGTATTAGGCCGACCCCATGCATTCTCTACTTGCACCCCCTCTGTGTGGTCCCGGTTCCCCGTTTCCCTCCTTCGCTCTTGTACCTCCTCTTTAGCTGTCGTCCTAGTTTTCCTGACACCAGGTCTCCGCCTAAACAAACCTGAATCTTTACTACCACGTGACCCGGCCAAAAAAGGACGGAGAAGGGCAGGAAAAAACGGGGCCACGGCAACAATGAGTTGCCGTGGCCTACAAATCTTGGACTGTACGAACGCTACTCGCCGCGCAAAACGGCTCCGTGGCGCTCAGCGGCGAGCTCGACGGCTGCGTGGCGAGCAGCCGAAGCCTCATCGTCGGTTAGCGTGCGGTCAGGGGCACGGAAGGTCACTGCGAAAGCCAAAGATTTCTTGTTCTCTCCCAAGGACTCCGAGCGGTAGACGTCGAAAAGCTCTACCTTCTCCGCAAGCTCACCGGCACCCTCCTGAACCGTAGCGCGGACGGCCTCGGCAGGCACGTCTTCGTCAACGACGAGGGCAACATCCTGGAGGTTCGTCGGGAAGGCAGACAAAACTGGTGCCGGAGCGGACGGCGCGAACGGCAACGCGGAGATATTCATCTCCATGGCGCACGTACGCTTAGGCAGGCCAAGGCGCTCGAGGATCTGCGGATGCAGCTCACCGGCATGGCCAACAACCTCACCATCGACCAGGATGGCAGCACAACGTCCCGGGTGCCACGGGAGGTAGTCGGCATTTTCCACGGTAATGTCCACGTCTGCTGCGCGGGCAACCAGGCGAGCAGATTCGATTGCATCTGCGAAGGTGTACGTACGTCCTTCGCCCCACGGCCCTTCGAACTCCTCGTTTCCGCACCCAACTGTGGCTGCATACAGAGGCTGGGAGGGCAAGGTCTCACGAAGGTGCGCGACTTCTTCATCACTCGGGCGGTGGGAGGTGTCCAACATCGGGGACTTTCCATCACCATGATTGATCGCCACCTGTTCGACACCAAACAGGGCGAGGTCGTGTGCCCCGCGAACAACATTGCGACGAACAGCGTCGAGCATGGAGGGAAGAAGGGTGGTGCCCAACACAGCACGATCGGATTCCAGCGGATTCTGCACTGTGACCACCTGACGGCGTTCATCGTCCTTGTCCAGGCCCCACGTATCAAACGTATCCGTGGCGATGAACGGGGTGGGGAGAATTTCCACGTAGCCGTTGTAGGCGAGCGTGTGCGTCACGTGCCTGCGACGCAGCTGCGACTGGCTGAGGCCGTCGCCGGCGGGAGCGACCGGGATAATGGACGGAATCTTATCCAACCCCTCCAGGCGGGTGACCTCCTCGACCAGGTCGCACTTTTCCTGCAAATCCCCGCGCCACGTCGGAGGAACGACGGTGAGCGTGTCGCCGTCGCGGGTGACGGTGGCCCCGATCTCCTCCAAGCGGCCGACGACAGCATCAGCACCATATTCCACGCCTGCAACGGAACTGGGGTAGGCGATATCCATGGTGATCGGAGCGGGCTCTGCTACCTCACCGTATAGGAATCGTTCGCCCGTCGCTTCGCCACCGGCGATCTTCACCAGGAGAGCGCAGGCGATGTCGAGCGCTACCTCAACGAGCTGAACATCCACGCCACGTTCGTAGCGACGGGACGCATCCGAGGAAATCTTCCGGCGCCTCGACGTGCGAGCGACGCGAACCGGCTCCCACACAGCAGCCTCGAAGAACACGTTCGTGGTCTTGTTGTCCTCGATCTCCGAGGTCGTGCCTCCCATGACGCCGGCGAGGGACTGCGGACCAGTCTCGTCGCAGATGACTACGTCCTCCTCGTGGAGCTTGTGGTTCGTGTGATCGATGGCTTGGAAGGTCTCGCCCTTCTGCGCATTCCGGATGGTGAGACCGCCAGAGATCTTATCGGCATCGAACGCGTGCATGGGTAGTCCGAGGAGCAGCATGACGTAGTTGGTCACATCCGTCGGAGCATTGATCGGACGGAGGCCAGAAAGCATGAGCTCCCGCTGCAGCCAGTAGGGGGACTCAGCCTCGGGGTCGATGCCTGTGACGTGGCGCAGTCCAAAGCGACGAGTCTGCGTCTTAGGGTCGATGGAAATATCGATCGGCGCATGTCCAGTTGCTGCCGGAATGGCCGGCAGATCAAGCCCTGCTACTTCTGGATCCTCGGCCGGATCAACAAAGTTCAGGTTGAAAGCGCTGGCGAGCTCTCGGGTCAGCCCGCGGGCTGATAGCGCGTAGCCGCGGTCTGGGGTGATGTTGACATCGAATACGGTCTCCTTGAGCCCCAGCTTCTCAGCAGCAGGCTCACCGGGGGTGCCGAAGTCGTCGGGAAGCGTGATGATGCCCTTGTTCTGCGCATCGGTGAGACCCAATTCGGCAGCGGAGCAGATCATGCCCTCTGAGACATGGTCGTAGGTCTTGCGGGCGGAAATCTTGAAGCCACCAGGCAGGACAGTGCCGGGGAGGGAGATGACGACGAGGTCGCCTTCCTTGAAGTTACGGGCACCACAGATGATGTTCTGTAGTTCACCGGTACCGTTGGCATCGCCCACATTGACCTTGCAATTGCGGATCGGCTTTTTGAAACCGGTGAGTTCTTCGATATTTTCCACACGGCCGAAAACGAGCGGGCCGGTCGTCTCCTCGATAGGTTCGTAGCCTTCGGTTTCAAAGCCGACGCGGACGTATCCCGAGTCGAGATCTTCACTGTTGACGGACCAATCGGCGTGATCGGGATTGCTGGCGCGGAGGAGACGAGTGACCCAACCTTGAGAAATAAGCATAATGTGTTGGCTTCTTTCGAACGTTAATTACTTATTTAAGTGTTTATTACGGATGATGTGCCCCACGACCCCATGCGATCAACCGCATGCGAGACGTGGTGCACGGTGCTTCTACGCCTCCTAGGCGCGAACACCAAACGGAGCAGTGAAACGGATGTCGCCTTCGACCATGTCGCGCATATCGCTCAGCCCGTTGCGGAACTGCAGGGTACGCTCCAAGCCCATGCCGAATGCGAAGCCGGAGTACACCTCGGGATCGATGCCTGCTGCGCGCAGCACATTCGGGTTGACCATGCCACAGCCACCCCACTCGATCCAGCCTGCTCCGCCCTTCTTGTTGGGGAACCATACATCCACTTCCGCCGACGGCTCGGTGAAGGGGAAGTAATTCGTGCGCATGCGCGTGGTTGTGCCCTCGCCAAACAGGCGCTTAGCCAAGTGGTCAAGGGTGCCCTTGAGGTGCGCCATGGTCAAGCCCTTATCCACGGCGAGCCCCTCCACCTGGTGGAACACGGGGGTATGCGTGGCATCAAGCTCATCCGTGCGGAACACACGGCCAGGGCACGCAATGTAGACCGGAAGATCGCGGGAAAGCAAGGTTCGCACCTGCACGGGCGAGGTGTGCGTACGCAGCACCTGCTTCGAGCCCTCGCTCCCAACATGGAACGTGTCCTGGAGCGTACGCGCAGGGTGGTCGGGAAGGAAGTTAAGAGCATCGAAGTTGAAGTACTCGGCCTCCACCTCGGGGCCTTCGGCGATCTCCCAGCCCATAGAGACGAAGATGTCTGCGACTTCCTCGCTGAGGGTGGTAATCGGGTGCATTGCACCCACCTGGCGTCGCGTGGACGCAACGGTGACATCTTCGCGCTCAGCGACGAGAACCTCAGCGTTTCGCTTCTCCTCGAGTTCCTTCTTAACCTGTGCGTAATGCTTCTCCACTGCGCCACGGGCCATATTCACGAGCCGGCCGGCATCCTTGCGCTGGTCTTTGGGAAGGGTACCGAGCGAGCGGCGCGCCTGCGGGATGGGGGCTGCGTCACCGAGATGATCATGGCGCGCAACGGAGAGCTCTTCGAGGTTTCCTGCCGCGTCGAAAGCAGCGATCGCCGCATCTCTGGCTTCGTTCATTCCCTGTTCGGTGATCTGCACTTCGCTCACTTTTCGCAATTCCTCTTTTACCGTATGTATATGTTCGTTTATGTCATTTCCTGGAACGGCTCCGCCGGATAAAGTCAACGGTGGTTCCGCCCACGGTCACCTCGACGTTCGTTCCGCCACATCTCCTGGGCTGGCGGTAAAAGATATCCGCGCTGCCCAGAAGTGTTTGTAAAGTATTAATGTAGTCGAGCCTCACGCGTTCTACCCACTCGGTCAGGCATTTCCCTCACTGCTTCGCCGATTCACGCACCGTAAAACAGCACAGTTTTCGCCAGAGTGCTCAGAGTTCTGTGGCCTGGGCTCCCCCGCGGGTGTGCCACCACGAATCCGCGTTGCACGCCGTTTTGTTTCCTACTGCGTCGCCGCTGTGCCCTAATTTTGCAGTTCAGGGGTGCCCGTGTAGGTGCCGTACTCATCAGGCTCACTGCTTCTCAGGTCTCCTCATCACGCTTTTCGACGTTTGGTTCCCCTGTACGCCACATGTCCTGTTACTTCCGAGAATTCAAAAGTGACAGGACACCGACAGGGCAGCAAAAGCGCGTAGAAGGGAGCTAGATGTCCTCCGACCCGCTGGTATCTGATTCACACCCGTCGAGCACGTTTCCATCCACCGAGAGGTCATCGCTTTCGGCCTCACGGTTGCCAGCGGAGAGCTCACCAGCCTCTGCGGCACTGAACTCGTCGGGTTCGGCGATGCTCAACTCGTCGGACTCTGCAGTCTCGGGAACGTCTTCTTCACTTATCTGTCCACTACGCGCGGATTCTGCAGCTTTCGCCTGGTATTTCGATGATTCAAACAGACAAATGGAGGCTGCAGTGGCTAGGTTCAAAGACTCCGCACGACCGCGAATGGGAATCCGGATTCGGTAATCCGCTTGTGCCTGGACTTCCTCTGGCAGACCATGAGCCTCATTACCAAACAGCCACGCCGTAGGTTGGGAGAGAAGATCCTCAGCATCAGTGAGATCCACCTCGCCGTCCGCCGCCGTAGCGGCGATCGCCAGACCGCGTTCGCGAAGCATACTGACAACCTTCATAATGTTTCGCTCTCGCGCCACGGGGATATGGAACAGCGATCCAGCCGAGCTGCGCGCTGCTTTTCCCGACTGGGGATCTACCGTGTCGCCCGCGAACAACACGCAATCTGCACCCATGGCATCGGCAACGCGGATAAGCGTCCCTGCGTTTCCGGGTTCGTTTGTTTCTACCGGAACGCTGACTAGCTTCGGACGGCCATTGAGCACGTCACGCGCAGACCACAGCACTTCCCGACACACGGCGAAGATACCTGTCGACGTAACCGTGTCCTGGAGGCTCTTTGCTGCCTTTTCATCGATGAAATGCACGTACATTCCCATAGCTTTGGCAGCGGCAACAATATCCGTAAAGCGTGCGGCCGCCGACTTCGTCAGGAAAATGTCGGTTGCCGCACCGGTGGCGACAGCCGCCTCCACGCTATTTTCGCCCTCGACGAGGAAGCGCTTTTCCTTTTTCCGCACTGCGGATCGTTTGAGCTTTGCAGCATTCACGACACGAGGTGTCCGTTCAGTGAAAATCGGCTCGCCGGTAGCGGTCACCTTCGGCTCCTCGTCCTTTACGTGGTTGCGGTGCTCCTCGCCTCCGCGACGAGCACTCTGGCGGGAATCGCGCCGCCCATCGTGATTATCTCTACGGTTCGCTCCCCACTTCTGCGCCTCGCCCCTACCACGTCGGTGTTCACGGGAGCTCCGATTCTCCCGTTGCTCGGACGACGACTGCCGATCCCGTTTGCTGCGCTTTTCGTGGCTGGCTGCGGGATCGTAACTGCCGTATTCTTCGCGAGCGCTACTCCGACGGCTGTCCCGCACTTCGCTCTCACGCACTCCGGTATCTACCTCGGAGGCGCTGCGATGCGAGCGGGATCGAGCCCTAAACCCGCCGGTAGAGCGAGAAGAATTCCTTTGGTTGCTCACGGGCGCATCGGCCTCCCGTAACCATCGGTGCCCCCGTTGATGACGAGGATGAGGAATTCGATGAACAACCAAACTGAGAGAATACCCCAGCTCACAAGAGCAAAGGGGATTCCGAGGATGCTCACGAAGAGCCCCCAACCAGCGATATTCAGAACTAACTGACCGATGCCGTAGTTAGTCTTTCCCAGGTAGAAGTTGTGCACACCCAGACCACCTACGAATGCAAGAAGAAGCGCAGCGACGATCCAATTCTTGTCGCTGATAGGTGACACGTCCTGAGAAAAACCGTAGGGATTGTTCATGGGAGCTGGAGAAGTTTTGTCGCCCCACTGCTGCCCCGCAGATTGCTGCCAACTCGGTGAATTCCCACGTGGAGGCTCGCTGGAAAGGGATGCCTCGCCAAAACTCGGCAGGTTTTGTGGAGTCTGCCACCTTCCCTGCTCTATAGATGAGGAGCCCGCTTTCTTGCCATACTTACGCTTTATAGGCATGCCATCGCGGTCGAAGTCATCCGGACTATATGGAGACGACATGGTGTTCCTGCTTTCTTCTCTATCGGTTTTCTTCACCAACGCTGTCGAAAGACTACCTGCTTCCTACAAACGCAGACTCCCGGTGATACACGCCATGTTACCGCGACCGTCCCACACCGCTTCCCACACGCCTTACGAACATACCCATACCTCAACACAGACACAGGGTGTCTCCATTATCCGCGCTCACTAGCACCCAGCGATGCCTGATGAAAATTGTCCCTTCCACACCACCGCTAGCGAACGCACTGCCCCTTCCACATCTGCAATGGAGCAATCGCTATCCGCTGTTTAGCCTCCTACGTAACCCTTGCACGTCCATACCATGACCCTAGCGTCAAAAAGCCAATACGTGGCTCACCTGGCCTCCCCTAGCCTCTGCAATGGCCATTTTCCCGTCTTTCACTGCCCGCACCCGATTCACGCCTGTAGTCCAAGGCACTCCGAGGTCAACGAGATTCGATTCCAGGGCTCTCCGGGCACAAGACACAAAACATTGACAAAACATTGAACCGCCACACGTTGAACGATTCGTTTCCCCTCTGCCGATACAGAGCTGATTAGCTCGAACCTCTCACGCGGGGTACCGAGTATCCCTTGTGTAAAGGAACTCAAGGAGCGAGCACGTCAGTATCGACGGTAAGACCGTAGAGCAGCCAAGGCCAGGTATTGCACCAAGCGAACAGTCGCTTCGGGGTCCTGCTACCGCTGTTGCCTGGTCGATTCGGACATCACAATAGGAAGTTTTCCAACGGGCGGCCCCAATGTAGGTATGTCTATAATTGGCGAAAGGTAGCATGTGTTGCCCCTTTCGGGGCTCTCGCCCCGCCCGCTGAGAAGAAAGGTCATCTGTGACAGCTCTACCCGACGACTACGCACCCGAAAAGCGAACCATCAAGCGGGTCGGCATCATCACAAACCCTGAATCCGGGAACCGGTCACAGGAAGCGACGGCAGAGGCCGCAGCGGAGTTTGTCCGTCACGGTGTCAACGTAACGTCAGCAACTGGACTCGACCCCGACTCCACACGCGAGATCGCATCATGGATGATCCGAGATCCCCACATCGATGCGATTGTGGTGTCCGGTGGTGACGGACTCATCCACCATGTCTTGCAATCACAAGCTGGGACGGATGTCCCGATGGGTATTATCCCTGCGGGCACGGGCAACGACTTTGCGCACCATTACGGGTTACCACGAAACCCGGTCAAAGCAGCTCGTCTTATCGCCGCCGGAAAAACACAACACGCAGATCTTGGAATCCACACCACCGCCGAAGGCGTGCGCGAGTATTTTGCAACCATAACCTGTTGTGGCTTCGATTCACGTGTCAATGCCAGAACCAACCGGTTGTCCTGGCCGAAAGGTACACCCCGGTACGTGTTGGCTGTGTTACTCGAAGCTCTCAATTTCCATGGATACCCCGCAAGGATCACTCTCGATCACAAGCATGTTTTGGAACAGGATCTTTTCACCACCGTCGCAGTGGGTATCACGAGTTCCTACGGGGGAGGCATGAAAATCAGTCCGGATGCTGACCACGCCGACGGACTGCTGGATATCACCGTAATTTACGGGATGAGTATTCCACAAGCGCTCAAAACCTTCCCGAAAATCTTTCGCGGAGAATTCTCCAGCCAAGATGGCGTAAACACGTACCACGCCAAGCATGTCCGCGTTGAGCTCGAAGGCGCGCCTGTGTTTTCCGACGGGGACTTTGTGAGCGATCCTCCCATTGAAGTTGACATCGCTCCTGCGGCCGGGCTCTTTTTCGTCCCGTAGCTTCTTTTTCAAGCGCAGGCGTAGAGCTAGCAGGCACCCATATCTTCCGCCTACACCCATCGGCGACGTGAACCCCCGTCGCCCATCATTGATGTGACGAGGCCTACGTCCTCCCCTAGCTCCTCTATCCCCTCCTGTATACCCCATGCCTACTGTTTCGTCCCTTGGGCTTTGACAAAAGCAAAAGCCGCCCTCCGGAAACCGGGGGCGGCTAGCAAAGCGTTACGCTTTTATCGCTTAAGCAGCGTTCTTTGGGGCGTTGACGTCCTCAGGGAGGGCGTTCTTAGCAGCCTCGCAGATAGCGGAGAACGCAGCGAAATCATTCACGGCGAGCTCAGCGAGGATCTTGCGATCAACCTCGATCTCAGCAAGGCGCAGGCCCTGGATGAGACGGTTGTAGGTAATGCCGTTCATGCGTGCAGCCGCGTTGATACGGGTAATCCACAGGCGACGGAACTGGCTCTTACGCTTACGACGATCGCGGTAAGCGTACGTCATAGAGTGCAGCCACTGCTCCTTGGCCTTACGGTACAGGCGGGAACGCTGGCCACGGTAGCCCTTAGCGGACTTGAGGATTTCGCGACGCTTCTTCTTGGCGTTAACTGAACGCTTCACACGTGCCATCTTGATACTTCCTTCGGTTTATAGCTTGATATATCGGACTATGGGCGAGGCGACTTATGCCTTGCCAAGAAGGCGCTTTACGCGCTTGACGTCTGCCGGGGCAACGTCCACGGTGCCCTTGAGACGGCGGGTGCGCTTCGAAGGCTTGCTCTCAAGAAGGTGGCGACGGCCAGCACGCTCACGGCGGAGCTTGCCCTTGCCAGAAATCTTCACACGCTTAGCCATGCCCTTGTGGGTCTTCTGCTTCATGGGATAAGTCCTTACTCTCTTAAAAGATCTGCTTGCAGATGGTTTACTTCTTGCCCTTGCGGACAGGACCGAGAACCATCGTCATATTGCGGCCGTCCTGTTTCGGGCGGGACTCGACGGTGCCGTAGTCCTTGACGTCCTCAGCGAGACGCTCTAGCAGGCGATAACCTAGCTCCGGACGGGATTGCTCCCTACCACGGAACATAATGGTCACCTTTACCTTCGAGCCTTTCTCGAGGAAGCGGACGACATTGCCCTTCTTCGTCTCGTAATCGTGATCATCGATCTTGGGACGAAGCTTCTGCTCCTTGACCACAGTCTGCTGCTGGTTCTTCCGAGCCTCGCGAGCTTTCTGTGCCTGCTCATACTTGTATTTCCCGTAGTCCATGATTTTGCACACGGGAGGCTTAGCCTTGGGTGCGACTTCGACCAGATCAAGGTCGGCGTCGTACGCGAGCCGTTGAGCATCCTTAACCTTAACGATGCCAACCTGCTCACCACTAGGCCCGATTAGACGGACCTCGGGAACTCGGATTCGCTCATTGATGCGAGCTTCAGCGCTGATGTGGACTCCTCAATTCACAGAAAATTTACGGTTAGTTTCGACCGCGCATGTTGCTTTGATGGACAGTCAAGCGCTTTCCCCATACAAAAAATCCCACCTGCTGTTGCCAGCACGTGGGAGATCCGTACGCTCTACATCCGAGGATGAGAGTATAACCATTATCCTTCCCGGATGAACCGGGCGGCATCTGGTGGGAGGGACCTCCACTTGATGTACACCGCATTAACGCGGTAGCTGTTGCAATATAACACACCGTGGCAAAAACGCCAAATTCAGACTGTCGTGCACATTTAATGCACATCAATCGACTGCACTTTTCATGCACATCAATCGACTGCACTGTCCGACGCACGACCCACTAGAAAAAGACACTTTGCAAGAAAGAGTGTCTATTGAACGGTTAGAATTATACCCCATGCACCGCCGTCTCGCCGTCTTACTAACAGCTGCCAGTGTTCTGGCACCAGCAACTGCAGTTCTCACACCGAACACCGCTCACGCTTTCCCTGGTTGCACACCCATCCACGTCATACAAGCGGCAGGTACCGGATATTCGAACAGAGCTCAGACAGCGGACCCGATCCCCCTGTACACCAGCGGCTGGAATCCAACCGATAAGCTTCAGCAAGAATTTGGTGTTCGCAATGTTGCCGGGTTTAACGTTGCCTATCCAGCAAGTCTCGGGCGCATCAACGCATTAACGCCAGGGCCGGTAAGCTCCGAGGCCGCTACGTATGGCGAGTCAGTGTTGGCCGGTGTGGAGACGGCCACCGCCGAATTAACACGTGTTGGTCGACGCTGCCCCAGCACAAAATTCTTCCTGGTCGGGTATTCCCAGGGCGCATCAGTGATCGGAAATGCCGCCGCCGAGGTCGCAGCCGGTCGTGTGTCTCACGTCAAACCGGAACAAATCGGTGGCGTTGTCCTGGTCGCAGACCCCGGACGCTCACCTATCATCGACAAGCCGACAAAGGGCCAGGCGGACCTCGCCGCAAAGAACGGTGGCGTTTTTGCCGCCAACGGCGAAATCATCGTCGGCGGGTCCACCGGTGTCTTACCCGGTCGAGTCGGCATGACGGGCGCCCGTCCGACACCTTTTACTGGTCTCGAAGGCACAGTTATCTCCATCTGCGACAGCAACGACATGGCCTGCTCGATTCACGAGGGCTCGCTCATCCGCGATGTCGCAAACTTTGCCAATCGTATCGATTGGCCAGGCCTCGCGGATGACCAAACTAGTAAAGCGATCGACAGTGTCAGGGGGCAGCTCGAAGCTGGAATTCCCCTCGACACAGCCCTCATCACCGCAGGTCTGGACTGGATCAACATCCTCAGCATTACCGCCGCACTTGTGGAGGTAGCGAGCTATCTGAAGATCGTCGTTGACCACACACGCCCGGATCTTAACTTTGCGCAGCTAGTAGCGCTTTCTCTCATCGCCGCCACCCCCGGGTTGGCGGCTAAGGGAAATACGGCCGAGTACCTTCTGCCTGCAGCTGAAGGCCTGGCTTCCCAGGTAGAGACACTCTCCCCCGATGCTGCAGCCATCATCACGCTAGCAACCGAGTCAACGCGACTCGTATTCACCGCCGAGGAGCCATTCGACGCTCCCGGCGATGGCCGCGCGTCCGCTACCCGACGGGATGTGTCTAATTTAGGCCAATTCATTGCAACTCAGACCGGTCTCTCCCCGCTTTTGGAAGACCCAGCTAATGCGAACTTGATCGAATCGATGGCTGTCGCCGGAGATTTCGGGTTTGCCCATATCTCCTATTTCGATGGGCACTTCAAGGTTGGCGACCGCAACGGCTCTGACTTTGCAGATGACTGGCTAGCCGCGCGAGCTGCCACCATCCTCAAAACTGATAGCGGCAGTTCCTAGTCCTGAAGGAATCCCAGCCCGGCACGACGGGACTCCTAGTCCAGGATAACGCGGTAATTTAAAGGCACGTGCGCTTACTTTGCCCCCTTTGCCGTGCCAGCGAGCATCTCTTTGAGGTACATGCCGGTATAAGAGCCTTTGACCTTGGCTACGTCCTCAGGGGTTCCCTGCGCAACGACGCGACCGCCACCTGAACCGCCTTCAGGCCCCATATCAATAATCCAGTCTGCAGCCTTGATTACATCGAGGTTATGTTCAATGACGATGACGGTATTGCCCTTATCCACAAGCCCGTTAATCACAAGCATGAGCTTGGAAATGTCATCGAAATGCAAACCTGTCGTCGGTTCATCGAGGATATATACTGTGCGCCCCATCGACCTCTTTTGCAGTTCTGCGGCAAGCTTCACGCGCTGAGCTTCACCTCCGGACAGCGTTGTTGCCGCTTGACCGAGCTTGACGTAGCCAAGCCCAACCTCATCAAGGGTATTGAGGTAGCGATGAATGGAGGAGATGTTCTTGAAGAACTCGGTGGCCTCAGAAATCGGCATATCCAATACTTCGGCAATGTTCTTGCCCTTGTACTTCACCTCCAACGTCTCCCGGTTGTAGCGTGCGCCATGGCACACCTCACACGGAACGTAGACATCGGGTAAGAAGTTCATCTCAATTTTCAGGGTGCCATCGCCTTGACATGCTTCACAGCGCCCACCCTTGACGTTGAACGAGAAACGCCCAGGCTTGTAGCCTCGTACCTTCGCCTCATTCGTCTCGGCAAACAACTTGCGCACCTTGTCAAAAACACCGGTGTACGTAGCCGGGTTCGAGCGGGGTGTGCGCCCAATCGGGGATTGATCTACCTGTACAAGTTTGTCCAGGTTCTCCAGCCCCGTCACATCTTTCACGTACCCGGGAACCTGGCGCGCCCTGTTGAGCTTATTTTGAAGAGTCTTCGCCAAAATCTGGTTGACCAGAGTAGATTTACCCGAACCACTCACACCCGTGACGCAGGTCAGCACACCTTTAGGGAAAGACACGTCGATTCCCCTCAGGTTGTTCTCGGACGCCTTCACAACATTAATCATGTTGTGCTTGTCCACAGGGCGCCGCGTATCCGGAACAGGGAGGATCTTTTTACCAGACAGATATTGTCCGGTCAGCGATTCCTCGCAAGCGTAAAGCCCCTCTGGCGAGCCCTGGTACACCACCTCGCCACCGTGGACACCGGCCCGCGGTCCGATATCCACCACGTAGTTGGCTTCTCTGATCGTATCCTCGTCGTGCTCAACGACGATCAGGGTGTTGCCGATGTCTCGCAGATGCTTCAGTGTCTCAATTAGGCGATGATTGTCGCGCTGATGAAGGCCGATGGACGGCTCATCGAGCACGTACAGAACACCTGCTAATCCCGACCCAATCTGGGTAGCAAGGCGGATACGCTGGGCCTCACCACCGGACAAGGTCCCGGCAGCTCGAGACAGCGTGAGGTAATTAAGTCCGACATCCTGGAGGAACTTAAGCCGGGCATCGATCTCCCGGAGGATCGCCTCTGCAATCTTGTGCTCCCGCACCCCGAGGTCAAGATCGCGGATAAAGTCCAGGGCATCATCAATGGATAGATCCGTCAGCCCCGCAATGGAGCACTCACCATGTTCGTGAGAAGCAAGGCGCACGGCGAGAATCTCGTCGCGTAGTCTGGCCCCCTTACACGTGGGGCAGGGAACCTCACGCATGTAGGCCATGAGGCGATCCTTGGAGCTCTCTGTCCCAGCCTGGTCAATCTTTCGGTGAACAAAATTGGCAGCGCCTTCAAACGGAGCCGTCCAATTTCGCATCCGTCCGTATCGGTTCTTGTATCGAACGCTCACCTTTTCCTTGGTGCCGAAAATGAGAGCCTTTTGCTGCTGCTTCGTTAACTCGCTGTACGGCTGCTCGGGATCGAAGCCGAGGGCTGCGCCCAGCCCTTTAACCAATGCCCGGAAGTAGGAGCTATTCGGCGAAGAACTCCACGGGTGCACCGCCTCATTTGTCGGCGCATCAGGGTTAGGAACCAAAAGGTCGAGATCAACTTCTTGCTTAAACCCCAGACCGTCGCAGGCCGGACACGCACCGTACGGTGAGTTGAAGGAGAAAGCACGCGGTTCCAGGTCTTCGACATCGAGTTGGTGGCCGTTGGGACAGGCCATTTGCTCAGAGAAGGTGAGCTGTTCTCCGGAATCGATAAAGTCAGCGACGACAACGCCGTCGGCAAGCGCTAGTGCTTGTTCCACAGAATCGGTGAGGCGCTGCCTTTGGGACTCTTTCACCTGAAGTCGATCGACCACGACATCAATATCGTGCTTAATCTGCTTCTTTAACTTCGGTGGATCGGAAAGCTGGTGCATGTCGCCATCGACGATGACGCGGGAAAAACCTTGCGCGGCAAGACTTTCGAAGAGCTCGACGTGCTCGCCCTTGCGGGTCTTAACCACAGGCGCAAGAATCTGGAATTTCGCTCGTTCCGGTTGCTCCAGAATCTGGTCGACGATCTGCTGGGGAGTCTGTTTGGCAATCGGAGCGTCACACTCGGGGCAATGGGCGGTGCCCGCGCGCGAATAGAGAAGACGCAGGTAATCGTAAATTTCTGTGATTGTACCGACGGTTGAACGCGGGTTGCGGTTCGTGGACTTCTGGTCGATAGACACGGCAGGCGAAAGCCCCTCAATGAAGTCCACGTCTGGCTTGTCCATCTGTCCCAGGAACATACGTGCGTAACTGGAGAGGCTCTCAACGTACCGGCGTTGCCCCTCAGCAAAGATGGTATCGAAAGCGAGCGAGGATTTGCCGGATCCGGACAAACCGGTAAAGACGACGAGCTCATCACGCGGGATATCCACGTTTACGCCCTTCAGGTTATTTTCTCTCGCCCCGCGGACAACCAACCGATCAGCCACTTACACGATCTCCTTTTTGCGCTCTAGCGGGCAGCGCTTTCAGCTGCCAATACCGTCTCGAACATACCAGCGAACTGGGCCATTCGCTAAATCTAGCACGGTTTACTTCAACTGACCCGGGATGACTTTTATTCCCACACACAGTCATCTCATACTTACTTCCATCCCTTATTCCCTCCTGCCAAAACTTGTCTACCTATTTTCTTCCATCAGCACTCGTCGCCCGGTTTATGTCTGTCAGCACCCGTCGTCCTATTTACTTCCGCCAGCACCCGTAGCCTGCCCTTCTATAGGGATCAGGCTGGAGCCACTTTGTCACTCGAGGTTACTCACTCGGTTCGCACGCGAAGAGCTATTATCCGACGACTTACTGCTCAAAGCTTGGCTATCCTTAAAAGTATGAGTTTGACTTTGCACCACGTTTCTGTATCTTCCATGGACAACAACTGCTACCTCCTGGTTGAGGGGTCTCACGGTTTGCTTGTCGACGCCGCGGCCGATGCGCCGGCTCTTCTTGATCTCGCGGCTTCCGCTGGATGCACCATCACGGGAGTGCTCACCACGCACCGCCATCACGACCACGTCGGTGCACTGGAAGAGGTGCTCCGCGAAACGGGAGCTACTCATTATGCGTCAGCATTGGATGCGCCCGCCCTCCCCTGCCCTGTGGATGTCGAACTCAACCACGGCGACACTCTGGAGTTTGAGGGGCACCGCTTCCCCGTCATAATTCTTCGTGGCCACACCCCCGGTGGTGCAGCAATTTTCGCCGAGATCGATGGCAAGCAGCACCTTTTCGTCGGGGATAGTCTCTTCCCCGGTGGCGTGGGAAAGACCAATTCGCCGGCGGAGTTTCAGCAGCTCCTTACCGATGTAACGGAGAGGCTTTTTGATGAGTACCCGGACGAAACTATTGTGCACCCCGGCCACGGAAAGCCCACAACGCTCGGTGAAGAACGACCTCATCTCGGTGAATGGCGAGAGCGTGGCTGGTGATTAACCGGATTACTGTACACTAAACAGAGCACTAGAGAACGAACTTTTGAAGGAGCGTTACAACACATGATCCGGAAGATTATCCGACCCATGATTGCGGCAGTCTATGTTGCAGATGGTGTCAAAGCACTGAGCAAGCCGGAGGATTACGTCGAGGGAACCAAGAGCGTGCTGGACAGCACCCGTGCCGTTCTCCCCTCTCAGTACAAGGGATACGTGCCCACCGATGCCACGATGGTTACCCAGGCCGCAGCCGGTACCCGCGTCGGCGCCGGTTCGTTGCTCGCCCTCGGTAAGGCTCCGCGCCTAGCCGCCAGCACCCTGGCACTCATCTCTGTGCCCACCATTTACGCCCGTAACGCATTCTGGAACACGGACGACGACCAGGAGAAGGAGCAGCGCAAGAACGGTCTGCTAACCAACCTTGCCCTCCTCGGCGGATTGGTTCTTACCTCCCTCGACACCGAGGGCAAGCCCGGTCTCGCGTGGCGTGCAAAGGATGCCGGACGTCGCGCTAACAAGGCCGTCCAGCAAGCTCTCCCAGGCAAGAGCGAGCAGGAGGAAATCCGCGACAACCTCGTAGAGGGCGCATCGAACGCTCGCGACAACATCGTGGAAGGTGCTACCGTCGCAGGTACCGCCGCCGCTGGTTTCTTCTCCAACGCTGGTGAGAAGCTTGCCGACGCATGGAACGATGTCACGGACTACGTCGAGGACAACAAGGACGACTGGCTCTCCACCGCAAAGAAGAACGCCAAGATCGCTAAGAAGCGCCTGGTGAAGGCCGCCGACAAGGCCCAGAAGCGCGCCGCCGAGGCCGCCGACGAGGCCCAAAAGCGTGGCGAGGAAGCCGCCAAGAACGGCAAGAAGTCCGCTCAAAAGCTGGCTAAGAAAGCCGATAAGCGCGCCAACAAGCTCAGCAAGCAGGCAGAAAAAGCCGCTAACAAGGCAGAAAAGAAGTTCTCCAAGAAGCTGGAGAAGCTGAGCTAAACTCTGCGCAGAAGATAGACCCAAGCATCCTGGGGCCGTTCACGGCTCCAGGATGCTTTCGACTGTCCCGCTCACGTCCTCCCCAGTACCACTTCACCACGAGAGCCCAACACGCAAAGTACAGCGGGGATACCACCACAGCCCAGACGGGTCTCTCGCGGATCCCACAGCCGGGATGGGAAACCGCGGGGGAATCGTCCCTGGCGGCCCTGCCTCAGCTCTGCATTAACAGCCCCTTTGGCAAAGTACGATTGAGAATCAAGATATAAACGATGATCACCGTCATCTGTGTGAGCACGTAAAGAACATTCTTTCCGATGGTTAGGTCAGCTTCGACGGTGAAGCCTTCAGAAATGTTAATGAACTGGTGCGTAATAATGCACGGCCATAGACTGCCACCTCGGTAGACAATGGTGACAAAGAGAAAGCCAACGGCGATGGCGAAAACAATTTGCAGCAACGTAACCGTTAGTGACTGGCCACTTCCGTTCACGCTATTCACGATGTGCCCAATCCCAAATGTGACGCTGGAGACAACGATTGCCTGACGCAAGCTTTCCTCCGCCATTGCTCTGAATAGGAACCCACGAAAAATCAATTCTTCAAGAAAACCGACGCACGCCATAAGACAGATGTAGAAACCAGTTTCCACGACGGTGTACCGAAGACCAATACCATTCCATAGGGCGCCGCTTATCAGAATGAGGAGCGGAATGTAAAAGACAAAGCGCTTCGCCGACAACTGCGGACTGCGAATCCCGTAACGCTGGAAAAGTCCATGCCTGCGTAGAAACAAATACAGGATGATTGTTTGGGTTGCCGCAAACAGAGCACTGAAGGAGAATTTGATGCCAACCGTATCATTGAGAGAAAAGGCCAAGGATTGCAGGACACAGTAGATCGCAATCCAGGTGAGCGAGAAGAGCAACTCACTTTTGTCGTACAGTTTTTTCATTGTGGCCCTCCTGGGCAACAGATATTGCGCCATTAAAGACGCTGGATAATTGAGACGTGACAAATTCCTCTCTGTATTCCAGCAGATGGTTGGAAAGCAGGCTTGCATACCCGTGAGTAACCATGGCTAGGCTCATGAACACCGTTTTCGCTTGCTGAATGTCCAGTGCGGTCTCTGTCTGCAGAGCGGAGAGCAACGGGACAAGCTCGTCGCTGTCAAATGTTTCCTTAAGACTTTGATGCGGAGAAAAACCACTTTGGAAGAGGAAACGGAATAGGGGTGCCTCTTCTCTTGCAAAGCGAATATGGTTCATTCCGATGGACAGGAAAGGCGATCCGCTTTCGCCTCGTTGCTGTAGCAGGTATTCCGTGTGAAATTGGTCGGCACGTTCGTACACCGCTTCTTTGAGCAGGTCCATGGTTTGGAAGTGGTACATGACCGGCTGAGTGGAGCACCCCAATTCACTGGCAATGCGTCGCACATTCAACTGCTCTATGCCAGACTCACGCACGACCGCGAAGGCTGCATCGAGAATGTTCTCCCGCTTTACTTTAGGCTTTGGTGGCATGCTCATCTCCTTACATAACAATCGTTACATAACATCCATTATAGAACGAACGTCTATACGCGCAATCTCAGTTGCGCTACCGGCGCAGCACATAGTCAGCTGTGTTTCTTTTTCATCGTTAACAGCCCTCTTCATATTCTCTTTCTCCACGTTGCGCCCTCCCCCTTCTCGCGTCACCCACCATCGGTTCCCCGAGTTACATCGCTCAACACATTCCCGTCTCGCTTGTCTCTCCCGGCATGAATTTATTCAAGCGGGAATGAATAACAATGGTGGCGCGTTCACAATAACGAACGCGTTGAAAAGTTGGGGTGAGGATCGCACTTGCCTTTGGCAGTTTTGGGTCGCAACATCTTCTCCCCTATGCAGGACGCAGCGCCCCGGAAAACGCCCATTGATCACTCGTTCATGCGCCCTCAGACAGAATTTTGGATGGCGGCATGCGCGCCACCGGTGGGACACGCTTCGCGCATGGAGGCAACCTGCTAAAACGTCAACTGCCTGTTGGCCTGACAGCAGGTGGAGTATTCTAGGTCCCTTAACGTTATACGTGTCCATACGCAGCAGTACAGAAATTTTGGACAACCATCTGGAGGTTAATCACACGTGACTGACAATGATCGCCTCATTGATGACTCGATCGCAGCCGAACAGGAATACGTCGATGGACTGTTTCGGCGAATCGACGGCGACATTGACACGGCCAGGGCACGGCTTGAATCCGCCGTGAAGAAGCTCGACACCAACAGTCCCCTCGCCGAGGACCTCGTCCAACGTGAGGTAGAGGTAGCAACACTTGCCAAGCGTCTCGACCGCATGAATCTTGCGCAAGTTGGACTCGTTTTTGGTCGCATTGACATCGATGACAACGACCCCGAAACCCCTGTTCCTGGTAAAGACAAGCAGGATCGCCGGTACATCGGGCGATTGGGTGTCGATGCCCCCGAGGACCATTACCGCACCCTCCTACTGGATTGGCGCGCGCCGGCGGCACGCCCGTACTATCTCGCTACAACAGCTCAGCCCGAGGGCGTTCACGTTAGACGCCACATCCGGATGTCGTCTCGCCAGGTTACGGACATCACGGATGAGGTACTCAACGAGGACGCGCGAGCAGACCACCCCACGGCTAATCAGCTAGCGAGCGACACTGTTGCCGGTGAATCAGCTCTTTTTGAAGCACTCAACCGTGCGCGCACCGGTTACATGTCCGACATCGTGGAGACGATCCAGCGCGAACAGGACACCATTATCCGCGACCCTTCCCGCGGTGTCATGGTCGTGGAAGGTGGACCGGGTACGGGGAAGACAGCAGTTGCCCTGCACCGAGTGGCCTATCTGCTGTACACATGGCGAGATCAGCTCGCTAAAACAGGTGTCCTCCTCCTCGGTCCCAACACCACCTTCTTGGACTACATTTCTCGAGTTCTGCCCGAGCTTGGCGAAACGGGAGTAGTCCTCCGTACCGTCGGCACCTTGTACCCCGGCTTCACCCCGGTAGCCACCGAGACACTCCTGGGAAGGGAAATTAAGGGAAGCGAGGAGATGGTTCACATCCTCGCTGCCGCAGTGCAGCGTTACGAAGTGGTACCTGAGGAGTCAATCACCATCCAGCTGGACGGGGTGCGTGTAGATATCACCCCGGCGATGGTGAAGAAGTCTCGTACCCGCGCACGACGTTCCCGTAAGCCACACAACGAAGCACGTGGCATTTTCGCTGACCAGTTGGCCGAACTCACCGCAAATAGGCTCACCGAAATTATCGGCTCTGATCCTCTCGGGGGAGAAAACTTACTCTCAGCAGCCGACACAGCAGAGCTCACGGACGAGCTGCTCGAGGATCCACAGTTCATGTCTGTTGCTGACTCATTGTGGCCGGAACTTTCGCCCGAGGATGTACTTGCCGAAATGCTCAGCAACGAAGCAGTACTCAATGAGGTAGCTGGCGACTACGACGACGATACACACGACGGATTGTTCCGCACTGATGGGTACGCCTGGACTGATTCCGATGCTGCTCTCGTCGACGAGCTTGCCCACCGCATTGGGGTACTGGATCCGGAGGAACAGCGGAAACGCGAAGAAAAGGAGTGGCAGCAGCAACTCGCGGAGGCACAGGAAGCTCTCGACGTGCTGCAATCATCGGAGAATACGGACCTTGACGATGAGCTTGAAGCAGAAATTTTGTCCGCGCACGATGTCATCGATGCGGAGCAACTCGCCCGCCGCCAGCAGGAGACGGACAACCGCACAACAGTTGAGCGCGCCGCCGAAGATTACACGTGGGCATACGGCCATGTCGTCGTTGATGAGGCACAGGAACTCACCCCGATGGAGTGGCGGATGATTATGCGTCGTTCTCCTAACCGGTGGATGACCCTTGTCGGCGATACCGCCCAAACCTCGGCCCCAGCCGGCGTGGAAAGTTGGGAGGAAAGCTTGCAACCGTTCGTCGACAAGCGTTTCACCCTCCACCGCCTGACGGTCAACTACCGTACCCCGGCAGAGATCATGGAATATGCAAACGCCCTCCTGGAGAGCATCGACCCCGAGCAAAACCCTGCACGGGCAATTCGTTCTACCGGTGAGCCTGTTCGGTTCCTCCCCTCAGGAACCGATCCCGAACAGGCTGCGTCCGAGTTCGCGGATGGACGCCTCGTACAGGTCATCGACTCGGACAATGTCCACGACATCAAGGGACTCGAGTTTGACCATGTGATCCTCGTGGAGCCGAGCGCCATCATCGAGAATTCTCCCCAAGGACTGCAGGATCTCTACGTGGCCGCTACCCGCGCCACCCAGACCCTCACGATTATCGGCGAGCAGCGCTTTACTCGCCGGCATCCGAGGTGCAACATTGACCTCCGGTAAGCCAGGCCACTCCTCCAGTAAGCGCTCTACTCCCCAGGCAAGCGTGCTACCCACCGGTGAGCATAAACCACGCTCCCTATTGGTGGGGGTTCCGCCCCACTGGTGAGCTGGTTTGCGCGAGAAACACGAAACCCGCCGACCAAGAAGTAGGTCGGCGGGTGACAGCTATGCACGCCCCCTCCGAATATTAGAGCTACCAATATCAGAGGTAGCCCTCATTTCTGCGGATGCAGCTCGGAGCGCTAGCAAAGATCCGTTCGTGTCTTACTGAACGGTGTGGACGATCATGACGTCGCACTCGGACTGGCGGGCGACGTCTGCGGGCACAGAACCCAGCAGACGACCGGTCAGGGAGTTGATGCCACGGTTACCCACAACGAGCAGATCTGCTTCGTTCTCGTGAACGATCGCCATAAGAGCCTCAACTGGGGTGCCGGGCTTAATGGCGGTCTCAATGTTGGAGGCACCGACCTCCTCGGCGGTTGCGCGAGCAGTCTCAAGATTCTTGAGCGCCGGATCGTCACCCAAAACGGTCACGGAATCCTTGCGCAGAGTCTTGGTAGCCTGCTCTTCATTCTCGTAGTACGCGCAGCCGATGATCAGCTTTGCATCGAAGGATGCTGCGATCTGTGCAGCGCGCTTCACTGCGAGCAGTGAAGACTTTGAACCGTCAGTTCCCACAACGATGCTCTTATAAGCGGACATTCTGTACCTTCCGAATCTTCCACAAATTTGGTTTAATTTCCTGCATTCCAGACTACATGGTTGACTAAATGCCCGCTTCCTTTAGCCCCCTTAGCTCCTTTTCTAGGCTCACGATCTCATCGCGCAACCTGGCTGCAAGCTCGAAATTCAGCTCCCGGGCTGCTTCCCCCATCTGTGCGCGGAGATCCTTGATCAACTTTTCTACCTCATCCTGCGCCATCGTAGACACGTCGTAATCTTTCGCTACAACAGCATCTGCGCTGGGTGTCTCCCCTTCTTCGGCATCTTCATAGACGAGATCCAGAATGTCGGCGATTTTCTTACGCAGGGGTTGCGGGTCAATACCGTGTTCCTTGTTATATGCAATCTGCATCTCACGGCGACGCTCTGTCTCATCGATTGCCTGCTGCATGGAGTCCGTAATCGAATCGGCGTACATGTGCACCTCGCCCGAGACGTTGCGGGCCGCACGCCCGATTGTCTGAATGAGGGATTTCGTGGACCGAAGGAACCCTTCCTTATCGGCGTCGAGGATGGACACCAGCGAGACTTCGGGCAAGTCGAGCCCCTCGCGCAGCAGGTTAATGCCAACGAGAACGTCGTACTCCCCAAGGCGCAGTTTGCGCAGCAACTCAACACGCTGCAGGGTATCCACATCTGAGTGCATGTAGCGAACCCGCACTCCATTTTCCTGCAGGTACTCAGTGAGATCCTCCGCCATCTTCTTGGTCAACGTGGTGACAAGAACGCGCTCTTTCTTCTCAGCGCGCACCCGGATCTCATGGATGAGATCATCGATCTGCCCCTTGGTGGGCTTAACCACGATTTTCGGGTCGACGAGGCCAGTCGGACGAATGACCTGTTCAACGAACTCGCCGCCGGCCGCGGCAAGCTCATAATCGCCCGGAGTAGCTGACATGTACACTGTCTGCCCCTTGCGTTCCTCGAACTCCTCCCACGTCAGCGGGCGGTTATCTAGGGCGGAGGGAAGGCGGAAGCCAAACTCGACGAGGTTACGTTTGCGGGAGGCATCCCCCTCATACATGCCACCGATCTGCGGGACAGTGACGTGAGACTCGTCAATAATCGTGAGAAAGTCTTCCGGGAAGTAATCAATCAGCGTCGGCGGCGGATCGCCCGCCTCACGGCCATCCATGTGCCGCGAATAGTTCTCGATACCGGAGCAGAATCCCATTTCCTCGATCATTTCAAGGTCATACTCCGTGCGCATGCGCAAACGTTGGGCTTCAAGCAGCTTGCCGCGGTTTTCGAAGGATGTAATCCGCTCCTCCAGCTCCTCCCGGATTTGCTCAATCGCCTTCTCCACACGCCCCTCTGAGGCGATGTAGTGCGTCGCCGGGAAGATACGAAGGACATCGACGTTGCGGATAATCTCGCCTGTCAGCGGATGGATGTAATAGAGCTGGTCAACCTCGTCGCCAAAGAACTCAACCCGGACAGCAACCTCCTCGTAGGCAGGGATGATGTCCACTGTGTCCCCCTTGACACGGAATGCACCACGCTTCAGGTCATAATCGTTGCGCTCATATTGGATATCGACAAGCAGGCGGAGAAAACGGTCTCGGTCGATTTCCTCCCCTACCTCAATTTTTAGAGATCGATCAAGGTAGGACTGCGGGGTCCCCAGACCGTAAATACACGATACGGAACTCACCACGACAACATCTCGTCGTGACAGGAGCGCAGACGTAGCCGAGTGGCGAAGACGCTCCACATCCTCGTTGATGGAAGAATCCTTCTCGATGTATGTGTCCGTCTGCGCGATATACGCCTCTGGCTGGTAATAGTCGTAGTACGAGACGAAGTACTCGACCGCGTTATTCGGCAGCAGCTGGCGCAGCTCGTTGGCAAGCTGCGCTGCCAAGGTCTTGTTCGGTGCCATGACCAGTGTCGGCCGCTGCACCTGCTCAATCAGCCAGGCAGCCGTAGCAGACTTACCTGTGCCTGTCGCACCCATGAGCACGATGTCTTTTTCACCGCGCTGGATTCGCTCCGTCAGCTCCTTAATCGCTTTCGGCTGGTCACCCGCAGGCTCGTACTCAGAGATAACCTCGAAGGTTCCCTCACGGCGCTCGACCTCCTCCACAGGACGGAAATCAGAATGCGGTAAAACAGGGTGCTCCATAGGAAATGCCATACGTACAGTCTACGGTGATGCCAAAATCGCGGGCGCGAGCCAACCACCCGCTCTTCGTAGGCACCGCACAAGCACCGCCGCCGACCGCCCCCACCTGTAGCAGACCGCAGGCGATACCACCATGACTAGTGCAACTTGAGTCATTACAACGCAGTGCCAAAACGAACGGAAGAGAACTGGTAGCCGAATCGTCGTAAAGCCTTGAGAAGACTGCTGCGCTCCGGTCCGAAACGTGAATCCCGGCTGCGGCACCCATATGCAATAAATGCAATAGTCAGTGCAATAGTCGAGTATGGATGAATAGGGAAATGTAAGGATGACAGAAAGATGAGGAAGTGAGTAAAACCCTGGCGCTGCGGCAAACGAAAAACACGTGATGGTTACATAGGTGTGCGGAAGTGAACACAAACTTATAGCATTTTTCGTTTCCGAGGCGTACCTGCGCGAATGGCTCAAGGTATAACCAGCCTGTTCAACATTTGTGGACACGCGCTAAAATTACGCCGTGACATCCATTATGCGATAAGTCAAAAACTTCCAGCTGTGTGCTTTACATCACACACCACGTTGGCGGGGCCATCCACGCCCGGCCAAGAGCCGCTGACCGAGGCGGCATTATTCCAGAAAGGTAAATGATGGCTGTAGACACATCAGATGCAGACCTCGTCGGGGTCGCAGGTGTCGCTTCGAAAAAGTCTCTGTACAAGCCCAAAAATCTCGTAACGGGTCCCCCACGTGAGGACAAGGCGTTCCTCGGTCACCCAGGTGGACTCCCCTGGATGCTACAGGTTGAAATGTGGGAACGATTTTCATGGTTCGGCATGCGAGCCATCCTCGTGTACTTCCTCACGGATACCATCGCCAACGGCGGCATGGGGCTTACGGACAATGCGGGCCAGGTGGTCATGGCCTCCTACGGTGCTGGCGTTCTCCTCATGACCATTCCCGGTGGCATCCTTGCCGACCGACTGTTAGGGCCATGGCTTTCAACACTATCTGGTGGTGCAGTCATTATGGGTGGCCACCTCGTCCTAGCGATCCCCACAGTTCCTACATCCTGGGTTGGCCTGGTCCTCATCGCAATTGGCACCGGCCTCATCAAGCCCAATCTCTCCACCGTCGTGGGCGGACTCTACGAGGAAGGCGATCCCAGGCGCGACCAAGGGTTCCTCTTCTTCTACATGTCGATCAATATCGGTTCCCTCTTCGCCCCTCTCATTACCGGTTTTCTCAAGGATCGTTACGGCTACCACGTAGGTTTCATCGCCGCCGCGATCGGCATGGCATTCGCACTCGTCGCCTTCGTGTACGGGCGAGGCAAGCTTCGTGAGTTCGCATTCAACATTCCCTACCCTATGCGCAAGGGCGAAGGTCGAAAGCTAGGCTTGGGAGCTATCGCGGTAGCCATAGGTTTCCTGGCGCTGGTCGGGCTGTGCACTACCGTCTTCGGTGAGGTCACCTCCGGGATTGCGTACTCCCTCTTCCTGTTCGCGGTGGGCACGAGCCTTTTTTACTTCTTTACGATGTTTAGGTCTCCCCAGGTCACCATCCACGAACGTGGGCATCTTATGGCGTTTATTCCCCTCTGGGTCGGCCAGGTTCTCTTCGTGATGATTTTCGAGCAAGCAGCCGGAAAAATGGCCACCTTCGCCAAGGACAATACGGACGGATCCATCGGTTCCCTGTTTACGCTCACTCCAGAGCAGTACCAGATGTTCAACCCGATTTTTGTCCTCATCTTTGCTCCCATCCTTGGCTGGATCTTTGCCAAGACGCAGGGCCACTTCCCCAACACTCCACAGAAATTTGCCCTGTCGGTTTTCATCATCGGACTCTCTGCACTTCTCATGGGCTTTGGCTTTAGCCAATGGCCCGGCGGCACCGGCGGGCTCTCCCCCTGGTGGTTCCTCGTTGCTGTGTTTGCCGTTCAGACCGTCGCCGAGGTGATGATGAATCCAATCGGGCTGTCTAGCGCAACCAAGCTCGCCCCGGTGAAGTTCGCGTCTCAGACAATGACCCTCTGGCTACTTGCAGCTGCGTGTGGCCAGGGTCTAGCGGCTGTCGTTATTGAACGCACCTCCGAGCTTGGCGATGTCGTGTTCTACTACGGTGTCGGCGGAGTCACCCTCGTTGTTGCGCTCGGTTTGTTCCTTATCTCTCCGTGGACACAGCGTCATATGGAAGATGTCGATCACCTCGAGCCACAGGAGCACGCTGACGCTGAGGCAGCACCTGGATCTACGACAGTGCAGACCACCCAGAAGTAACGCGGTACACCACCTCTTCGCCGTGGCGAGGGTTCGGATGCCCCACCCCCACTAATTGGACTCTCGAGTTCTCGGACTCGAGGGCCCTCCCCTTTGTGGGGTACAGCTCCTCCGCCCGACGTCTACAACAGACGGTGCACGTGCGTTCACGCAGCGAGTACGCTCCTGCGCATCCGCCTAGTCATCGCGAGGGAACAAGATCCGAGGCATCCCAACTATCGCGCTTTAGGTGCGCAGGCTGTCCCCGTCAGGTTCACGGGCTGTCACGTCAGATGCATGGGTTACCTCGGCAAACAACAACGCCAATGCTCTACCCGACTATCTGTGGGGGCGGATCCCTCGGCTATTCCATCACTACTCTGTACATCTTCCAGTTGGTCATGCCGGCTGCAAGAGTAACGGGAATGTCGCTCGCTTACCCGCCTTGCCGGAAAACGACGAATTGCTACCCTCAATGTGGGTTCCCACACGAAGGTCGAACGCAGAAGTACGCTTCAACAATCTCTGGCGAGGTCGACGACCACACGGAATCCGCTTTTCCCCCGTCCAGTGACAAAACTTTGGTGCAAACCACTTGCGCAACGAACTGGATTCGTTAAAGTTTTATCCATGACTCGTCAGCATCGACCTCGCATCGCTTCTGTACTTGCTACTACCGCTCTTTCTGCGGGACTTCTAGTACCTGTGGCACCCTGGAGTATCCCCACTGCGTCAGCAGCACCGTGCCAACCGGATAATGGCTCGTCAGCCATTAATATTTCTTCCCGCTTGTTCAACGGATCATCGCTTTCAAGTGGAATTTCGCAGTCTTCTGAATCGAGTCGGCAATACACTAAGGACGAGAACTACATTGGAAGTTCCAACCCCCCATTTCTCAAAGGACAACCAGGTGGCATGCCAATCCTCAAGGGGCATACGGGGGTAACCCAGCTGGTCACCGGGCCTGGCTCTCCAGATCGCACGGACCGAGTTTACGATGTCACTGGAACCGATCTGGGCATTGCCTATGATGACCAGAGGGGCAACACCATGCTCGTGTTGGGCGACACAATGGCGTGCAACTTTGCAGTGAATAATTGGCGGTCAAACGCTATTCTGCGCTCCCACGATTACACCTACAGCGATGGGTTCACCATCCACGACGCCCTGGGCAAGAACGGGTACATGACCGGAGGCCACGCCACCGAGTTCATCCCCTCAATGAAGGTTCCTGGCATCGAGCACACAACTATCCCCACTGCAGGTATTGCCATCGGCGATACGCAGTACATCGATTACATGTCGGTGCGAAACTGGGACAAGCCCGGCAATTGGGTCACCAACTATGCGGCAACTGTTCGCTCGAACGACGGTGTTCACTGGACAATCGTGCCCGAGTCAATTCGTACAAACACGGATGCTCCAGCTGCGCTTAATTTCCTTCCTGGATTCCGCTCTGGCAACCAGAAAGCGCAGATGTCCGCGTTCGTTGAGAGCAATGGCTTTGTCTACCGTTTCTCCACTCCTTCAGGTAGAAACGGGGCTGCGATCCTCGGCCGTGCCCCCATTGGTCAGTTCCCTAACGAAGCGGCCTTCGAATATCTCACCCCTGACGGTTGGGTACCCGACCTGAATGCTGCTACTCCCGTCATTAATGATCAGGTCAGTGAGCTCTCCGTTGCGTGGAACGAGCACCTCCACAAGTTCATTGCCATGTACACCGATGGCAGGGGCCTCGTCATCCGCACTGCGGACGCTCTTGAAGGCCCGTGGTCCGAGAAAACGATGGTCGTAGATGTCGACACACTCTACGACCTATACGGTGGCTTCATGTTGCCCCACCAGAACGGGAGAGACCTCTACTACGTCCTGACCACGTGGTCCAACTACAACGTCATGCTCATGCGCACGAATCTGGATGCGCTTCTGGCCGAGCGCCCGAATGCAACGTGGGATGATGGACTGACGAACGCCGGTACCGCAACCTACAAATAGCGATCCAGCATGCCAAGCGCGCTTCCGCTGAGGTACTCTCCAGCGGAGGCTAGCAACGCCACAGGATCCTCACTCTCATGCCGGCGATGCGCTTCTAGCACTCCGGAGTTGCGATTCTACGTGGACTGACTATTTGCTCTCCCGTGACAAAAGTTCAGCGATAACCTCCTGCACCTGGGTTTCCAGGTGCAGGAGGTCTTTGTTATTGTCCAGCACGTAATCAGCAACGGCCGCGCGCTCAGCATCTGTAGCCTGTTTGTTAATGCGAGCACGCGCATCGGCCGGGTCGAGTCCTCGCATCGTCACAAGCCTGTCGACACGCAGATCCGGATGGGCAACAACCACGACCACGGCATCACATTTCGCGTGAAAACCGGTCTCCACAAGCAGCGGCATATCGATAAGAACGGGATTGTGCTTTGGGTCTGCCGAAGCAATCAGGCTGAGGGTGCGATTCCGGATGGCCGGGTGAGTAATGCTGTTTAACGCTTCGGTTGCCTCGTCACTCGCAAATGCCCGCTGTGCCAACAGCGTCCGGTTAAGTGGCGCTTCAGCATTCCCCGTGCGGATATCTTCGCCAAACCGTTTCACCAATTCCGCCATTACCTCGGGAGTCTCCACTTCCGTACGGGCGATGGCATCGGAATCAATGAGGGCGAAACCCGCATCCGCAAACATCGACGCTACCGTAGATTTCCCACTGCCGATTCCTCCGGTTAGCCCTACGAGCATAACGTAACCCTTCCTCTCATTGTCCACATCTCTTGAGTCAGTCGCGCAGCGCTGTTCATCCAACCACGAAAGGAGTCCCATACACCCTCAATCCTAAAAGTCAACGCCGATGTCAAGACAGCTTTTTGACGTTTCCCGGATAAGAAGGCCTAGGAAACCCGCGCTGCCCCTATTTTAGAACTGTTATGTCCCAGTAGTTTTTGGACACGGAGTCCAGATAGTTTCTGGAAACGGAATCCAAAAACCCACTAGACACCACAGAAGGCACCTAGAAGGCACCTAGAAGGCACCTAGAAGAGCAGTACAAGAACGGAGAAATCGAAGAAGCTACCTACAATAGTGAATTGGAGAGCATAGGTCTCGTTCCCGCTGATTTCGCGGATTCGATTTTTGAAGCATACAGAGCGTGCGATGAAGGCACATCCGTAACGATCAAGGATCGCACTGCCGCAGCCATGTTGTCTCTCCCTTCCTCCAACAGCCAACTTCAAAGAGAGCTCAAGGAGGATCTTTAACCGCTGTTCATCCAGCAGGATGGTCAGCTTGGGCCCGCGTCCATCGGAATCATAGTGGTCGGCATCCTACTCCTTGCCGGCGGTGGGGTCGCTGCATTCTGGCCACAGATCCAGGCTCTTCTACCGTCATTGCCCGGCATCGCATAATCCTCAAGGAGGGCACGGTAGTGACACCTGCCAGTTGATCAATGGTTTCGTCCTTCCCTCGGAATTCTAGGCACGATCCCAGGATCGCCTCCTATAGAGCGTATGACGCTCGTGGGCACCGTGATTGACTGTTTCCCTCACCGACTGAGGTCACGAGTGGTGAAGAGGTCCACCCTTGACACGCGGACCTGGGGGTTTGGTGGCGTGCTGGTGAGAACGTAACGGCCACTACCGCAGTTTCGAACGGGACTTCAACGGACAAATCATCCACGCCACCGTCCCCAGCAACGTCCAATCCACCGCCAGCACGAACGTCCCCCACCGAGAGGGCACTAACCTGTCCCAACTCGGATTCACGATGAAAACGAGCTGTGCCAAATGGTAACCAGCTTAAAGCTATAGTCGCCACGTTCTTCTCAGAGGGGCGCACATTAGAAGATGGGATGCCGGGCGATCCACGCGGCCGCGAAGGCGACAAGAATGATGATGCCTATGAGTACCAGAAGAACCCATCGATAGATCGTAGGAAGTTCATGGTGGGGAATGGTAAGGGAATCCCTGTATGCAGGCCGTAGCGAGATGATGACAGACTTTTCTCTTAACGTTGCGTCCTGGACGCACGGTAAGGATCGCAGCGAGGGGACGTCGACGCGGTCTGCCTCATACACCTCGTACTCAATCCCCTCGTGGGTTGTCTCCGTGTAAGCCACGTTGGTGAGGCTACCAATGAGCGCAAGGATGTCCGCCTCCGCTACTTGTTTTGGCTTATTCACCTCACTGCGCTCCTCATTGCTCCTCACACTTGTACATCGTGACGGTGCCCTATGTTACCGCAGTTGTAGGAAATCATCTTCCGATAGCCCATTTCCACCAAAAGGGCTGTCGTCAACAAACAGAAAGCACGTACTCTATGCCCGCACAGAACATGGGTAAAGCCCGCAATCGTGCCTAGGCCTGCGATGGAGGGGCAAGACTGTGACTACGTGAGCGACCTTTGGGCTGCCGCCCCCTAGATGGGTTGTTCCTTCCGGAAACGACCATCCTGCATGTCAGGCAGCCCCCTTCTACCTGCCCTTGTCTTTGTTGCAACACAAAAATCCGGACCTCCTTTGGAGATCCGGATCCTCGTTGAACCGCATTTTAGCGGGTCATTATGTACGGCTGTAAAGCCTCACGTGGCTTAGTTGCCAGCGAGCTTCTCACGCAGTGCAGCGAGCTGCTCGTCGGAAGCGAGGGAACCCTCGGCAGCCGGAGCCTCGGTGCTGGTGTAGTTGCTCGCAACGTCTGCGCCACCCTTTTCGGAGCTTGCTGCCTCTGCAGCGGCGGCGCGGTTGCGCTCGATCTGAGCAGTGTGGAGCTCGAAGCGACGCTCGGACTCGGCGTAGCGAGCTTCCCATTCCTGGCGCTGCTCGTTGTAGCCCTCGAGCCACTCGTTGGTTTCTGCATCGAAGCCCTCGGGGAAGATGTAGTTGCCCTGCTCGTCGTAGGAGTCGGCCATGCCGTACTTCGAGGGGTCGAACTCTTCCGTGTAGTCCTCGTCAGCCTGCTTGAGGGAGAGGCTGATGCGACGACGCTCGAGGTCGATGTCGATAACCTTGACCATGATCTCCTGGCCAACGGACACAACCTGATCCGGAACCTCCACGTGGCGCTGAGCGAGCTCGGAGATGTGGACGAGGCCCTCGATGCCCTCCTCGACGCGAACGAACGCTCCGAACGGGACGAGCTTGGTGACCTTGCCGGGAACGATCTGGCCCACGGCGTGGGTGCGTGCGAAGACGCGCCACGGATCTTCCTGCGTTGCCTTGAGGGACAGCGACACGCGCTCGCGGTCGAGATCGACATCGAGAACCTCGACGGTGACCTCGTCGCCCACGGAGACAACCTCGGACGGGTGATCGATGTGCTTCCAAGACAGCTCGGAGACGTGAACGAGGCCGTCCACACCGCCGAGGTCGACGAATGCACCGAAGTTGACGATGCTGGAGACAACGCCCTTGCGCACCTGGCCCTTTTGCAGCTGGTGGAGGAACTCGGAGCGAACCTCAGACTGGGTCTGCTCAAGCCATGCGCGGCGGGACAGAACAACGTTGTTGCGGTTCTTGTCCAGCTCAATGATCTTGGCCTCGATCTCCTGGCCGATGTACGGCTCGAGATCGCGAACGCGACGCATCTCAACGAGGGATGCAGGCAGGAAGCCACGGAGTCCGATGTCGAGGATGAGGCCACCCTTGACTACCTCGATGACAGTACCGGTAACCGGCTCGTCCTTCTCCTTGAGCTCCTCGATGGTGCCCCATGCGCGCTCGTACTGTGCACGCTTCTTGGACAGGAGGAGACGGCCTTCCTTGTCTTCCTTGGTGAGGACGAGGGCGTCAATCTGATCGCCAACCTCGACCACATCGTCGGGATCGACATCGTGCTTGATGGACAGCTCACGGGAGGGGATGACACCCTCAGTCTTGTATCCGATGTCGAGAAGAACCTCGTCGTTGTCAACCTTGACCACGGTGCCTTCAACGATGTCGCCATCGTTGAAGTACTTGATGGTCTCGTCGACTGCTGCGAGGAAGTCCTCAGCGGAGCCGATGTCGTTGACGGCTACCTGAGGGGTGTTGTTAGTGGGCATATGTATTGTTTGCTCCGAATTAGATAGGAAATCGAAATTGGACAGTTGCACCTCGTCTCGTGCTAGAGCAGGACAGACCCAACAATTCAGCACTTTTTAGGGCATCGCCTGAAAAGCGTGTTGACGTTGTATCTGCGACTCGCACACGATCCCGCACATCTTCGCTGGTTACCCTCCTATCTAGACAACCAGCAAAGGATGCGCATTGAGACGCTTTACCTAGGGTAGTGCACATATCCCCCGCTTGCAAATAAAATACGAGTATGCGCCTCGACGAATCTGATGCCCAACACGCCTCCCGCTCTTGGTGGGACGGGGATGCTGGCCGTTACCACAGGGAACACCAGGGCTACTTTGACACATTTTACTGGTGCCCCGAGCGAGTAACGGAAGAGGATGCCGATTTATTAGGTGATCTTACGGATCTTGACGTATTGGAGGTCGGTTGTGGTTCCGCTCCGTGTTCGCGGTGGCTTGCGCGCCGCCGGTCTCCTCACCTCCTCGTCGCTTTTGATTTGTCTGCGGGGATGCTCGCGCAGGCAGAGAGCAGCCTAAACCTCGTCCAGGCTGACGCGACGGCAATGCCGTTCGCTGACAATTCCTTCGACCTGGTGTTTTCCTCCTTCGGCGCAATTCCCTTCGTCGCTCACCCGGAGACAGTGATGCAGGAAGCTGCCCGGGTTCTCCGTCCCGGAGGCCGTTTTGTTTTCTCCGTTAACCACCCAATGAGGTGGATCTTCCCTGATGATCCCGGCCCGGCTGGGCTCGTTGCGCAGATTAGCTATTTCGACCGCTCCCCCTACGTCGAAACCGAGGATGGCACAGTCACCTATGTAGAAACGCACCGCACTATCGGGGATCGAGTGAGAGATCTTGTAGCGGCGAACTTTCGTATCGATAGCATTATCGAGCCGGAGTGGCCGGACGATCTCACCGAAAATTGGGGACAGTGGTCGCCTTTACGAGGCCACATTTTCCCCGGCTCGATTATTTTCTGCTCAACCTACGCGCCCTAGACGGTGCCGGGAGACATCAGTTTTTCAGCGTTGTTCCACGCCGCCAGTGCGCAGGCTCCGATCCTTCCTTGGTGCAGACCTTTCGTTCCCAAGTTTTCATTTTTCTTTCATGTTTCCGTTTTTGGTTCGGGTTCTTCGGATTAGGTTTTCTAACTTGTCGACGCCTGTGGTTGAGCATTGCGCGAAAGGTGACCCATTGCGCGAAAGGTGGCCCATTGCGCAAGAGGTAGCCCACTGCGCACGAGATGGACCACTGCGCAAAAGGTAGCTCATCACGCGGCGCACTACTCTAATTCTGAATGACCCAGCAACCGTCGACTCGGGCAAAGCACATTCGTTCGTGCAGATCCTGCTCGCCTTTCCGGCCGGTAGCTGTCAGGTTCAGGAGGTCAGTCTCAATCGGATAGGAACGCTTGTCGACGGTAATTGCACCATCTTCAAAGATCACCATACGAGCACGGGGAAATACCGCTCGAAGAATGATGTCATGGTTTGGCGCATCGGAAATGTATTCAATCATGTGTCGCTGCACTGTCTCGCCCGACCGGGACGGTGACACGAGAGCGAAGAGTACTACGGCAAGAACGGCGATGGCAGCCAATGCTATGACGACGAGAATCATGACTAATGCGCCGCCTCGTCCCAATTCGTCCCGTGCCCAGTGGATACCTCTAACGGCACACGCAGGGAGATCGCACCGTCCATCTCCTCGGACACGATCCGCGAAACCTCCTCAAGCTCACCCGGAGCCACTTCAAGGACGAGTTCATCATGCACCTGTAGCAACACTCTGGATTTCAAACTATCAAGGCGCCGGTTTACCCTCACCATGGCCACCTTGATGATGTCGGCTGCCGTGCCTTGAATCGGTGCGTTCAGCGCCGCGCGCTCGGCGTTTTCACGTGCTATCCGATTGGTGGAAGTGAGCTCGGGAAGGTATCGACGACGCCCGAAGAGCGTGGAAGTATACCCGTCTTTGCGGGCTTCATCCACCACCGAGCGGAGGTAATTTTTCACCCCACCAAAGCGCTCAAAGTAGCTATCCATGATGGATTTCGCCTCACCTTGGGGGATGTCTAGCTGAGCTGCAAGCCCATAGGAACTCAATCCGTAGGCGAGGCCGTAGCTCATTGCTTTTACTCGGCGGCGAAGCTCCGGGGTCACCTCATCAATCCCCACATCAAACACTTTGGAACCCACGTAATTGTGCAGATCCTCACCGTCCTTGTACGCCTGGATCAGGCCGGCATCCTCAGACACGTGAGCCATGACGCGCATCTCGATCTGAGAGTAATCCGCAGTAAGCAGGGTTTCGAAGCCCTCGCCGACGACAAAGGCGGAGCGGATCTTCTTGCCAGCGTCCGTCCGTACCGGAATGTTCTGAAGGTTCGGATCCGTGGAGGAGAGGCGCCCAGTTGATGCCACGGTTTGCTTGAACGTCGTGTGAATACGTCCATCCCCGCCGACACTGCGGATGAGACCCTCCAACGTGGATTTCATCTTCGAGTACTCCCGGTGCGCCAGAAGGTGCTGCAAGAACGGATGGTCGGTCTTCTTTGCCAGCGCCTCGATTTCCTTGGCAGCAGTGGAATACCCCGTCTTCGTCTTCTTCGTCTTCGGCAGATCGAAGGTCTCAAAAAGAACCACCTGCAACTGCTTAGGGCTAGAAAGGTTCAGAGAGGGATCACCAGCGAGGTCTCGCGCTGCTTCCTCCTCCTGAGCGACGAGGTCGACGAAACCATCCAGCTGTTCCTCCAGCGTATGCGTGTCTACCGCGATACCAGTGTCTTCCATGGCCGCCAGAATGGTGATGAGAGGAATCTCCAGGTCGGTGTACAGCTCGAGAGATTCAATATCTGAAAGTTCGTCAGTCAGCCGTGGGACCAGCTCTAAAACTGCCATAGCCTCAATAAGAAGGGGCTCCGAGGGAGAATCATCCAGAAGCGACAGCTGCCCATCGGACTGCGGGAGCTGTTTTTGCAGGTGACGCTGGTAGACATCGGCGATCTCGTAAGTGCGCTGCCCAGGACGCAACAGATAACCAGCGATGGCCGTATCATGTGCAATTCCACCGAGAGTGAAACCACGGGAAATAAGCTTGTGATACGTCCGCTTTGCAAAATGCAAAAACTTGGGATCGTCGGAACTAACCCACTTCGCGAAGGCATCCCTTTCCTTGCCTTCGAGCGCAGAAAAATCCACCGTCTGGGAGGTGTAATCCGTAGCCACAAGAACAGCGAAGGTGCAATCTCCTTCGCCGGGTTTGGGGTCGCCGTCAACCGCCATGGCGATACCGGCATCCCTGTTCCTTGTGAGCCACTCAGGCAGAGCCTCAGAGGCCTCGGTAACCTCCGGTGCATTGACGGTGGCTTCGGGTTCCGGACTATCCTCCCCCAGAGCTTGCAGTACGCGCTCGCGCAGATTTACGCCGAATTGAAGCTCGTCGAAGCGGTTGGAGATTTCAGTGACATCGGCATCTCCCCGCTCCAGCTGTAGAGGTGAGACCTCGAGTGGGAGGTCCTTCACCATCTCCGTCAGCTTACGGTTCATCGCTACCTGATCGACGCGTTCACGCAGCGCGTCACCGACCTTACCTTTGATCTCATCGACATGTGCAAGGAGATTGTCCAGGGTCTCGTACTTTTTGATCCATTTGGTCGCGGTCTTCTCACCAACACCTGGAATCTTGGGCAAGTTGTCGCTAGGGTCCCCTCTCAGAGCCGCAAAATCTGGGTACTGGGTAGGCGTGAGGTCGTACTTCTTTTCCACGGCGGCGGGTGTCATACGGTTCAGTGTGGACACGCCACGTGTGGGGTACAGCACGGTGACATCATCGTTTACCAGTTGGAAGGAGTCCCGGTCTCCCGTCACAATGAGGGTCTTCATCCCCTGTTTCGTCGCTGCGGTGGCGAGTGTAGCGATGACATCGTCAGCCTCGTAGCCCGGCTTCTCCACAGTAGTGACACCCATAGCGTGGAGAATGTCCTTGAGTATTTCCACCTGCCCCTTGAATTCCTCAGGGGTTGGTGCGCGCTGAGCCTTGTACTCGGGGAATAACTCGTTGCGGAACGTCTCTCTCGCGACATCGAAGGCAACCGCCAGGTGGGTTGGCTCTTCGCTTGTCAGAATGTTGACAAACATGGACAAAAATCCATATACCGCGTTTGTGTGTTGCCCGCCTGTGGTGGAGAAGTTCTCCGCCGGCAGCGCATAAAACGCGCGGAATGCCATGGAGTGGCCGTCGATAAGCAGGAGAGTTTTTTCAGTTCCGTCAGTCACGTTACCCACTCTAGCGCGACGGGTCTAGGAAAATGGCAGCTGGATCTTGGGTAGCTGTGGAAGCTGCGGAAATCCCTGCGTCCATACTGCGTATGCACCGACGAGTCCGAGGAGGACCAACACGCTAACGAAGAGGGCCTTTCCGACGGCGAATGCCTGGAGCCCGCGCGCCGATTGCCTAAGAACTTCCTGTTGGTCCGCCGTGGCTCCGGATTCTGCGAGGAGACGGCTGACGGTGTCCTGATTCATGAGTGCGTCGGTTGGCCAGAAACGAGGATCGAAGAACACGGCGGTTTCATCCCCATAGCTGACTTTATCTCCCCAGTAGAACAGATCCGGTTTATCGCTCGACGTCGTGCTCGAAACGGCGTCGGGGGAAAAATGAGACGCCACTTTGTCGGAAGCCACAGAAGCACTGGCCCGATCATCCGGCTGTGGGCCGTGTGCGTCTCCCGCCCACGCCGGTGAAATGAGACCGAACAAAACGCAACCGACAGTCACGAACGTTGCACCCATTTTCTGCATGTGCTGCAGTCCTCCTCGGCGCCACTGTGCGCACGTACTAGCGATTTCCTTTAGCCGTGGTTTGTGGTTTAGTATATTTCCTCGAGGCCGACATGGCGGAATTGGCAGACGCACTGCACTCAAAATGCAGCGCCCTTGCGGGCGTCCGGGTTCGACTCCCGGTGTCGGCACATCGCACGAAGAGACCACTTGGTTCCTACGAATCAGGTGGTCTCTTTTTACGTCGTACCTGGGGCACCGGGTTAAGAAGCTAAGAGGTGCCAACAGTTTCATTAGGGGTGGGTTAAGGGATCGATGACGGTCGCTGGTTAATCCAAGCGTATTCCCTTCTTTTCCTTGGTAAACAGGTACGTTATCGCACCGATAAATAGACACGCGCCGTAGAAGGTGAAGGCCGGTCTAATCACGCTCAGAGTCATGTCGCCGGCGACTGCCTGGCTTCCGATAAGCCAGCCGAGAAGTGCGGGCCCCACGATCTTGGCGGTCGCGCCGAGACCGTATCCAAGACCAAGCCCCGTTGAACGGATGGGCGTGGGAAACTGCTCGGCACCGTGGGAGTTGAGGATACCGAAAGCCCCATCGCCGAACATGAGGATGATACTCACCGCAACGAAGAACTGAGGGCCGTCCCCCGGAGCGTCGGAAAGCGCAGCGAGTACACAGCCACCGGTGGCGATAAGCCCCCAGATAAAGAGAACGAGCTTGCGACCGATGATATCGGCGAGGTAGGCGGCACCAAGACGCCCGAGGATATCCAGGAACGATGCGAGCATAAACATCGAGGCAATCGTGCCCACCGAATAGCCGAACCCGTCTTTCAAGAGCGTCTGCCCCCAGGATTGGACAGTCGTCGCTCCGAGGATAAACGAGAACGTGCCCAGCACCACCAGGATGAGCGAGAACCAGTGCTTGGAGAGCAGGAGTCTGTAGGAACCGGCCTGTGCACCCTTTTTTGCAGGACGTGCGGGGGAGTCAGTCGAGATCGGCGGTAGGTAACCGACCTCCGCAACATCGATTTCCATCGCCCACGCAAGAGCACCCCGGGCCTCATGAACCCTGCCACGCATATGCAGATAACGCGGCGACTCAGGAACCCGGGCGAGCCAGAACAGGAGGAAGATGGGGATGCATCCAAGGACGATGAGGATTCTCCAGTTTTCACCAGCGGCTTTCTGCGCCAGAGAACCGAGAAACAGACCCGCCGGGATAAAAATACTGCCAAGACCGGCAAGAAGCCCTCGTTTTGAAGTTGGGACAAATTCCTGAATATACGGAATGGACGAGATATTCAGCCCGCCGACACCGATGCCCACACCGATACGCAACAGACCGAGAAGGGCCCAACCATGATCAGGAACGACGAGCGTGAGCCCCGTACAGGTGACAAATAGAATAACGCACCACATGTAGGAGCGTTTACGTCCGAGGGAATCGGCTAGCCTCCCCCACACGATCGCGCCGAGCACGTTGCCGAGGCCTGCGCACGCAAGGATGTACCCGGCTTCCATGCCCGTCAACTCCCATGGCCCGGTAAGAAGGGCGACGACGAAGCCGATGAGAAACATGTCGAAATATTCGGCCAGATTGCCGACAACAACGAGTCCGATGAGGGACTTTTGGTGACGAGTGAGCGGGCGCGAATCGAGCTGATCGTAGGCTGACAGCCCGGCCGATGCATTAGTCAATGGTGTTTCCTTTACTATTTCGACGTACGGGAATAATTGCGGGTCGCCCTGCTATTTCGGAAACGGCGACAGTCGCACCGTACTCGCGCGAGATCGTCTCCTCTGTGAGGATCTCTTCTGCAGAGCCCGCCTTTTGCAGTCGACCTTTTGCGATGAGCGCTAGGCGGTCTCCATATTGGGCAGCCAGCGGAAGATCATGAACGGTGGCAATCACTGTTAGCCTGCGCGCATCCGGTCCCTGATCAGACAGTGAACGTTCCACCCGCGTCTTATCCACCAACTCCAGGACGTGCTGTGCGTGGCCAATATCCAAGGCGCTTGTCGGCTCATCCAGGAGGAGAACTTCCGGCTCTTGGGTGAGCGCCCGTGCCAAAGCCACGATCTGTTGCTGGCCACCGCTGAGATTTGCTACGTCCCTCGCCGCAAGGGAATTGATTCCCAGTTGGTTGAGCGTGCGAGCGACGATGTCGTTGTCGTACGCACGCGTGGTGGAATGCGGGTAGCGCCCCAAACGGACATACTCGCGCACTGTCATTCCTGCTGGAACCACAGGCTGCTGTGGCAAAAGCGCAACTTTGCGGGCAAAATCCCGTGCACGCGCCTTCCTCGGGACTAACCCCGCGACGCGCACAGCACCTGTGAAAGGTACGAGCCCGCACAGAGCAGAGATAAACGTAGTTTTCCCGGATCCGTTGGGCCCGATAACTGTAAGCCACTCCCCCGCGGGGACAGTCAACGTAAGATCAGCAAGGCTCGGCTCCGACGAACCGCGATAGCGGACAACAAGATCCTCGACCACAATGGCATTCTCACTCATCACCTGACTCCCCCACGCGCAGCCTTGATCAGTAGGAAAAGGAAAAATGGTGCACCAATAAAGGCTGTGACCACGCCAACGGGCAGTTCCTGTGGCGCGAGAATGCTCCGCGCAATCGTGTCAGCGGCAAGCAGAAATCCAGCGCCAGCCACAATAGTTAATGGCAACAGGAACCCGTGTCCCGGACCAACCATGAGGCGCAACATGTGTGGCACCACAATTCCCACGAACCCGATGAGGCCGGAGATGCTGACAACTGCCGACGTTGCTAGCGTCGCCACTGCAATGAGCACTACTCGCGCAAGCTGGACGTTTATCCCGAGAGTCTGGGCTTCGGCTTCCCCCAATGTCAGGACATCCAGCGCCTTGCTTGCCGCGAGAATGGCACACCAGCAGGGAACAACAACGCACAAAACAGTGGCGATGTCTTTCCAACCGGCTCGCCCAAGGTTACCGAGCAACCAGACGTAGACCCCCTCTAACTTTTTCAAGTCCCGAATTTGCAGGTAGCTTTGCACTGCGCCAGCGAAAGCCGACACGGCTACCCCTGCGAGGACGATCACTGTCGGGTGTGAACCGGCGCCTGTGGCAACCAAGTAGGCGATGCCAACCGCCGCCATACCACCGACGAACGCTGCAGGAATCACACCGGCGCTGGATGCCCCCGCCATCATCGCAGCGGTAACGCCCAGGCTGGCACCCGAAGATACACCCAAAAAGTAGGGATCCGCCAAAGGGTTGCGGAATAGTGTTTGAAACACAGCACCGGAAACTGCGAGTGTGGCCCCGACGATAAGGGCATTGACCACGCGTGGAAGACGGATCTGAGTGATCACCGCGAGGTCCCTTTCGTCGAGGGCAGCCGCCCCCGTCACATGGGATACGAGATCGCCAAACCCGATCCCGAGGGCACCAGAAGAGGTGGCAGCAATAGCTGCTATACACAGCAGCACCACTGCCACCGCCATGACCAAAACCTTGCGAGTTCGCACGATATGTGAGGTTACCTGTTCTTCCTTCGCTGCAATGCTCACCGCCCCGAGCACCGCATCAATCAACCCCTCGCCCAGTTCCATTCTGATCTCTAGGCGCACGTCTCTGATCTCTAGACGCGCGTCGGTCGCACCGGAAATCGACTCGATAAAATGCGGGACAGGCCGGATAGTACCTGCACGATGAGCTCTACTTACAAGCTATCTGCGATCTGCTGAACAAACTCCGGAAGGCGTGGACCCCAGCGGGAGGCGAGATCCTCATCCAGCGGAATGATCCGCCCCTCTTTCACCGCAGTGATGGACTGCCAGCCGGGACGGGCAGCGACCTGTTCAGGCGTAAGCTGCTCAGACGTGTGGTCGACGAGGAAAATGTAATCCGGGTTGGACGCAATGATGGACTCTTCGGTCAGCTGGGGGTAACCGCTGGCATCGTCCGGCGCGATGGAAGTGAGCCCGAACTGGCGGTACACGTCACCTAAGAACGTGTTGTTCGAGACTGTGTAATAGTCGATGGTCACCTCGTGAAAGTACGTCTTACCCTCGCCCTTCTTGGCTGCCTTTTCAACGGTGTCGCTAATCTTCGCCTTCATATCAGCGGCGACTGCGTCCGCTTCCTCGGCGTGGCCGGTAGCCACTCCGAGCCTTTCTACTTGTTCGTAGGCACCGTTCACCGTCGTCGGTGGCAGCACGACAAGCACAGGAACGCCCACCGCTGTAAGCCCGGACACTAATTCTGCTGCATCGAAAGACACAACGACGAGGTCCGGGTCGTAGGTCAGCAAGGCCTCCGCATTCGTGCTGCGCCCACTTAGCCCCTCCTCGTTTGGGGCTTCTTCTGGGTAAGTGGAATACTTGTCCGCCGCCACCACAGCATCCCCTGCACCGATGGCGTACAGGGTCTCGGTAGCACTGGCGCTGAGAGACACGATACGGTCGGGCTTCTCCTTGACGGTCACATCCCCGCCAGTGTCGCTGGGGATCGAAACAGGAAATTCCCCGCCGGCAGAAGAACGGGACGTTGCTGAGGATTCAGATGTGTGAGAATCGCTTGCGGTGGGCCCCGAACAACCCGTAAGGACCAAAGTAAGGATGCTCAGGCTTGCAAGGAGGATCGCCACAAGCGTCGCCTTACTACGTCCCTCGGCAGAGGATAGAGATCCAACGAATCTTTCCACAGCAACATTCCTTTCCGCGTTATGCGTCCACGCTCAATGTTTTCCTCTAGATAGTGTAAGTCGCCATACGTTCGAACAGAAACGGTGATTTCGACACATTTTCTTGCACTCAACCGTATATTCACTACGAAGAGCGCCACGCTAAATAACTTCCCTAGGCTGGTCAGGACACACTTTTCTGCAGAGTTGGCATATGTATAAACATTTGATACAGTTATGCGCATGAAAAGTTGGGTTAAAGGTACAGCAGTGGCTGGCATCATCGCGATGTCCACCACACTTACCGGATGCGTGGTCAATGATGAGGGAGGCCACCCCGAGGGCTGGACACCCGTTGAGGTGGAGACTGTTCCCGAAATCGCCGCAATGGTTCCAGAAGAGGTCGCCGCAGATGGCATCCTTCTCTACGGAACTAACCCGCCGTTTCCCCCCATGGAGTTCAAGAATTCCGCCGGTGAAATCATCGGTTCCGATATCGACTTGGCTGCGGCCGTCGCTAAGGTAATGGGGCTTGAGGCTAAGCCTGTGGAGCAGGAGTTTCCGATGATTCTCCCGGCGATCAGTGCTGGCACTGTGGAATTCGGCGCGGCTGGTTTTACTGATTCCGAGGAGCGACGAAAGAACTACGACTTCGTGGACTACCTCGTTGCCGGTATCCAGTGGTCCCAGCAGCCCGGCGGTAACGTCGATCCGGACAACGCCTGCGGACTCACCGTTGCCGTCCAGCGCGGTACGGTCTCCGACACCGACGATGTCGATCGTCGCTCCGAGAAGTGCGTGACCCAGGGCAAACCCGCAATTCACAAACTGGCGTACGACTCTTCCGATACCGCAGCAAACGCGCTTGTGCTCGGCCGTGTCGATGCCTTCTCTGCTGACGCACCTGTCAATGCCTACGCCGTCGCGCGAGCTGGCGGTCGGATGGAGCTTGTTGGCGATATCTACGACGCTGCCTACTACGGCTGGCCAGTGAAGAAGGGCTCCGATCTCGCCCCAGCACTAGCCAAAGCTCTCGAATATCTCATTGAAAACGGCTATTACGAGCAGATCATGGGCCAATGGAATCTGAACGATACGTTCATCGATGAGGCAAAGATCAACGGCGAGCCACTCGCTTCAGCCCCACATACAACGAAGAATTCACAGCAAAGCTAGGGAAAAGCAATGAACGAACCAAAACCAATCGAAGCTAAACCGTTGCGGCGCCCCTGGCGGTGGGTGTTCGCCACTATTCTTCTCATCCTTTTCGCCCTGTTCGTCTTCAGCGCCGCGCGCAACGAAGCGTATGGGTGGGATACGTACTTCCAGTACCTCCTGGATAAACGCATCGCTATAGCGTCACTGCACACCATTGCGCTGACTATTATCGCCATGGTGATCGGTGTCGTGCTCGGCGCGATCCTCGCGGTGCTCCGAATGTCCCCGAACCCGGTGCTCAGTGGCCTTTCGTGGATCTACTTGTGGATCTTCCGTGGAACACCGATTTACGTGCAGTTGGTATTCTGGGGTCTTCTGGGCTCCATTTACCAGACAATCAATCTCGGATTCGCAGAGTTCGACCTTCAGGGTTTCCTCTCCAATATGTTCCTTCTCGCGTGCCTCGGCCTCGGACTCAATGAGGCCGCCTACATGGCAGAGGTCGTCCGCGCAGGTTTGCAGGCTGTTCCTGAGGGCCAGTACGAAGCGTCCAAGGCGCTGGGCATGAGCTGGTGGCAGACGATGAAGCGCACTGTGCTCCCGCAGGCCATGCGGATTATTATTCCCCCGACGGGCAACGAGCTAATCTCCATGCTGAAGACCACATCCCTCGTGGTCGCCGTCCCGTACACCTATGAGCTGTACGGTAAGGCCACGGACATCTCCTACTCCCTGTTTGAACCGGTGCCGCTCCTTCTCGTAGCAGCAACGTGGTACATCGCCATTACTTCCGTACTGATGATTGCCCAGAGCTACCTGGAGAAGTACTACGAGCGCGGTGCAACCCGTGAGCTCAGCTCCCGCCAGCTCGCTGCCCTGGCAGATGCTGAAGGCAAACTCCCCGGCAACGTGATTATCAAGGACTAAAAGGAACTGCACCATGACTTTAATGATTGACGCTCAGCAAGTAGTCAAGGACTTTGGCAACCTTCACGTGCTCAAGGGTATTGACCTGCAGGTTCCCACAGGCACTGTGACCACACTTATCGGTCCTTCGGGATCGGGTAAGTCCACGTTCCTCCGCTGTTGCAACCACCTTGAAAAGGTGACCGCCGGCAGGCTCTACATCGATGGGCAGATCATCGGTTACAAGGAAAAGAACGGCACCCTGTACGAGATCACGGAGAAGGAAGCAGCCGCTCAGCGTGCCGGCATCGGTATGGTTTTCCAGAACTTCAACCTGTTTCCCCACCGCACCGCTGTGGAAAACATCATGGAAGCGCCCATGGTGGTCAAGGGCGTTTCTGAGGACGAGGCCAAGCAGCAAGCTATGGAGCTTCTCGACATCGTCGGTCTCGCCCACAAGGCCACGGCCTACCCGGCTCAGCTTTCCGGAGGGCAGCAGCAGCGCGTGGCGATCGCCCGCGCGGTGGCGATGAAGCCGAAGCTGATGCTGTTCGACGAACCGACCTCAGCTCTCGACCCAGAGCTGGTAGGTGAGGTACTCAACGTGATGAAGAAGCTCGCCGCCGACGGCATGACCATGCTCGTCGTCACCCACGAAATGGGGTTCGCCCGGGAGGTGGCCGATCAGGTCGTGTTCATGGCTGATGGAGTAGTCGTTGAAAAGGGCTCCCCCTCCGAGGTCATTGACCACCCACAGCACGAGCGGACCCAGCAGTTCCTCTCCACCCTTTTGAAGTAAATCCACTCACGTACGCGCAGGATTCAGAGGGCTTTCGTCTCCCTGGAGTCAGAGGGTTCTCGTCTCCCCCGCTGCACGCGCATCAACAACCCCGCCACACAGCGTTTAGCTCCTATGGGGCGGGGCTGTGCTTTGTGCGATTCCCGGCGAGCTGACTTGCCTTCGTGCGCCTGCTGGCACATCTGATGCATCCCGGAGCGGGACAGTTGGCATCCCTCTCCGCCGGACGACACCCCCGCCCGGCAGTCGTTTGGGTTCGCGTTCATCACCCCACCGAGAACAACCTGAGTAGTGTTGAGCGACCCTTTCGCGCGCAGCGGATGGTAGCTGAGCCTACAACTCCCCGCGTTTGCGCTCTAGCGCAGCGATAACATTATCCGGAAGCATTCCCGTCACATCACCACCGAGAAGAGCTACCTCCTTGGCAATTGACGAGGAAATGTACCCGTAAGCGGGCGTAGTCAAGAGAAAAAACGTCTCTACACCTGTCAGTTTGCTGTTTGCCTGAGCCATCGGCTTTTCATACTCGTAGTCCAGGCCTGAGCGCAAACCTTTCACCATCGCGGTGATGTCGTGCGTTGTGGTGTAGTCCACGAGGAGCCCCTCCCAGTGGTCCACGGTCACGTTGGGGAGCTCGTGAACGCACTCGCGGATCAGGTTCATCCGCTCCTCTGGGGTAAACATCGCCTTCTTCGACTTATTCACCGTAACCAGAACGACGACGTGGTCGAACTGGGCCGCAGCTCTCTTTATGATGTCCAGGTGCCCAAGTGTCACCGGGTCGAACGACCCCGGGCAGCACACGGTAGTCATAGAACGGCTTATCCTTCCGTCTTGTGGTACACAGCCATATCGAAACGAGTCGTGCCGTACGTCCGCTTCTTTAGTTTCTGGGTCGTGGGGTGGAAATCATCCGGCCACGTTGGCTCAGGCGAGTCAGTTGAACGCTCAAAAACGACAACTGCCTCGTCACGAAGCAATGGACGAAGTGCCTCTACAATCTCGTCGACTGTCTCAGGTGCGAGATCATAGGGAGGATCAGCGAGCACCATATCGAAATGCTCCCGCGGCGCGGAAGCGACATAGGTAGAAGCCTTCGTCTCTTCAACAAACACACCGTTGATACCGACAGCTTTCGCATTGTCTCGGCAGATGGCGGCGGCTTTGGGATTCGACTCCACGAGCACGACCATCTCCGCACCTCGTGATGCGGCTTCCAAGCCGAGAGCCCCGGAACCTGCAAATAGGTCGAGGACACGTCGGTGAGCGAAACCGAAGCGCACGTCGAGGGAAGAAAACAGCCCCTCTTTAGCACGGTCGCTCGTAGGGCGCGTACCCTCCTCAGGAACTTTTAGCTTCCTGCTGCGCGCTAGACCAGCGATAATCCGTGCCATCTACGCACCTTCGCCTTCGCTGAGGGTCAGAAGCACGTCCCCACCGGACACATCCGAGTAATCCGCTACGTGAATCGAGGAGATGACGCCGGGCCCCGGCGCGACAATGGGTGCCTCCAGTTTGACTGCTTCCACAGAGGCGAGTGTGTCCCCCACCTTCACGGTCTGTCCTTCGGTCACACTGAAGTGCACGATACCGGCAAATGGTGCGCAAATTTCCATGGCGCTAAGTCTAATCGGTCACACGCCGAAGCGCGGAACCGCTAGGACTTCTCCAAATATTCGGCGACATTGGAGCCGATATCTGCGACGAGTTCCTCTGCCAGAATGCGATCCGCGTGGACAAGCTCGTCGGCGTGTTTGTTTGCGTGCTCGATGAGTTCGCCGTCACGGACAAAGCTCAGCAACCGTACCTGTTTCCGACTGCCGGACTGTGATGTGCCAATTATGTCGCCTTCTTGCCTGGTTTCCAGGTCGAGTGTGGCCAAGGTGTAGCCGTCATTTGTGTTAGCGATAGCGCATAACCGGGCATATTGCTCGGAATCGGGTAGCGCAAGAGTGTGGAAAAGACACCACGATTCATATCCTCCACGCCCGATACGGCCTCGCAACTGATGAAGCTGGCTCACCCCAAAGTTCTCTGATTCTCTCACCATCATGATGGTGGCGTTGGGCACGTCGATGCCGACCTCGATGACCGTAGTTGAGACAAGGATGTCGATCTGACCCTTGCCGAAGGCAGTCATGATTTCCTCTTTATCGTCCGGATGGAGCTTGCCGTGGAGGAGTGCAACGGCTAGATCTGGGTAAATCTGCCCTTCTAAGAGCTCATACACCTCTTCGACGCCTCCTGGCCCGTCGATCCTAGGGCAGACGATGAAAGCTTGGTGGCCCTGTTGGACTTCCTCCCGGATGCGTTCCCACGCACGGTTCATCCACGCATCGTTGCCCTCGAATACGACAGCAGAGCGTATCGGTTTTCGTCCACCAGGAAGTTCTGTGAGAAGGGAGACCTCCAAATCTCCAAAAGCGGTAATCGCGATAGTACGGGGAATCGGTGTTGCTGTCATAGCGAGCAGATGCGGAGTAATGCCGTTAGTCCCCCTGTTCCGCAGCATATCGCGCTGCTCCACACCAAAGCGGTGCTGCTCATCCACGATCACCATGCCGAGATCGAAGAACTCGACCGTATCTTGGATAAGCGCGTGCGTGCCGACGACAATATCTGCTTCTCCGGAGATCGTTTTGAGCAGCGCATCCTTCTTCTGCGCCACTGTCATCGATCCCGTGAGGCAAACCACACGCGCGGGAACAGCCCCGAGAAGCTGGGTCAGCGACCGTGCGTGTTGCTGTGCGAGTACCTCGGTGGGAGCAAGAAAAGCGGTCTGGTGGCCGGCATCAATTACTTGCAACATGCTGATGAGTGCGACGACGGTCTTCCCGGATCCGACCTCTCCTTGGAGAAGCCGAGACATCGGTGTTGGTTTTGCTAGATCGCTGGAAATCTCCTGGACAACGGACTGCTGTCCATCGGTGAGTGTGTAGGGAAGACTCTCGATGAATTGTTGGCGGCGAGAGCCGCCATCGTCGAGGGGTGCGCACGGGTGCGCGCGACGATGCGACTGATCGTCGCGAAGCAATGCCATTACGAGCGAAAGGCTAAGGGCCTCGTTGTACCGAGCGCGCTGCTCGCACGCATAGGGAGACACTGTGCTGGGAACATGCATGCCGCGCAGCATCGTGTCAAAGTCCACCATCTCCTCCGGCGGGGTGCCGAGAGGTTCAGAAATATGCGGTGTTTGCCGTAACACTTCGGAGGTGGCAGCCCACATCCGCATCGAGGGAAAGCTGGACGTACCCCGGTAGATCGGTGTCCATGGAGAAGCAGTGAGCCGACGAAGGATCCCCTCCGCGTCCGGGTATTTCGATAACTCCTTAATCTGACCTGTGCCCTTGTGAGTGGAGTTGAGTACAAGGAATCCGGGGTGAGATAGCTGGGGTTTGCCTTGGTAGGACTTCACCTTTCCTGTCACCAACACACGGGATCCCTCGATGAGCACGTGGGATAAGTATGCCGAGTTGAAGAACACGCAGGTGACCTCTACCCCACCGTCATCAACTGTGACGTGGAAGATCTTCATCCCTTTGCGGGTGGTTGTGGACCATGTCCGGGTGATGGTGCCGATGGCGGTGACGATGTCACCGTCCTGGGCACCAATGAGCGCTGTTCCCTGAGCTGAATCGATGTACCGGCGCGGGTAATTGAGAAGAAGCTCAGGAACACTCGTTATTCCGAAATTCTTTTTCAACGCGCGACACTCTGTGGCCGGTAGCAGGTCTGTCAGTGGACGCGAGTCCTTCCAACCCAACACGAGTCATTCCACCCCGATCTCAAAAAATGTATCGCTTTCGTGTGTGACCAGATCAGCGGGAACGGCGGATACACACGCAGCAACCTTTTCCTGATCCAGCTCCTGTATGGGGCCGATGATAGTCACAACCTCTGCTGTGGTGCTAGCACACTCGTTGATTGCCTGACAGACCGCAGCTTCGGGCGTACTCGCCACGATGTCGTCGTGTCCAATAACATGGACGCGCCACGAGCCCGTCGTGGAGTTTTCTTTTTGCGCCACGTCTGCGGGTTCCGCCACGTCTCGAGTAATTTCAGCCGATGCAACCTGCATCGCTGCCCGCTGCATCGTGTCGACAACTTGGCTCCGAGGCAGTCGGGGATCAAACATGCTCACTGCGGCTACTGCCTCCACGAGGTTGTTTGTGTCGATAACCTCCGCTGTCAGTGGCAGAGATCGTGGAATAGGAAGACCACAGGACACGTACACCATCGCTCTTCCATGGTTGCGCGCCAAGGTTAACGCTTCAGGGAAGATGTCCTGGGCCTCCTCGGGTACGACGATATCCACCGCGGTATCCCGTGGATCTTCCGGCAGCGACTCGATACGTAGGTGGGTGACTGTTCCCCGAGTAAACGCCTCGGTGATAAGATCTCCTGCCCGGCGCGTATGCACGTGGATAGTTCCGCTCGTCGGGGTGTCTCGGGCGACCATGAAACTGTCCCCCTCGAACACAGTGATGTCTGTGTCAAAAGTTGGTGACTCGAAGTAGAACATCACCTCCAGGTAACTCCCGTTAACCTCAATGTCAGGAGCGATGTGTGCTCCGATACCACCAGCGAGGGCATCTCCCAAAGCGCCAAGAATGACGCATAATCCGCGCCCTCCCGCATCGACGACCCCCGCGCGTCTCAGTTCTGCTAGTTGGGATGGTGTTTCCGCGAGCGCTCGATTGGCCGCAGCGATCACGTGGCTTACCGTGGCACCGGGCTCCCGTGCAGCAGTGGCGGCTGCACGCAAAACAGTAAGCACCGTGCCTTCCTTCGGGTCGGCGATAGCCTGCGTCACGAGCTGCACAGCCGCTTCGAGGCTCGCCGCTACGTCGCTCATATCAGCGCTGGATCCAGACACACGCGCGAGTCCGCGGAAGACCTGCGACAAAACGACACCGGAATTGCCGCGTGCTCCACGGACAGCTCCGGTTGCCAAAGCCTGGGCGATGTGTTGGAAAGATACGCCCGAAGGAAGCTTCTCCGCTTCTTCCAGTGCCGCCTGCATGGTGTGAGCCATGTTCGAACCGGTATCGGAATCGGGTACAGGGAAGACGTTGAGGGCGTTGATCTCTTCACAGGCATCCTGCAGCGCGTTCGTCGCGAGCCGCGCCCATTGGACGAGCACGTCACCGGTAATCTCCATGACGCTCATTCTAGGGCAGGCGCCAGTCCACCGGGGTGGCCCCGAGCTCCTCCAGGATCTCGTTGGCTCGACTAAAAGGGCGGGAGCCGAAAAAGCCCCTCGACGCTGACAGCGGCGACGGGTGCGGTGAATTGATACACGGGGTATCTCCCAGAAACTTCTGAGCGGTCTGTGCGTCCCTTCCCCACAGAATCGCTACCAGGGGCCGATCTCGCTGGGCAAGGGCTCGGATGGCCTGCTCTGTCACGTGCTCCCATCCCCGGCCTCGATGGGAGGCCGGTTTACCTGGCTGTACGGTCAGGCACCGGTTGAAGAGAGCCACTCCCTGTTCGCACCACGGGCGCAGATCTCCATCCGTTGGCTTATCGCAATTGAGGTCGCTAGCCAACTCTGTGAAGATATTAGAGAGGCTCCGTGGAAGGGGCCGTACCCCTGGGCGGGTAGCAAAAGAAAGACCCATTGCGTGCCCCGGAGTGGGATAGGGATCTTGGCCAATGATAAGCACCTTTACCTGGTGGAATGGGTACGTGAAGGCGCGAAGAATATCGTCTCCTGGGGGCAGGTACCCACGCCCTGCGGCGACCTCCTCGCGGAGGAAAGCGCCCATTGCGTGGATTTCGTCCTCCACGGGTGCTAACGCCTCCTGCCAGCCATATTCGATTGGAAGACTCGATTCCATCAGTATGATTTCCACCCTTCTGTCCACGTGGGAGCCTCGCCACCGATGGTAACTGGATCGGTTCCTCTACGGATCACTCGGCCGATCTCACGGAATCCTGACACGTTCTCGCCGGTCGTTGTAGCAAGCAGCGTGTGATCCTCTCCGCCGGACAAAACCCACTTCCAGGGATCCGTTCCCAGCACCTCTGCCGCGCGAAGAAGGCGATGATCGGGCTCGATGGCGGCGGGATTGAGCTCAATCGTCACCGCCGAACGGTCTGCGATCGTAGTGAGATCTGTGATGAGACCGTCAGAGTTATCTGTCATGGCGGTAGCTCCCGTGGCGCGAGCGACGACACCCCGGTCTGGCATCAGAGGTGGCGTGCAGTGGGCGCGGACAAGCTTGAGAAATTCCACGGGTACATGGTCGCGCCCAAACTTCTTCAATAGGTCAAGTCCAGCTGCCGAATACCCGATACAACCGCAAGCGATAACGCTTTGACCTGGTCGTGCACGGTTGAGAGACAGTGGTGGCTGACTTCCACCCAGTGAGCCCACTGCGGTGATTGATAAGACAATAGAGTTCCCTGCGGTGAGATCGCCACCTACAAGTTCCGCAGAAAACTCTTGGATCCGTTCATAAATCCCACGGGCGATTCCCGTAACGAGGCTGAGCCGTGTGCTTGGCGGTGCCGAAAGCGCCATGAGAACAGCGATCGGGCGGGCTCCCATCGCCTGAATATCCGCGAAGTTCTGTACAACGGCCTTGTGCCCGATCTCCTCTGGTGTCGACCAGTCGAGGTTGAAGTGTCGATTTTCTACCAACATGTCTGTGGACACCACCGTGCGGGTATTCGGAGGACCGATGGTGAGAACAGCGGCATCATCTCCGTTAATCGTGCTTGGGGCCACCTCTTGGATGGCCGCGATCACTCCCTTTTCCCCTATCTCTGCAAGGGTCGGTGTGTTTAGGCGCTCGTTAGTCACACCGGCTACCCTAGTGCCTATGGAACGCAAAAACACCCCTATGGTGATCGCTCTCGTGCTTGCCTTGGTATTTGTCCTCGCCGTCGTCTTCGGCGCTAAATTCGTGTATTCCAAGGCTGCCAGTGGCCCCACGGTGGTCACTGACCTCGGCTACGAGGAGGCGGACTCTGCTGAGTGCCAGAGCTTTGTCGACGCTCTGCCGAACAAGGTCGGCACGTTCAAGCGCGTTCCTATCGCTGACCCAGCCCCCTCCGGCGCTGCAGCGTATAAGCACGGCCTCGAAGACGAACTTACGATCCGCTGTGGCGTGCCTACCCCGGACTACGCGTCGCAAGCCGATTCTGTGACAGAAAACTCCGGTGCCCAGTGGCTCAGAATTAGCGATAACTCCGGAAATGCCACGTGGTTCACGCTTGACACCACCCCAGCGGTAGCTGTGACTGCGCCGGAGGGTAGCAAGGCGAAAAAGGTGACAGGTGGCCTGGACGAGGCTATCGGCACACTCACGCACCACGAGATTGACCTTCCTGCTACGCCGCTCGAACGCATCGATGCGTCCGCTGCAAATGAGACAGAGTCCTGCTCCGTGCTTAACTTGCCTGAGAAGTATGGCGACCACGTCCTAGCTGGGCGTCCAGATTCCCCCACCGGTTCGTGGCTTTATACCTCCGACACCCGCAATCCCATCGAAGTCCGCTGTGGAGTGTCGATGAGCCCTGAATACGCCGCTGGAGCGCGATTGACGCAGCTCGACGGCCGCCCCTGGTTCACTGATTCCTCCGGCCTACGCTGGTGGTCCATGGGGACACCCACCGTAGCCGTATTTGCGCCCCTTGATTTGGCCGAGAACGTCCTCGCCGATGTCTCCCGCCAGATCGGTCCTGTCGAGGACGCAGGAGACTCCGCTCCTTCGCAGGACACGGCCGACGCTCAGAAAGCGCAGTAACCGCACGCTGAATGCCACGGCTTGGGAGCGAGAACCGCACGCACATATCGTCGAAAAGAAAGAGGGCCAGCCGACCTTTTTCCTTTTTACCCTGAATGTCTAGCACGCAATTCGGCAGCCCCTTGTCGTTTCTGCGACCACATGAGCTAGCACCCGAGAACATCCGTGTACGGAATTGCTGAGGCGGGGTTGTTCCTCCACCGCAAATGCGATCGCAATCGCGATTGCGACCGCCATCGCGGTGATTGCGGTGATCGCCGTGAAAATGCAGCCCCCCAGCTGTGCTTGCGCCTACTTAGATTTTGTGGCCAGTGCCTGCTCTATCAGGATGTGGAGGAGATCCCCATAGCTGATGCCTTCTGCCTGGAAGACCTGCGGGTACATTGAAATCGGGGTGAAGCCGGGAAGCGTATTGATCTCGTTGATCACTGGGCCGTGCTCGGTGACGAAAAAGTCGACTCGGGCGAGCCCATTGCAGTTCAGAGCCTTAAAGGTCTGCACCGCGATCTCCTTGACACGCGCGGTTTCCTCTTCACTCAGCCGCGCCGGGATGTGCGCAGAAACCTGGCCATCGAGGTACTTCGCTGAAAAGTCATAGAAGCCAGCCTCACCATCCTCTGTGCCAATGAGCTCCGCAGGTGCCGCTGCGACAACGCGTCCATCCGGGTACTCGAGAACACCACATTCAACCTCGATGCCCTTGATTTCTTCCTCAATGATGACCTTGGGGTCGCTTTCTCGCGCAAGGCGAATAGCCTCATCGATACCGGACACATCCTCAACACGGGAGATGCCGATGGAAGAACCACCGCGGGCGGGCTTGACGTATACGGGGAAGTTCAGGGTACCGGGGATGAACTCCTCTCCTCCTTCGAGTACAAGGTCTTTGCCGATCGGGAGTCCAGCGAGTTTACACAATTTCTTTGTGTACTGCTTATCCATCCCGCACGCGGAGGCAAGAACTCCATTGCCCACGTACGGAACGCCGGAGAGCTCAAACAGACCCTGGATAGTTCCATCCTCGCCATTGAGACCGTGCAGCACGGGGAAGATGACATCCACAGTCGCGAGGACCTCACTCGTCTCCAGGAGCCGGATTTCGTTTTTATGCAGGAACACCTCGCGTTCGACGGTAACTTCCGGGAGTGTTTCTGTCATGTGCCGAGGATCCCCCGTTGTCCACGTGCCATCGCGGGTAATCCCAACGGGGAACACATCGACATCGTCGAGATGATCCATAATGGCCCGTGCAGAGATGCACGAAATGGAGTGTTCGGTGGACTTACCACCGTAAATAACGGCAACTGTGGTCACTTGTTTTACTCTGCCTTCTTCGACCGGCCCATGAGGGCTGTAATCATTTCATCAACGCTTACTGCATTGTGGCACACGCCGTACACCGCCTGTGTGATGGGCATCTCCACGCCGTGATCCTCCGCTAGGTGGTACACGGATTCTGACGATATTACTCCCTCAGCTACTTGCCCATGCGTCGCCTTGGCAGCATCTTCCAGGCTATCGCCACGCCCCAAACGCTCGCCGAAGGTTCTATTCCGCGACAACGGCGAATTGCACGTGGCCACGAGGTCCCCGAGCCCCGCCAAACCTGCGAACGTGCGGGCATCTGCACCAAGCTCAACTCCCAGTCGTGTGATTTCTGCGAGGCCTCGCGTAATAAGTGTGGCGACAGTGTTTTCGCCTAGCCCCTTACCCACAGCCATACCGCAAGCGAGTGCGATGACGTTCTTACATGCGCCTCCCAGCTCCGCCCCGATGACATCGGTCACCGTGTACGGACGGAAGTACGGGGCACTCACTGCTGCTTGGATGACCTTGGCATGCGAGTGGTCGGAGCACGCGATCACCGTGGCAGCCGGCTGTTCCATCGCGATCTCGCGGGCCAGGTTGGGTCCTGACAGGACCGCAATCTTGTCACTAGGGTGTCCGGTCACGGTGGCGATAACCTCGCTCATCCGCAGACCTGTCCCGTGCTCAACGCCTTTCGCAAGCGAAAGGATGAGGGTGCTCGTACCTAGGAAGGGGGTCCACTGCTCGAGGTTTCCTCGTAGGCTTTGCGACGGCACACCCAGAATAACGATGTCTGCACCCGTGAGCGCCTCCTCTGCCGACGACGTTGCCGTGACTGAAGGTGGCAGCGTGAGCCCCGGAAGGTAGTCGCTGTTCTCACGCGTAATCTGGATCCTCCGGGCAGCGTCTTCCCTCCTCGCCCAGAGGGTCACCGTGTTGCCAGCATCGGCTGCAACCTTTGCCATTGTTGTCCCCCAACTACCGGCACCCATGACTGCGACGTGCATTAAACATGTTCCTTTCAACAGTTCTTGTTGGATTAAGGGTAACTTAAAAGACATGTCCAAGTCACCACACGAACAAGACAAAGACAAAGCAAACTCACTTTACGTCACCGGCCGCTTTCAGCAGATCCCCCCAAAGCCAGGTAAGGACGCGAAGCGGCCTACCCTAGCCGCCGGTGCGGTGCTCTGGAAAGGCGATGTCGACGACCCACGCGTCGCGATTATTCACCGCCCCTGCTACGACGACTGGTCCCTGGCCAAGGGAAAGCTGGACCCAGGCGAGTCCCTTCCAGTCACGGCGATTCGAGAGATCTTCGAGGAAACCGGGTACACCGTGCGACTCGGGAAACTCCTGGGCAACGTCAGCTACCCTGTTTTGGACCGCACCAAGATCGTCTACTACTGGACGGCTAAGGTTCTCGGCGGTCATTTCACACCCAACGATGAGGTCGATGAGCTGCGGTGGGTCACGCTGGAGGAAGCGAAGGAACTTCTCACGTACGAGGTGGACACACACGTCTTAGAAAAGGCAGACAAGCGGTTCCACCTCCCCGCCGAGTCCCGGATTCTCCTTGTCCGTCATGCCAAGGCGCACGACCGGCGGAAGTGGGCTGGCGACGACAATCTGCGCCCGCTGGAGAAGAAAGGCCTGCGTCAGGCCGAGATGCTTGCTCCGCTCCTTCTCGGCTTCCGCCCCGAAAAGGTGTATTCCGCCGTTCCAGATCGCTGCCAATCCACTGCTGCCCCGATTGCGGAAGAAGTTGGCGTATCTGTCATCGTCGACCCGCTGCTTGGCGACGATGCCCAGCCCGATGAAGCAATCGCACGTTTCGACGAGATCATCGCCGACGGCGGTGTCTCCGTCGTTGTTTCCCAGGGTGAGCGAATCCCAGCGTTGTTGCAGCATTACTCCGACACAGGACGCCTACCCCTACCGATGGATGAAGTGAAATGCAAGAAAGGGTCAGTGTGGGTGCTGTCGTTTAATGATGGCCAACTCACTGGAGCCGACTATTTGGCGAGCGCCCTCCCTGTCAAGTAAAAGCCACAGAGGATACAAAGAGGATATACGTCCGGGGCTCTCGGACACATCCAATCAGAAAGCACAAAATCCGCTCTAAGGGGTTATCCCCCTCAGAGCGGATTTTTGCAATCATCACCCAGTGACGGCCGTCGTGTCACAGGGCATCCCGCCGCACTATGCGGCAAGTTCGAAAAGGAGCGTACGGACAAGAGCGTCGATCTCTCGTGCAGCCTCTCGCATCGCGGCTAGGCCTTTACCTGCCGGGTCGTCAACATTCCACTCCACGTAGCGCACTCCAGGCAGGTTAGGAGATTCCTCCACGCCGAGTAGGACGACGACGTCAGAGAAGTGCACGGTGCGCGGGGTGTCATCCTTCTCATAAAGGACACCGCCGGAGACACCCATCTCGTCAAGAACCACCAGAACATCCGGATCCACCGGGGCACGCCCCTCAACTCCCACAGTTCGGATGAACAGATGGTCACCCGCGTAGTAGCGCGCCAGAGCGTACGCCAGCTGCGCTCGCGCGGAGTTGTGTTTGGAGGCAAAAAGCACCTCCTTGCGGACAGTTCCCATCGATTCAAGCGTTTCTCGGGCTTCGCGTTCAACGAGCACAGGGATGAACGTTTCAATGCGCGCATCTTCGCTGACATCAGAAATCGCTGAATCTACGACATCATCAATGACGTCGGACTCCACAGATCCCCCGTAGTAGCGGTGCATATCTTCTCGGACGATGCGAAAACGATCGACAAGCTGTGCGGTCATTTTTCTTCCTTCCACTACGCGCCAGTTTCCCTATCGCGTATTCTTTCGTTTCCCTTTTGTTAACTTGTTGTTAACCTTACCGGAATATTCATTACCCGGCAAGAAAGACACGCTCAGAGATTCTTTTAGGTACTTACTAACGGAACCGTAGCGCCGAAAGAGCCCAAACGACGCCACATTTTGCGGTAAAGATATTCACTTTCCGTTTACCTTGAGGATCAAAAAATGGATGCCTCAGCTTCAGCTGAGGCATCCATTTCCTATCCGGCTCTTATCCGGCGTTTATTCGGCCGAAGTATCTCTTCGGTCGTTTATCCAGTTATATTGCGATTGTGTAGCTCTGCAGATATGAAGCTCCGCGGAGCGCCATCTCACAGGGTTGTGGGCTTGAAGTCTGGGCGGGCCTTTTCATACTCACTGATATCATCCTCGTGAGCGAGGGTGACAGAAATATCATCAAGCCCTTCAAGCAGACGATGCTTTGTTTTTTCATCGATATCGAACGGCAGGACATACTCCCCCGCTTTTACTGTCTGGTCCTCCAAATTGACGGTGAGCTGCAGACCGGGAGTTTCCTCCATGAGTTTCCACAGCAGCTCGATATCGTCTTGCGACATGAGTCCAGCTACGAGACCTGCCTTTCCGGAATTTCCGCGGAAGATGTCAGCGAAACGAGACGAGAATACAGCTTTAAACCCGTAATCCATGAGCGCCCAGACGGCATGTTCACGGGACGATCCGGTGCCAAAATCAGGGCCCGCGACGAGCACTGAGCCATTTTTGTATTCCTCTTGGTTAAGGACAAAGGCGGGATCCTGACGCCAGGCCGCGAAGAGGGCATCATCGAAACCCGTGCGCGTGACTCGCTTGAGGTAAACAGCTGGGATGATCTGGTCAGTATCAACGTTCGATGATTTGAGCGGCACTCCAACACCGGTGTGAGTGACAAACTTTTCCATGAGTGTTTCCTTTTACGTTCTCAGTAGTTTTCAGGTTTTATGCCATCGCTGGAGCGAGGTCTGCGGGGGAAGCGAGATGCCCTGCAACCGCCGTCGCAGCCGCAACCGCAGGACTGACCAGGTGGGTGCGCCCACCCTTACCCTGACGTCCTTCGAAGTTACGGTTCGAAGTGGAGGCGCTTCGCTCACCGGGAGCCAGCTGGTCAGGGTTCATCCCGAGGCACATAGAACAACCAGGCAGACGCCATTCAGCCCCGGCATCCAAAAAAACCTGATCCAACCCTTCCTTCTCAGCTTCCAATTTCACCCTGTAGCTTCCGGGAACGACAAGCGTCCGAGTGTTCACGTTGCGCCCCTTCATCACACGCGCAGCAGCCCGCAGATCCTCGATGCGCCCGTTTGTGCAGGAACCAATAAAGACAGTGTCGATAGCAACCTCTCGCATGGGAGTCCCCGGTGTCAGCCCCATATACTCCAGTGCCTTCGCTGCGCTTGCCTGTGCTTCATCACCAGAAAAGTCCTCCGGGCTCGGCACGCTCGCGGCGAGAGGCACACCGTGTCCGGGGTTGGTTCCCCAGGTAACAAAGGGGGTGATGGTGGAGCCATCAATGTCTACGACAGTGTCGAACTCAGCTCCCTCGTCAGTGACAATGGACCGCCAGTATTCGACCGCCTTGTCCCACTGCTCGCCCTTCGGTGCGTGATCCCGGCCTTTGAGGTATTCAAAGGTGGTTTCGTCAGGGGCAATCATGCCCGCGCGCGCTCCCGCTTCAATGGACATGTTGCACACCGTCATGCGCTGTTCCATCGTCAATTTACGAATGGCGGAACCACGGTATTCGATGATGTGCCCTTGCCCGCCCCCGGTACCAATCTTGGCGATAATCGCCAGGATCAAATCCTTTGCGGTCACACCGTCTGCGAGCTCACCAGACACATTGACTGCCATCGTTTTCAGGGGTTCGATCTGCAGCGTCTGAGTTGCAAGGACGTGCTCGACCTGCGACGTGCCAATGCCGAAGGCAATCGCACCAAACGCACCGTGCGTAGACGTGTGAGAGTCACCGCACACGACGGTCATACCCGGCTGCGTGAGGCCCAGTTGCGGGCCTACAACGTGAACGATTCCCTGCTCTTTATCCCCCATCGAGTGCAACCGGATACCGAATTCCTCGCAGTTCTTCCGCAACGTTTCAACTTGCGTCCGAGATACTGGATCGGTGATCGTGGTGGCATCGGTCGGTACGTTGTGGTCCTCTGTCGCGATCGTCAAATCTGGACGACGGACTTTGCGACCCACCAAGCGAAGACCGTCGAAAGCCTGCGGGGAAGTCACCTCATGCAGGAGGTGAAGGTCGATGTAAATGAGCCCTTCAGCAACCTGATGAGCTTTCCAGACCTTCTCTGCCATTGTTAACGGTTTCAAAACTAGCCTCCCACAGAATGGAATGTTAATATCGTGTCATGGGACAGTATAACACTGGCAAAAGCGGCATTAAGGTTCTGGATAGAACGTTGTCCATCGTATGGGCCGTTGCGGAAGGACCGCACTCTCTAACCGAACTGTGTGACATCACCGGTTTACCACGCGCCACGGCTCACCGCCTGGCTACCGCACTTGAAGTGCACTCGATACTAGCTCGCTCCACTGACGGAAAATGGGTAATCGGCCCGGCACTGACCGCGTTGGCTTCCGGCTCCACCGATAAGCTTATCGACGCTGCAGTGCCCATTATGACCACCCTCATGGAGGACACGGGAGAATCCGTGCAGCTCTACCGGCTCACTGGGATGCAACGCACGTGCATCGCCGCACAAGAACCACCCTCAGGCCTCAAATACACCGTCCCCGTTGGCGCACGCATGCCTCTGACCGCTGGTAGCGCTGCCCGCGTGTTCGTAGCTTTCTCCGGCCCAACCCTCCGCGACCGTATCCTCAAGGATGCTGTTTATACGGAGGAAACTGTGGACAAAGTTCGTGAGCAGGGCTGGAGCGATTCTAAAAATGAACGTGAGAAGGGGTTGGCCAGCGTCTCCGCACCCGTGTTTAACCCCACTGGAGATCTCGTTGCTGTCCTTAGCTTGTCCGGGCCATCAGAACGATTCGACGGAAAACAGTTCATTGCCCCGTTACGCGACGCAGCCCGATCGCTCGGTGCCCTGCTCTAAGAGCACGTCAACCGCCCCCGTTCAGTCTTTTACAGCGTGACCAGACCACATTGACTTGGGTTTAATCCGCTAAGTCTTAGAGTGAAACCTGGGAGGCAAGGATAAGCCTGTTGCGGGTGTGCGTACCGGACGGACTGGGCCATCTTACTCGTCTGCCAGCAGCAGGCAATTTTTCCATCAAAGTGTCACGAGCCTGTTCCTTCATACTTTCTCCACGCCTGCACACTCCAGTCCCCGTCCGCAGAGCCACTGTCGAACCAAGGCGACTTTGGCGAGGATCCAGCACTGTGCTCCGCCGCCGAAGGTGGTACGCCGACAGCTAAGCCACCTCCTAGTTCGGTGGCCCTAGTTCGGTGGCCACGGTCTACGGTTAGACTACAAATCCATGCCGACATCCAGGAGCAGCGTCCTAAGTCACCATCCACGGTCAGCGTACAAGATCAGCGTGCAGATAAAGCGTCACTGCGTTTTGGCCACTATCACTCAGCCAGTACCCTGCACCAGTGCACAACTATCTAATTTATTTTCTTTGCGTGTTTCATTGCACTCTCCTCGCCCTCCGCGCGATTGAATTGTTTCGTTGCACACTCTAGGTCGTACAAAACCGTCGGTCTTACCAGCTACGCATACGGCTCACTCAGATCTCCCCCTCCATACTGGATCCCCTCCATATTGGATGAATGCCGCATTCGGTTAGAGTAAACACCGCTTACCTTATATATACCGATGTTTACCTCGATCGGGCTACAACCTCCCTAGCATGGACATAAAAGCATGGACTTAACGGTTTTATGTCCATGACTTCTTGGACTCGGAGTCCAGTGACTTTATGGACTCGGAGTCTTTGGTCTCTTTGGACTTGGAGTCCATGGTGTTTTTGGTAGCCGTCAACGATTCGGGCCCACAGGTAGTCCGGGTCGATGGGGTGGGTCGGTGGGTCCGCATGCGGCAGGCTGTTCCAGGCCTGTTCGGGTGTGATGTGCATCTTCCCGCAGACAAGACTCTGGTGCCTGCGTTGGGTGTTATAGAACTGGCGGAACTGTGTCAACAGTTGTCTCACGTGCGTCAGCATTGTGGGTTGTCGTGCGTCTAAAAACCTCGTCAAGGTTTTGTGGGAGCGTTCATCTTTGCCTTGTGTTGTTGGCGCGAATCCGGCTATAGCCGCAACGCCCTTTTGGGCCAACCACAGCTCTGTGGAGGACAATCTGCCCCGGTGATAGGTAGCAAAGGCATCCCCATTATCTGACAGGATCTCCTGTGGCAACCCGTACGTGTCGAAGGCAGCTGCAAGGACAAGGCGTGCGTCGTTGCCGTTTTCGGCAGCAGGAAACGCTTGGGTGCCCACATCAAATCGGCTGGCATCGTCAATAACCTGATACACCGTGATCAGGGTATGGTCATGATCAAACAGTCGGTACACCAACCCGTCGATTTGCCACAGCTCGTTCACCTTGTCGCGATTAAACCGCCTGTACGAGCTACGGAGTCGTTTCCTGGTGTTAGCCTCAACAACACCAGCCTCACGCAACCAGCACGCAATGGTTGACCGCCCTGGCGGGTCTTGGATCCCCAGATCATCGATCAGGTAGTACTAGATTGACCACGGGCCGTAGTCCCGCCCCTGACTCTTTAACGTTGCGCGGGATTCAATCACCAACTGCCGTATCTGGCCATCGTGGCGTCTTTTCGGGTTTTTCGGTGCCGTACTGTCCGGCAGGATGCCAGATCTACCACGTTCGGCGATACGCTTTTGATATTGAAGTACGTCTGCTTAGAAAAACCGTTATCCTTGCAGAACTGCTTGATCGTGACCCCGCTTCCAACCGGATCGAAATCAGCGATTATCTTTCTGAGATGGGATGAAATTCCCATCCCAAAATAGTGGCCTCACCACGTCCAAAAAGTCAGTAGACACCACAGCATGGACTTAACGGGGGCTACCTAGCATGGACTGAACGGGGGACTCCCCAGCATCGTACGCGCACGGAATGCGCAGGGAAAGGAAGGACAAAAGTGCAAAACAAGGAACTAAGCAAAAGAATAAGGGTCGCGAATCCCAAAAGTGTGATTCCCCTTCAAACAAACCAGAAGATGAGTTACGCCCCGTAGTAGCCATGACCATGCGTGGCTGTCAATCTTTCAAGAGAAGTTGTTACAATAGGCCTTCCAAGAGAAGTTGTTACAATAGGCGGGAGCAGGAAATAGTGAACCAGTGTCCGCTCTCGCGAGAGACGAGAACCACATTATTAACGAGGAATATCAGTGAATCTTTACCGTAGTAGAGGCAAAACAGAGGCACGGGGTCGCGTCATTTCAGCAGGTTATGAAATCGTTAGCAACCGTGGCTTTAATAATCTCAGCCGGGAAAAAATCTCCCTCATTTCCAAAATTAGTGAAGAGGACATCTCGGAATTTTTCCCTACCGACGATAACCTCAAGCAAGTCCTACAATCCGAGCTTGATGCCACCATCATCCGTTTTGCCGACTACGAACTAGGGAAGCTCCCAGAGGATGCCTCAACTCTGGACAAGCTCAAGGCCACCGGCCGAGCCTACTTCTCGTTCTCACAGGAAGCTCCGGATATCTTCGGTGCGTTTATCTCCGCACCGATGAATATCGACCTTCCCGAAGGTTTCGAAGGCAATTTCAATGACTTACTCATGCCGCCGACCGTCACCCGGGTTCTCGGCTACATCCGGGACCTTATCGAGGAACTCGACGGACCCAAGGATTCGAAGTTCCTCCTTGAGATTGCTCTCACCGCTTATGCCACGATTCACGGCATTACCCACCTTTGCACCTTCGGTATCTGCAGGCTCTTCAGCCCGGTAGCCAAGAAGCAGCTGCTGCAGGGCTCGCTGGAATCTCTGACCGCAGGTATAGTCCGCTCGATCAAGAATAAGGGCGCAACTGAGCTCAACCCAAAGCAATTGGGTGGCAATGTTCCGTTTAATGCGGTGCCTAAGGCTCCGGAGTTCCCCCGCAACAACGACGATGAGAAGCAAATCGCAATGTACCGCGGTCTCATCGACCTCGTGTGGGATCTCGGTCAGTCCAATGTTGATCTCAGTCGCGTCGCACAGTACGCAAATCTCCCCAAGAACGATGTTCTCCGCTTGGCCGACGGAGCCGATAAGCTCGTAAAAGAGGTCGAGGACTACCTGGATAACCAGGATCAAGGATTTATCGGCGCCCAGTGCTTCTCCCTCCCCGGTGGGTCGAACGCATTCTCCTACCTCAAGGCGGCAGGATTCGGGTACGTCTCTTTCGCATTGCACGATCCGATCGGCTGGAACGTTCTCATCGAAATTGCCTCCGGTGCCATCGTGCCCACCGATTTTGACAACTTTGACCAAAGCGAACGCATGGGGGTCGCTTTCTCCTTCCTCGTGGAGTTGACCAAGAAAGCTATCGAGAACTCGAACAATCCCCGCCAGGCGTGGATCCTTTACTCCCAGGTGTTTTCTGCGTGGGCATCGGCACACGGTCTCGCGCACCTCTTTTCCACCGGGTCTCTCAAGAATCTGGACGAGAAAGACAAGTTGGAATACCTTGGACCTGTCTTCGACATCGTTATTCAGGGACTTCTGAGCACCCTGAATATCGACTCGGTTGATGATTTGAAGGAGTAACTGGATTAACACAACCTAGGTCTGTTATATCCATGAACTTCTTGGACTCGGAGTCCAGTGACTTTCTGGACTCGGAGTCTTTGGTCTTTTGGACTTGGAGTCCATGGTGTTTTTGTAC
>NZ_KV821013.1:0-215517 GCF_001815555.1 Corynebacterium sp. HMSC073D01 | reverse complement strand
TCGCATGACAAATAGGGGGTACACTACCCCCGGCTATGGGAGGGCGGCGATCGCGTCCGCAGCCGTGTGTACGAGGGTGCCTTCTGCCGGAAGCGGTGGGCGCTGCACAATGATGACGGGGATGTGCAGGTCCCTCGCTGCCTCTAGTTTGGCGTGTGTGAGGTCCCCGCCGGAGTTCTTCGTTACCAGTGCCTCTATGCCGTTGGAGTGGATGAGATCCTTTTCGCCGTCGATGGTGAACGGTCCGCGGGACAGGAGGATGTCGTGCTGTGGAGGGAGGGCAACCTCAGGCGGGTCTACACAGCGGATGAGGAAGCGGGTGGAGTCGCAACCGGCGAAGTGGGCAAGTTTTTGCCGGCCAATGGTGAGCAGAACGGTGCTAAACCGTGCGGATTCGGCAGCCGCTTCGTCCATGGAGGACACTTCGATCCAGGTCTCCCCCGGTTGTTTTTCCCACGCCGGCCTGTGCAGGTGGATGAGGGGGGTGCCTGTTGTCGCGCACGCCGTCGCCGCGGACTGTGAGATTTTTTCGGCGAAGGGGTGCGTCGCATCGAAGAGGACATCGATGGAGTGCTCACGAATCCACTCTGTGAGGCCTTCCGGCCCGCCAAAACCGCCGATGCGCACCTCGCCCACGGGCAGTGCTGGGTCCTTGACCCTGCCGGCCAGTGAGCTGATGACATAGTCGCCGCGACCGACAAGGAGAGCCGCGAGGTCGCGGGCTTCCCGTGTGCCGCCGAGGATTAGTGCACGCATGGGATCGTCCTTCCGTGATCATCGCGTGGCCGGTCGTCGGAGTAGAGGAAGCTATCGGGGAACTGCGTGGCGGAAAGCACGGGTCCGACGATGATGACGGCGGTCCGGGTGATCTCTGCTGCGGCGATGTCTTGGGGTAGCTTTCCGACGGTCGTACGTACCACTTGCTCATTGTCGCGTGACGCGTACGCGACCACGGCAACCGGGCAGTCGGTGCCGTAGTTGGGTGCGAGCTCATCGGACACACGTTGGGCATCATGGGCAGCCAGGTGGATGACGAGCGTCGCCCCGGACTTGCCGAGGGTATCAAGGTCCTCCCCCGCGGGCATTTTCGATGCGCGTCCGGATACGCGGGTCAAGATGACGGTCTGCCCAACGGTGGGAACCGTGAGCTCGTGGCCAAGTGTTGCCGCAGCGGCGGCGAAAGCCGGCACGCCAGGTACAACTTCATAGTCAATACCGAGCTCCGTAAGACGCCGCACCTGCTCAGCAAGGGCGGAATAAACCGAGGGGTCGCCAGACTGGAGGCGGAGCACGTCAATGCCCTTGTCGTGGTAGGAAGAAATGGTCTCCATGATGGAATCGAGGGGCATCCGCGCCGTATTGATGAGCTCGCAGTCGTCCGGCGTGGACTCCAAAACGCTTTCCGGAACGATGGAGCCCGCGTACATGACAACGCGCGCGTTGCGGATCAACCTATCTGCGCGAACGGTGAGGAGATCAGCGGCACCGGGGCCGGCGCCGATGAAATAAACAGTCATGGTTTAGCTTTCTGTCTCTTTGACCGCCACCCATTGGATGACAGGGAGGGCGGGTTGCAGTGTTGTAAAACGTCCCACAGCGTGGTGTTTGCTGATCGCCACGCTTGTCAGTTCGCCACCATAACGTGAGCACAGCTCCACGAGCCTGCCGACGGATTCCAGTGTGACTGCGTGGGCGACAATCCTTCCACCGGGAACAAGCGCGGCGTAGGCGGCATCGACCATTTCTTTATCGCTGAGCCCACCGCCAATGAACACGGCATCGGGGCGTTCAGTGAGACCAGCAATCGACGTTCCGGCATCACCGCGGGATACAGAAACACGGCGGGAGACGCCGAGGCGCTGTGCATTGTCTTCAATCCGGGTTGCGCGCTCTTCGTTTCTCTCGAAGACACGTGCCGAGGTGCCCGGAGTTGAGCGGCAGAATTCGATGGCAATCGAGCCTGCTCCCCCGCCGATGTCCCACAGGTGCTGGTTGGGTAACGGGCGCAGGGCAGTCACGCCATGGACGCGCACCGCCTGTTTGGTGAGCTGACCGTCATTGAGAAATTGATCGTCGACAAGCCCGGGCAGCGCTGACTCCTGCGGCCCGGACGGCTCAACAGCGGTGACCACGAGGGAAGAACCGGGCTCGGGCGGGGCGGCGACCGTACCGTGGGTGATGGATTCCTCGGTACCACCGAGGTCGGCGAGAGCAGTGAGCGCGGAGTTCCCGTAGTCAGACCCCAGAGCAGCGGCGACGGCGCCGGGGGTACCGAGCACCAAGAATCTGCGACCGCTTTGCGCAAGCGGCACAACCTCGTCGGGGTGGCTCGTGGTCAAGCTCACCACGGGGGTGTCCTCCACCGTCCAGCCGAGACGGGCGCAGGCGAGCGTCGCCGAGGAGACGTGGGGATACACGGTGAAGTCTGCGCCGGGAAGCTCACGAAGAAGAGTGGTACCTACCCCGTGGAAAAGCGGATCTCCAGATGCCAGGACGGTGACCTGTGCGCTGGCCGGAAAGGAGCCGAACAATGGCGCGATGCCGGGTGCGAGCGGACGGGGCCACGTGTGCGTATCCGCGTGCGGATTGAGAGCGGACACCATGTCCAGATGGCGCTGTCCACCGACGAGAATATCCGCCGTTGAGATCGCCTGCCGGGCGCGGGCGGTTATCCCGTGCGGACCGTCGCAGCCGATACCGACAATGGTGATCATGAGCGCGGCGTGTTGTTCAGACGCTCGCAGCCATCGGCGGTGACCACGACGATGTCCTCAATGCGGGCGCCGACGTTGCCCTCCAAGTAGATGCCGGGCTCGACGGAGAAGGTCATCCCCTCTTCCAGAGGCATATCGTTGCCGGCGATGATGAACGGGTCCTCGTGCTCGGACAGGCCAATGCCGTGGCCGGTCCGGTGGAAGTACGCATCGCCATAGCCGGCCTCGGCGATGATGTCGCGGGCAACCGCATCGATGTGTTCTGCCGTTACTCCCGGCATAATCGCCTTCACGGCCTCCTCCTGGGCGCGCTGGAGGACGGGGATGAACTTCTGGTAATCGGCGCTCGGCTCAGCCCCCGGCACAACGAACGTGCGCGTGCAATCGGAGTGGTAACCGGGGCCGACGGTGCCGCCGAGGTCGACGACGACGACATCGCCCTTTTCCAGGACGCGGTCGGAGAAGTCGTGGTGTGGGTTCGCGCCGTTGGGGCCGGAGCCGACGATGATGAAGTCCACCACATCGTGCCCCTCGAGGATCAGCTTTTCAATGTCCGCAGCAACCTCCCGCTCGGTGCGACCGGCGACAAGCAGCTCGGGTACCTTGTAAAAGACTTGGTCAATTGCTTGCCCCGCCGTGCGCAGCCACTCGATTTCCTCGGGATCCTTGCGCATGAACAGTTCCTTTAGCACGGTCGTTGCCAGAACGAACTGCGCGGACGGTAGTTTCTCGCGGAGCTTAAACAGGTGGTCGGCGGTGATTGAGGAGCCGATACCTACCTGGCCGGTCACGCCGCCACCGAAAATGTCGGTGGCGAGCGCGTACGGGTCCTCACCATCCGCCCAGCCAGCAATGTCGATATCCATCTGTCCCACCGGGGAGCGTCCGAGTTCGCCCTTGTCCACGCCTGGGGCGACAAGACGAGCAGTGCCGTCTGCGGCGATGACCAGGGCGGTGAACCGCTCGTGGGAGGAAATCCAGCTGCCGGTGAGGTAGGCAAGCTCAGGACCAGTGCCAATAATGACACCGGCGAGGTGACGCTTAGTGAGCGTCTCGCGGGCCTGGTCGAGTCGCCTCTGGTACACGGAATGGTCGAACGTTTCAGTCATGCCTGTCATTTTAGCCACCGCAGTGCGGTCCTCGGCTACCCTGGTGGGCATGGTGTATCCGTACCTTGTCACGTTATCGGCCGTCCGCCGGTCAGGCGGTTCCACGCGTCGAACGACATGTGTGGGTTCGGTCATCGGGCACAACCGCACGGGGGCTGTCGTACTTACAGTGGCGCACTTCTTTGACACCGTCAGCGCCGCAGACACCCGGCTGAAGCTGGAGGCGACGGGGACATACCGGCGGGCGATGAGTGTGGACAAACTTGCCGGTACAGACCTTGCCCTGGTGACCACCAACGCCAAGTTTTCTGCGGATCCCCACCCCTACTACCCGCCCCTTTCTCCTGCCCGCCTGCGTCCACTGACGCGCGTACTCACCGTCGCTCGGGAGCCGATCCCCGGAACCGTGATCACGCCGGTGGTGGTCGGTCTGGGAACTCACATGCGGATCCGTGTGCGCACCGGCGCTCTCGTCGCCCCGGACCCGGGCAGGAAAGTGCATCTCGGCGATTCAGGCAGCCCCGTGCTCGCCGACGGACGGATCGTCGGCGTGCAATCGCTGGTGTTCAACCCCTGCAGAGTCAACACCGGCTTGTCGACGATCGCCTGCGTGCGTCCGCACCTGGCACGCATCGCGCATGCGGTGAGCTAATCGCCTACGGCGACGACACCGCGTCGAATAGCGTCGATAGCCTGGTTCGCGTGGCGGGTGATGTCGGAGGTGTACCCCGTCTTGGCCACCTGCTCCAGAACATCAATGACCCGCCGGCACGAGCGGACAAAATCGCCCGGCGTGAGCTCAGCTCCGCTGGCGGCTGCCGCCTCCAATGCGTAATCGAGCGGGGCTCCGGCCACCCACTGGTGCATGGCCAAGGCGAAACCCGGCTCCGGCTCCCGCGACAGGGCGAGCTTGTGGCGCTGCTCATCACTGGAAAGCTCGGTGTAGATGCGCATCGTGTTGTTCATCGCCGTGGCCATCCTCTCGGTCGGCGCACCGACCCGCCCGCGGACTTCCTTGCGGTTTTCGAACACGGTCATGGAGACAACGCCGGCTAGCTCCGCCGGATCCAACTCGTCCCAGATGCCACGCTTCAGACACGAGGCGATGAGGAGATCAGATTCGTTGTGCAGCAAGGCGAGGCGCTGGCCCTCGTCGGTGACAGTCGGGTTCTCCCCTGGCGTGATGTAGTCGAGTTCTGCCAAAAGATCCAGGATACGGTCGAATGTCTTGCCCAAAGTTTCGCGGGCGGACGACACAGCAGACTGTAAGTTATCCCGGCGTCGCTCCTCACGCATGAGCTGCTCACCGAGCCGTGCGTAAGCATCGCGGTTTTCCCAGTTGTGGGCCGGATGCGTGCGGATCGCCTCCCGCAACGCCTTGATCTGCGGGTCTTTCTTCGTCTTCAGACGGGGCGCACGAATCTTCTTGGGCCGCGGGTAGCGGCCGTGTTTGAGCTCATTATCCACCCACCGTCCGAGCCTGCCATGGCGAGGCAGATGCGTGTGCCCAACGGTAATGGGCGGGACCGGGAAGTCCTCCGGCGAGACCCTCCCCTTCCAGCCACCTTGCTGAATGATCTGTGGCCGCGGATCGTTTCGGCGGTGCGCCGGGTCAATGACGACGGCGAGGGTTGTCTTCTTCCCTGGAAGCGCGATGACATCGCCCTTCTGCAGCTTCGCCAGGACCGCCGTGGCCTCCTTGTTCCGCTCGACGACGAAGTCCTTCTTCGCCTTCCGCTCGGCATCGGTGAGATCCGCGCGCAGCTGCATGTACTCGAGGAACTCATCTACGGGGCCGTCGATCGCCTGCTCAAGTTGGGTGTGCAGCTGCTCGACCGCGCGACTAGCCTTTTCCAGCTCGTGGGCCTTGCCGACGACCGACTTATCCGCCTGATACTGGGCGAAGGACCGCTCAATGATGTGCTTGGCGTTGGCGTAGCCGATGGTGTTCAGCAGGTTGACCGACATGTTATAGCCCGGGGAGAACGTGGAAACCAGCGGATACGTGCGAGTCGAGGCGAGTCCGGCCACGGCTTCGACATCCATCGTCGGCTCCCAGACCATGACAGCGCGCCCCTGCGTATCGATGCCACGCCTGCCGGCACGGCCTGTCAGCTGGGTGAACTGTCCCGGTGTGAGGTCGACGTGCGCCTCCCCGTTAAACTTCACCAGGCGCTCGAGCACCACCGTTTTCGCCGGCATGTTGATCCCCAAGGCGAGGGTTTCGGTGGCGAACACCGCCTTCAGCAGTCCCTGGACGAACAGTTTCTCCACGATGTGGCGAAATGCAGGAAGCATACCAGCGTGGTGGGCAGCGAATCCCCGGGTGCAGGCGAGCTTCCACCGTTTGAAGCCGAGGACGTCGAGATCCTCCGGCGGAATCTCCTCCACGCCCTCATCGACGATCTGCGCGATGCAATCCTTGTCTTCATCTGTTGTGAGGTCAAGACGAGCCCCGAGGCACTGGGCGACGGCACCGTCACATCCTGCACGGGAAAAGATGAACGTAATGGCGGGAAGCATCCCCTCCCCGCCGAGCAGGCGTAGCACCTCTGGCCTGCCCAGAGGCTTATAACGACGATCTCGGTCGGTTTGTCCCCAGCCGATTGGCTGTTCGCCTTGGTGGGAGATCGCGCGCTTAACTTGGCTACTGATGCGTGTGGAATCTGCGTTGAACAGCGGACAGAGCTGGTTCCCGACGAGCAGGTACTGCGTCAGCGGCACCGGCCGCACCTCGGAGACGATGACATCGGTGGTGCCCCGGACCTCCCCGAGCCACTGACCAAATTCCTCTGAGTTCGATACCGTCGCCGAAAGCGAGACAATGTTGACGGACTCGTCGAGGTTGAGGATGACCTCCTCCCATACGGCGCCGCGGTCGCGGTCCGAAAGGTAATGCACCTCGTCCATGACCACATAGCCGAGCCGAGCCAGTGCGGGCGAATCCGCGTAGATCATGTTGCGCAGAACCTCGGTCGTCATGACGACGATATCCGCCCCGCCGTTGATGGAAACATCGCCGGTGAGCAGCCCGATGCGTTCTTCTCCGTAGGTGTCTACGAGGTCGTGGTACTTCTGGTTGGACAGCGCCTTGATTGGCGTGGTGTAGAAGCACTTCAGCCCCCTGCGCAGGGCAAGGAAGACAGCGAATTCGCCGACGATGGTTTTGCCGGCACCAGTTGGCGCGCAAACGAGCACGCCGTGGTCGCTTTCTACACTGCGGCAGCCGTCGACCTGAAATTCATCGAGGGGGAAGAGCTGGCGTGCAGCGAACTCGTCGAGCATAGGAAACGCATCAGTCATAGTTCCCAAACTACCAACTACTAGCTCGGACGCGAATTCTAGCTAGAGAACATCGTCGAAATCGCCGGGCTCCCGCTTATTAAGGGTTCCGCGCTTGTCCGCACCTTCCATGTTCCGTGGGACTGCCCGTGGCTTGGGAGTGCCTCCGGCATAGTCTTTCACCCGGCGAGCCTTGGGATTGACCGGGATCGGCTTCGCGATCTTCTCTGGACGCGGAATGGGGGCTGCGATCTCGTCTTGGGACTCGTCTAGCGGTGAGGCCTCGTCGTCTCCCCACTTCTCGCTTTCCTTCTTGCGACGTTTATCGTTGATGCGCGTGAATTGGATGGAAATCTCGACGATGATGGTGAGAGCCACGGAGAGGATCAGCATAGAGACCGGATCCTGGCCGGGGGTCATGAAGGCCGCAAAGACAAACAGCCCGACGATGATGTAGGAGCGCTTGTCCTTGAGATCCTCGTAATCGACAAGGCCGGCGATATTGAGCATCGCGATGACGAGCGGCAGCTCGAAGCTCACGCCGAAGATGACGAGGAGTCCGAGAACGAAGTTGTAGTACCTCTCGCCGGAAAGTGCCGTGATTTGGACCTCGGAGCCGATGGTCAGCAGGAAGCTGAGGCCGTAGGCGACAACGAAGTAAGCCAGCACCGCGCCCGCGACAAACAGCGTCACAGCTAGCGAAACGAAGGTAAACGTCCAGCGACGCTCGTTTTTGTGCAGGCCGGGGGTGATGAAGCCCCAGATTTGGGAGAGCCAGACGGGCGAGGAGAAAACGAGCCCCGCTAGTGCGCCAACTTTCAGGCGCAGGAGGAACATCTCAAAGGGGCCGGTTGCCAGGAGGCGGCAGTGACCATCGCCGGAGAAGTCCGCGCGTACCTCGGGCGGAAGGCTGCAGTATGGTCCACGAAGGATCTCTCCGAGGGTAGGCACTCCGGGGATGGAATGCTGATACCACAGGAACCCGATGACAGTGCTGATCGCGAGAGCGACGAGCGAGATGAACAGTCGACGGCGGAGCTCGTTGATGTGATCAACGAGGCTCATTGTGCCGTCGGGGTTCTTCTTCTTTTTGCGTCGACTCCGCGTGCGCTTGTCGTTAGCGGGTGATTTCTGGCTCATAAATGTAAAAGGAAACTGATTCTATTTACTGGTTGTTCTGGGCAGGGTTGCCGTACTGGCCCTGTTGGGGCTGCTGGTACTGCTGCTGCGGCTGTTCAATCGCCTGCTGCTGCGGAGCAGCAGAATTATCGGTCTCGTCGTTTTGCATCTCCTTGACCTCGGACTTCATGATGCGCATGGAGCGACCAAGGGAACGAGCGAGTTCAGGAAGCTTCTTGCCTCCGAAAAGTAGCAAGATGACAAGGACGATGATGGCGATTTCAGCTGGTCCAAGACTCATGGTGTTCTCCTATGTGAGGGGTCTAAACGTATTTCTGTAGAGCAGATTCTGCCCGTTGCCGGACTGCGGTGGCAACCGATTCCGGACTGGTCACAACTACCTTACCGCCATAGGCCAAACTAAATCGAATAAGCCAATCCGGCGATACGAGTGGTAGCTCGGCTGCAGCCCACTTATCGGGAAGCTCTCCCACAATGTCCATCGGAGACTCGTCGGCAAGCCAACGAACATCTGGAGCTAGCCGGAGGGCTCCGGTCATGCCTGCGCCGGAGAAATCGAAAGGCTCCGACAGATCTTTTTCGTACTCTGAAAGCGGTAGTCTGCTGGGAACGTCCGAAAGGGATAGGTCCGAGATAGCGTCGAGCCGGAAGGTACGTACCGCTTTCGCATCATTGTCATAGCAGTACAGGTAGCTTATTCCGTCGTGGGTGAAGAGCTTGAGAGCGTCAACAGTACGCGTGGTAGTCGCATCGGAATAACGGTTGTAGTAGCTGAAAGTCACCTTTCGACGAGAAGTGAAAGCCTCCTTCAACTTATTTGCAGTCTCTGTCAAGGCTCCGCTCGTCTCCGCATCGTTGGCATCTGGGAGAGATTCGATCGCTGCAGCAGACCGTGTGGTGAGCTCTCGGAGCTTGTCGGTGGTCGACTGTACAACGGTCGGGTCGATGAGCCCGTCAATCCCCTCGAGTGACTCGAGAATGAGGAGTAAAGAAATAGCCTCTGTTGTAGTCAAACGTAGAGACTTGTCTAGTCCTTGGGTGTCCTCGATGGACACGCTCACGCGGTCGGTTTCGAGCGCCACAAGTTCGTCGGGGTACGTGCCAATTCCACAGCACTGGAGGCGGAGAAGATCCTCCCGAATCTGAGTCGGGCTGACACCAAAATCGGCGGCAGCTTCGAACACGGTCCTGTCCTTGTGCCTGCTAAAGTACGGCAAAACGTTGAGCATGCGAACGAGCTCATCGCGTGCCTGGCTCACCCGGCTGGAACCAACAGCAGATTTATTTTTGGGACTCATGCGGCACCTCCGAGGCGCTAGCAACGATTGCCTGTAGTCGCTCGATCACGTCATCGCGGACATCCTGCGGGGAGATGACGGTGACAGATTCGCAATAAGACAGCGCATTGCGGATCAACCACTCGCGGTCTATAGATGTAAAGCGGACGGTTTCTTCATCGATTCTTTCTCCCCTATCCACAAACGCACGAGCTGCACCCGGCACTACCGACACGACTGCGTCCACGCGTGGGTGGAGCCTCTGCATAGCTTCGGCGGCGACAGCCGTAAAATCTTCCGGTCGCTCGTGTGTTGCGCTCCCCTTGATGTCGGCACCGAGGATCCGGATGAGACGGAAACTGCGGATCGCGTCGCGGTCAGTGTCGAATCCGACGAGGTACTGTCGCTCATTGTGTGAGGCTATTCCCCACGGTTCCAGGTGGCGTTCCTCTGTCGGCGCGAGCTGGTCGCGACGGTAGTCGAGGGCGAGAGCACGCTTCCTGTTTATCGCATTGAGGACTGTTTTCAGCGTCGTGGAGTCAACTTCCCACAGCTCGGTGTGGGTAATGAAAGGAAGGGTTTCGGCCCGATCCCTATCGGTTGCGAAAGCTGCCAGCTTATTCCACCCCCGGCGGGCTTGAATCCCTAGCTTATGATGGGAGCTCACCTGGCCTGCCAACTGCAGCACATGGGCTTCCTCTGGGGTGAACTCGACATCGGGCAGAAAAGTCTGCTGCTGCACGGAGTACAGCGTCTGGTTTCCGTCGAACGTTTCCGCGACGTTGACCCCCACCTTCCGCAGTGCCTCGAAGTCCCTGCTCAATGCTTGGCGTCCCGGCTTATCTTCCGGGTTGTAACCGGGAATTCGGGAACGAATCTCGGCGGATGAAAGAGGACGCTCTGCAGAATTGATCAGCACAGCGAGCAGATTGATGAGTCGCTCTGTTCGTCGCGAGTGCTCAGCTACCTCATTCGACATAAAAGCTCCTCCACGTCGGGATTCTCGTTCTGGAAGGGGTCTTTCAGTTCAACGAGAGCAGGTTCCGGTCGAAGGATCTTTAGACGCATCCAGTCCACAGACGTGTCAATCCCTGCCTGTCGCGCTGCCGTGAGGAACGTGCCACGCAAGTGTGCCCTCGTCGTTTCTGGTGCGACGGTGGTCGCCTTCTGCACTGCGCTCTCGTTCACCCACGAATTAAGGAGTCCCCTCGCCACAAGTTTCGGTCCGATGCCTCGGCCGGGCCTGATGTCGTGGTACATGAGGTCGACGTGGCGGAGCTTCGGGTTATCCCACTCCAACCCGTGCCGTTCCTTCAGCCCCAGGAGGAGGCGATACTTGGCCACCCAGTCAACATCGCGGGCGATGGCATCGAGGTTGCCAGAACCGATGGCATCGAGAATGGTCCCCCACAACTCGACGATGCGGGTGAGCTCACCGGGATCCTCCTCCCGTTTTTCCAGCCATGCGCAGGCATGCTCGTGATACTGCCGCTGAATATCGAGTGCGGAGACATCCACGCCCTCGGTGATGTGTACGAGTTGGGACCCGTCGAGGCTGCGTGCGACGCGGCGAATCGAATCCACGGAGTTGACCATGTCAAATGTCGGCAGTTCTACTCCCGCCTCGATCATCTCGAGCAGCAGGAGGGTCGTGCCTACTTTGAGTGCTGTCGAGACCTGACAGATGTTGGAGTCGCCAACGATGACGTGCAGCCTGCGGTAGCGTGAGGAATCCGCGTGCGGTTCGTCGCGTGTGTTGATCATCGGCCGGGAACGGGTGGTGGCGCTGGATACGCCTTCCCACATGAAATCGGCGCGCTGGGAGATGCAGAAACCGGGGCCAAACTCCGTTGCCGGGTTGCCCCGCTGCGGGATGGCGACGCGACCTGCACCGCAGAACAGCTGCCTGGTGATGAGGAATGGGAGCAGAATTGCACCTAGCTTCTTCACCGATACGTCTCGCCCGACGAGGTAGTTTTCGTGACAGCCGTACGAACTCCCGGCGGAGTCGGAATTGTTCTTGAACATGTATACGCCCGCCCCCGCTGCGTCGGGGGTGTCCAATTCAGCGATTCGCCGCTCTGCTTTCTGTGCAAGGTCCGTGACGATGCGATCTCCGGCCTGCTCGTAGGTGACGAGCTGGCTGAGGCTGTCGCATTCAGGCGTGGCGAACTCGGGGTGTGAACCCACGTCGAGATACAGTCGCCCGGCATTTGAAATGAACACGTTTGTGGAGTTATATGCGTCGACAAGTGGGCGAAACGCAAGCCGCGCGACCTCATCTGCGGCATGGGGCGCTGAACCTGTGCGGTCATCAATACACGCGATGCCGTACTCGGTTTCGATCCCCATGATGCGGCGGGTGATGGCGCGGGACGGATCGAAGTCTCCCATGAGTTCTACTGTCCGCCCTTTTGCACGTAGGACTTCACAAACTCCTCGGAATCCGTCTCGAGCAGAGTGTCGATCTCATCGAGGAGCGAATCAGCCTCATGTGTATTGATCTGTACCTGGCCAGCCGCTTCCGCGATGTCGCCATCATCAGAGCGGTCTTTGCCACCGGAGCTATATACCTGCTTATCCACAGTTGATTGTCCCTTCCTTGTACATCACTATTCTTGTCACGACGAGGCTTTTCGCGTGGCAAACGGTCATCTCACAGTCTAGGGCTTTCACCCTCACAACGGTGTGAACCTAGAACGCTTCAGCTGACGGGGCGCGCCGGACGAGCTCCGCGATGAATTCGTTCACGTCCTTATTTCCCGCGAAAAGGTCGGCCACGTCAGCTTCGGTGAACGCGTCCACATCCGCGAAACGGACGGTAACCCTATGGCCAGCAGATTCAATCACGGCCGTATCCCAGTTCACCCGCGTGACGTAGTGACCCATGTGGCGCATGAGCATGCCACGGAAATAGGCACGTGTATCCGCTGGCGGGGTGTGCGCTGCGCGGGCGATCTCTGCGGCGCTAAACAGCGTCTCCATTCGCCCCTTGCGCACGAGCGCGTGGTAGAGCGAGCGTGACTCGTCGATATCCGTGTACTGGATATCGATGGCCTGGAGCTTGGGGTCTGTCCACGGCACGCCACGGGAAACAAAGCCCTGGCACAGTGCGAGCTTGGCAGTCCAGTCAAGGAGATGGGCTGTCTTCAGCGGGTCGTCGCCAAGGAGATCCATGACCTTTTCCCACGTCTCCAGGACTTCACGGTCGGTATCGGTTGTCGGCGTGACACGCGAGGCATACTCGCGTAACAGTTCGAGGGGGCGCATGGACCGGCCGTCGACAAGCTGCAAAGGAGTAGAGACGGTGAGATCCCGAGAAACAGTATGACATGCAGCGACAGGGTTGATGAGCGCGAGATCGCTGAAGTCCACACCGTCTTCGATGGCATCCAGCACGAGGCTCGTCGTCCCTACCTTGAGAAGATTCGACGTGTGGCTCATATTCGCGTCGCCGATGATGACGTGGAGCCTTCCGTAGGCATCGCTCGTGTGGGGCTCATCGCGAGTGTTGATGATGCCGCGGTTGAGCGTTGTCTCCAGTGAGATGGTGGTCTCGATGTAGTCTGCACGCTGGGAGATCTGGAACCATGGCTGTTTTTCTCCCGCGCCCGGGTCCGGGCGCTCCTCCCCCTCTTGTCCCCAGCCGACACGTCCGGCACCACAGAGCACCTGGCGGACGACGAAGAACGGAATGAGGGCCTGGGCGAGAATGTCGAAGTCGGTGTCGCGCGAGTAGAGGTAGTTTTCGTGGCTGCCGTAGCTTGCGCCCTTTCCATCCACGTTGTTCTTGTAGATTTTCAGAGGCGGACATGGGCCATGGCCACGCAGGATCGAATGCCCTTGGTCGGTGTGTTCAGCGACTGCTGCCACGGCCTCGCGGAGAATAACGTCGCCGGCGGCATCGTACAGGACAGCATCTCGGGCATTGGCTGTTTCAGGCGAGGAGTATTCGGGGTGTGCGTGGTCGACGTAGAAGCGGGCGCCGTTGTCAACCACGACGTTGGCCACGCCAATCGCGCGGGGATCAATGACCGGCACGGTGTGGTAGCGGCGCAGGTCGAAACCTCGTTGATCCCGTAGAGGCGATTCCTGCGCGAAGTCCCACCGCGCGCTGGATTGGTCCGTCGTGGAGGCATAGGCCACAACGGCATGGGTCGACGTGACGATTGGCGACAGCGACGGATCCGCCGGTGTCGCGATGCCGTACTCAGTCTCGGTTCCGATGAAGCGTGCCACAGTTCTTCCTTCTTTACTCGGTTGTCTTTTCGTCTGGCCTAAACTAGTGCTCTCTGTCGGTTTCCTACTGGTAGCTCGGTTTTAGAGCGGCGTGGCCTTGACGACAATGTGGTTTTTCAGGCCCTTTGTCCTTTTGGCAGCAATCCTCGTCCACTCGTCGGGGCTCTGCGTGTTCGGGAGGTCTTCGCTCTCGTGCTGTTCCTGAGCAATGGACTCGGCAAGAATCTGCCGGGTAATCCCTGTGCTCTCCGGGCTCGCCAAATGCTCCTTAATTGCCTGCTTCTTTGCTCGATCGACGACATTGGCGATCTGCGCACCAGAGATGAAGTCTTCGTAGTAAAGGATGTGTGAATCCCCGTTGTCAAAGGTGAGCTCTACGTAGGGGGTTTGGGAAAACATGAGGTTCACGGCGTAGTCGATGAGCGCCTCGGCGGGCTCAGCCAGCGGCAGCTCGTCGGTGATATAGCGAGAGAAAATGTCGACGGCACCAGCACGGTCGGGTCGATCGATGCGGATTTTTACGTCGAGGCGACCCGGGCGCAGGATCGCCGGATCGATAAGCTCCTCTCGGTTGGTCGCACCGATGATAATCACGTTGGACAGCGACTCCACCCCGTCAAGCTCAGCCAAAAGCTGCGGGACAACGGTGGTCTCCATATCGGAGCTCACGCCGGACCCACGAGTACGGAAAATAGATTCCATCTCATCGAAGAAGATGATGACTGGCCTACCGGCTTCGGCAACATCTCGTGCTTGCTCGAACACGACGCGGATCTGGCGCTCAGTTTCGCCGACGAATTTGTTGAGTAGCTCTGGTCCCTTGATGGACAGGAAGTAGCTCGACTCCTGCCCCCCGATGCGGCTTGCGAGGGAGTTTGCCACAGCTTTGGCGATGAGCGTCTTGCCACAGCCTGGAGGACCGTACAGGAGCACGCCTTTAGGCGGACGCAAGTCGTAGGCCTTGTACAACTCCGGGTGAAGGAAGGGCAGCTCAACAGCATCCTTAATGGCCTCAATTTGTGCGTCCAGGCCACCGATATCGTCATAGGTGACATCAGGAATTTCCTGCAGGTTAAGGCGGTTCATTTCCGTTACGGGGACGACCTCGAAGGCGTAGCCAACCTTGAGGTTGACCAGCAACGTGTCGCCGGCTTCTGCCTGCCCACGAATCGGCCCGGCAAGTGTGACAACGGACTTGTCCCCTGTCACTGAGACGATGAGGGCGCGATCAGCACCGATTCGTTCCACCATCGTGGCGAGCTCTCCGGATGTGGTGTAGCCGGCTGTGTCGACGATGATGTTGCCCTCTGCAAGCCGCACGCGCATGCCTGGTTCCAAGTCGGACTGGTCGACGCTTGGGGAAACCATGACCCTCATCTGGCGGTTCCCGGTGAAGATCTCGGCGGAGTAGCCGGGCTCGTTCGTGCCGAGGTAGGTGCCATAGGTCGACGGCGGTGTGGAGAGCTCTTCGAGCTCTCCGTACAAGGTCTGCAGCTTGTCCCGTGAGGCTTTGAGGAGCTCCACAAGCTTCTGGTTCCGCGCCCCCAGATCTCGGTTCTGGCGGACGAGCCGGGCGTAGTCGGCGTCTCGTCGCCGCTGATCAGCTTCTCGACGCTTCTGAGTATCCGCAGCCACGGCTTCGGACTTGGGCGACGGGTGCACGGACCCGGAGGAATTCGGTGCAGAAGTCATGTCCTTGACTTTACAGTGTTCAACTGTGCTCCGGTTCGGTACCTGCTACCAGCCTATTTCCGCGCGCGACGCTTGGGGCGGGGAGGGGTAACACCGTCGGCAAGCCTCCGCGCCCACACGAGGAACGCCGTGTGTGCATTCATGCGGTGCTCCGGGCGGGTAGCAAGTCCCTCCACGCGCCACTCGCGCAGGAGGGTCTCCCAGGCACGCGGTTCGGTGAAGCACTTCTTGTCCCGGATGTGCTCCATAATGTTCATCAGCTGTGGCACTGTCGGCACATACGTCATGAACACTCCACCTGGATGCAGCAGCTCGGCGACGTTGTCGATGCACGTCCACGGCTCCACCATGTCCAAAATGATGCGGTCGACGGGACCGTCGAGATCGTCCAGGTGAACCTCCGAGAGATCCCCGAGGCGAGGATCCCACTGCTCGGGCTCGTGCCCGAAGTATTCTGCAACATTTGACCGCGCGAATGCGAGGTGATCCTCGCGGATCTCGTAGGAGATCAGCTTGCCCGTCGACCCAATGGCGCGGAGAAGCGCCATAGATAGTGCGCCGGAGCCCGCCCCTGCCTCAAGAACCTTTGCGCCTGGGAAAATATCACCCTCGACAAGGATCTGCGCGGTGTCCTTGGGGTAGATCACCGCCGCGCCACGGGGCATGGAGAGGACGTGGTCGACCATGAGGTGGCGGAAGCAGAGGTACTCCTCCCCTAGCGTGGATTCCACAACGCTACCTTCGGGGGCCCCGATAATGTCATCGTGGCGGATCTCGCCCTTGTGCGTGAAGTAGCTTTCTCCAGGCTGCAAGACAATCGTGTGATGCCTACGCTTCTGGTCAGTTAGCTGCACGCGGTCTCCCGCCTCAAAAGGGCCGGAATAAGCCATAAAAGGTTCCTTCCTAAAAGTCTAAGCCAGCGGACACCATGCGGACTGGTATCTCGCCTGCGAACACCTGAGCCAAGCCGAAACAGCCTAGCCAAGGCAGTGCCGACGCCGTTACAAAGCAGCGGAGCAAGAGCCGTTCCGGCGTGCTTCCCGTTTGCCTTGCCGTAACAGTACGTTCACACCGCTGACGCGGCACACCAGGGACCGTTGACGCTGTAGAACAGCGTGCTGGACATAAGCATGCCGGACATGAGCGTGCCAGAAATTAGCGTGGCAGAAAACGGCGTAGCAGGCAAACAGTATGCTCGTCGGCACAGGATGTCTGCAAAACTTAGCGCTCGTCGATGCAGCCTCACCCGTGCTGTGGCCTTGGCCGCTGACAAAGCACCTGAACGCAGATTCTAGTGCGTTAGGCCAATGGTAATTCTGTGCGTCCACGTACTATTCCGCGCCGGGTGCAAGGTAATCAATGGTGACAGCTTCGGCGGCGATGATTTTTTCAGCGACTTTGGACTGGTCATCCATTTCCTTGGCCACCACCTTTTCGTGGTCGGGGTAGGTCGCAAAAGTGAGGATAGTGAGGTTGTGCTCGGCACAGCGTGCGGTCGCCTCGGCATCGTTCTCGTTGAGAGCTAAACGTGCGTCCACTACGGACTCTGTCAGCTCATCGGCGATAGCCTGTGCGTCGTCATCAGTCTGGTCGAGCGCTGTAATAGTGATCGTGGCTTCGTCGCCTGCTGGATCGTCCCCGTCCCACAGCTGCCCTGCGACACGTTTCAGCTCATCTAGGTTTACGCCTGCGGTGATGGGTAGGCACGCTGCCCGATGAAGGCACCATGCGGCGAACCGCACCTTGTCGTGGGATTCTGTGTCCTCGAACTTACGGTAGAGGTTTTCTACAAACTCGACTTGGTCGCGCATGTTTAGTCCTCCTCGCCTTCGTAGAAGGCTTGGAGAGCGGCGGTGAGATAGTCGATGTCATCTGCGTGACAGAGCTCGCGTGCGGAGTGCATGGAAAGCAGCGGAATGCCGACATCGACCGTGTTGATACCTGTCCGAGTGGAGAAAATGGGTCCAATGGTCGAGCCACACGGCACGTCATTATTGGAAACAAACTCCTGGACGGGGACATCCGCACGGTCGCAGGCACGAATAAAAGCAGCAGCGGATTCGGCCGTCGTGGCATAGCGCTGGTTCGCGTTGTACTTGACCATGGGGCCAGCACCAAGCACTGGGTACACGTGTGGATCATGGCGCTCCACATAATTGGGGTGCACAGAGTGGGCTGCATCCGCAGACACCATTATGGACGAGTTAATAACGCGGTACTTTTCGTCTGAAGACAATCCAGCAGCAGCGAGAATTCTGTCGATGACTTGTTTGAGCAATGGGCCACCCGCACCTGTACGGGACGAGCTTCCCACCTCTTCGTGATCGAAACAGCAGGCCATAAGAATCGCATCAGGGGCTTGTGCCGTCGCCTGGATGAGCGCGGTGACTGCAGGCCAGACACTGGATAGGTTATCGAGACGGCCCGTCGCGATGAGGTTACCTGCGGCACCGGTGGTGGCAGCGGGCTGGGAATCGCAGGTTATGAGGTCATAGGAGACGATGTCACGGGCGCGCACGTCGGCAGCCCGGGCGACCAGTTCGAGGACCCCCATTGGCTCGCCTCCGACGGCGGGATCTCCGACGACGTCAACAATCGGCTGCAGATGGGACTGCTTGTCTGGGGCGAAGCTCTGGTTAGCAGAGCGGTCGAGGTGGATGGCTAGGTGCGGAATGCGCAGGGCGGGAGGCGTTGAAACTAGCTGGGAGGAGCCGTCGGCAAGCGTGACCGTACCGGCGAGAACCAGTTCCCGGTCGAACCAGCTGGAGAGGATGGCACCGCCGTAAACTTCGACCCCGGCCTGACTGAACCCGCAGGTGACCCACTCCGGCTGGGGCTTTAGTTTAAAACCTGGTGAATCCGTGTGGGCGCCGACGATACGAATCGGCTGAATCGTAATTTTCTCCGGGATCCACCACGCAAGGACAGCGCCCCCCACCGTCATCACGTGTCCACCGGGAGTGTTGTCCCACTCGCCGGCGATGGATTGCTGGGTAAACCCGGCGTTAGTCAAAAGCTTCGCAGCCTCATCAGCTGCGTGGAAGGAGCTGGGGCTCGCATCAACGTACTCAGTGAACGCACTCATAATGTTAAGGGTACCCGGCAGCTTACGTATTTCCTTAGCGGCAACAGTCCCCCAGGGCTAGCCGGTCGTAGAAGAGCGTGCCAAGGGCGGAAAACCAAAAGTTATATCCAGGGCTTGTTGTTCGCCTACGTGGATACCCTTGTCAAGCGAGGTGCTTCCTTCTCACAGGCTGTTCAGTATGCTGGAAGATATTGTGAGTAGAAAAGCGAACGAGAATTTCCGCCGGTTTAAGGTGGCACTGTCACCGTCAAGAGTGAGCCAATACAAAAAGTGCCCTCTGTCTTTCCGTTTCGGAGCGATAGACAAGATTCCCACGGAGACGAAGGACTATCAGCTCAAGGGCACACTCGTGCATGCTGTCCTCGAGCATCTCATGGGCCTGCCCCCGGAGGAGCGCACCTACCCTACTGCGGTGAAACTCATCGTTCCTACGTGGGAAAAAATGAAGGCGGAGGATCCCGGCAATGCCGAGGTTGTTCCCGAGCACAAGGAGATGGATTTCTTTGTCCAAGCCCGTGGGCTCATTAAGGGTTATTTCATGATGGAAAATCCGCAGGGGCTAGAGACGGACCGGATGGAGGAATTTGTTTCGACGACGCTTCGCGACGATGTTCCTCTCCGCGGTTTTATCGATCGCGTTGATGTGAACGCGGACGGCATGGTCCGGATTGTCGACTATAAGACGGGAAAGAAGCCGAGCCCGCGATTTGCCGACGACGCGATGGCTCAAATGAAGTTTTATGCCCTCGTGTGGTGGTGCCTGTACGGCGTGATACCGGCCCAGCTGCGCCTCATGTACCTGGCTGTAGGGGACGATCTCACCTTAAGCCCTGACGAGGCGACGCTCGAAGAATTTGCTGGTGAGTTGGTCCAGACCTGGGACGAAATCAAGCACAAAGGCGCGCGCGGGGAGTTTGAACCCCGCACGTCCAAACTGTGTGGCTGGTGCGATTACCAGTCCATCTGCCCCGCTTTTGGTGGCACGCCGCCGGAGTACCCGGGGTGGCCCAACGAGGACTAGTCCAGATCTGGGATAGAGTTTCCATCTCTACCTGCAATTTTTCTTCGCAGCGGTGTTCGAAGGCCCCAGATATAGAAGAAGCGGCCTCCAACGTAAGTGGAGGCCGCTTATTTGCTGCGACTAGAACAGTCCGGAGATTGTTCCGTTATCGTCAATGTCGATCTTCAGAGCAGCCGGGGTCTTTCCGAGGCCAGGCAGTGTCATCACGTTGCCGGTGAGGGCGACGATGAAGCCTGCACCGATCTTCGGCAGCAGCTCACGAACGTGGAGGGTGTGTCCCTCGGGTGCACCGAGCTTCGAGCCATCATCGGTGAAGGAGTACTGGGTCTTCGAGATGATGACCGGCAGCTTGTCCCAGCCATTCTTCTTGAAGAACGCGAGGTCCTTCTGAGCCTTGGCAGAGTACTGGACATTGTCCGCGTGGTACAGCTCCGTTGCGATCTTTTCGATGTTGGCCTCGATGCCATCTTCCAAGTCGTACAGCGGGTGAGAATCGCTCTTTCCGCTTTCGGCAACCTCGATGACGGCCTTGGCGAGCTCGCGGGCACCTTCGCCGCCCTTCTCCCAGACCTTGGACTCAAGGACGCGGACGTTATTCTTTTCGCCCCATTCCTTCATGAAGTCGCGCTCGGCCTGGGTGTCGGAGACGAAGTCGTTGAGAGCGATAACGGGCTCAACACCGAACTTGCGGACGTTTTCGACGTGCCGCTCAAGGTTGACGACACCGGCTTCAAGAGCCTCGAGGTTTTCCTTGGTGAGATCCTCGCGGGTAACACCACCGTTGTACTTAAGGGAACGAATGGTGGCGACCAGGACAACCGCATCGACCTTGATGTCGCCGTAGCGAGCCTTCATGTCGAAGAACTTCTCGGCACCGAGGTCAGCACCGAAGCCGGCTTCCGTGCACACGTAATCGCCGAGCTTCATGGCCGTCTTCGTCGCAGTCAGCGTGTTGCAGCCGTGAGCAATGTTGGCGAATGGGCCGCCGTGGACGAATGCCGGAACGCCGCCGAGGGTCTGTACCAGGTTCGGGTGGATGGCATCCTTGAGCAGTGCGGTGAGAGCACCTTCGACGCCAAGCTCAGAGACCTGAACCGGCTTACCGTCGTAGGTGGAGCCAACGACGATATGACCGATGCGCTCCTTGAGATCCTTGTAGTCGGACGCGAGGCAGAGGATTGCCATCATTTCCGATGCTGCAGTGATGTCAAACCCGGTTTCCGTTGGGGTGCCCTGGGCCTTGCCGCCGAGGCCGGTGACGATGTGGCGCAGGGAACGGTCGTTGACATCGAGGCAGCGGCGCCAGGTGATCTGGCGGGGGTCGATGTTCAGCGCGTTGCCGTTGTGGATATGGGCGTCGATGAGAGCTGCCAGGGTGTTGTTTGCAGCAGCGAGAGCGTGGAAATCGCCGGTGAAGTGAAGGTTGATCTCCTCCATCGGGACGATTTGGGCGTAACCGCCACCGGCAGCACCACCCTTTATGCCCATGACCGGGCCCTGCGAAGGTTCACGCAGAGCGACGAAGGTGTTCTTGCCCTCGAGCTTAAGGGCATCGGCGAGACCGATGAGCGTGGTGGTCTTGCCCTCGCCCGCTGGTGTCGGAGACATCGCTGTGACGAGGATGACCTTTGCCTTCTCGCCATGGTCCTTGACGTAGTTGATGTCCACCTTGGCTTTGTTGGTGCCGAACGGGATCAGTGCTTCTTGGGGAATTCCTGCAGCTTCCGCAATCTCTGTGATGGGAAGGGCCTTGTGTGCCTGTGCAATTTCAACATCTGATGGGACTTTTTCTGTCATACATATGAGAGTACCGATATTTGGACTTTGTCGTTCTGCAAATGTTGGTTTGCAGGTTGGCTGTGGGGGAATTCCTCTCGGGACCGAATGTGCGAATACTCTAAAGATGTCACCAAATGTTAGGTCACTAAACGGAGCGGAGATCTGTAAATGGCCTGAAATAATGGTGATATCAGATAGAGCGCATGTCTGCTCAGCTTCATGAATCTCGATACAAAGCAGTGGATGCCGAAAATGTGCGCCTTTCAAGGGTGATTATTCTTACATTTCTGATAACAACCGCTCTACCCCTTAATGGGGTATCAGGCCAAGGTAGCAGAGGGGTCCCCGGTCTTGGACGACGCGTCCTGATCTCTAAGCAAAGGCGGGGAAAAGTTCCGACAAACCATCTTCACTCCATATTCACTCTGGCTCGGAAACTGCGCGCTTTCTGATGGCACTCGCGACCCCCGGATCTCCCGCGATCTCTGTGGTGCGTGTGAGGTCTGGGAGTTTGTGACATCTGGGAGGTGTGTAGCGCAAGCGATCCTAACGCGAACCTGTAGATGTGGAGTGAGCGATGTGAGTGGGGTGAGAGCTGACCCGGCCGGGAAAGGCAAACCAGCAGCAGTACATATTCGCAAAAAGGCCACAACCCCGAGGGGCTGTGGCCTTTCCCTCCCCCACCGTGGTGCGACTCACCTGATGGAGAACGATGAGCTGAATATATTTCGCAGGAGGCAGGGGGAAGTCGATGGAGCGCCACGTAGAAGGCGCAGCCGACTACTTCTTGGGAGCGATGTCCATAGACGGGTTGATGAGGTTTTCATCGGAAAGAACTTTGTCGAGGGTTTCCTCGTCGAGAAGCCCATGCTCAAGGACGAGCTCGCGAACCGATTTACCCGTCTCTGCAGCTTCCTTGCCGATCTTGTCGCCAGCTGCGTGCCCAATGAAGGGGTTGAGGTAGGTAATCGTGCCGATGGAGTTGTGAACGTGGCTCTTGCAGATCTCGGGGTTAGCCGTGATTCCGTCAATGCACTTCTCACGCAGCGTCTTCATCGCGTTGGTGAGGATTGTCAGCGACTCGAAAGTTGCCTGTCCCGTGGCGGGCTCCATCACGTTGAGTTCAAGCTGGCCAGCCTCCGAGGCGTAGCCAACGGTGACATCGTTGCCGAAGACCTTGAAGCAAACCTGGTTTACAACCTCCGGAATAACCGGGTTGACCTTGGCCGGCATAATGGACGAACCTGCGGCACGCTCGGGCAGGTTGATCTCCTTCAGGCCTGCTCGCGGTCCGGAGGCCAGGAGACGAAGGTCGTTGCAGGTCTTGGAGAGCTTGATAGCGAGGCGACGAAGCGCAGCATGAACAGAAACGTAGCAGGCTTGATCGCTGGTAGCAGCGACAAGGTCGGGCGCGGAAGAGATATCAAGACCAGTGACGTCAGCGAGCGCCTTGGTAACTGCCTCGGTGAATCCATCCGGGGTGTTGAGCTCCGTGCCGATGGCGGTAGCGCCCAGGTTGACAACGAGAAGCTCCTTGGCGGCGTGCTGCAGGTTGTCGATTTCGTCTGCCAGCGTGTGAGCGTAACCGCTGAACTCTTGACCGAGGGACATGGGGACAGCATCCTGCAGCTGCGTCCTGCCCATCTTCAACACGGATGCGAACTCGTCGCCCTTTGCAGAGAGCGAAGAAATGAGCTTCTCGAGCTCTGCGACGAGCGTCTGGACACCGGCGTAGAAGCCGAGCTTGAGGCCTGTCGGGTAGGCATCGTTAGTGGACTGGCTCATGTTTACGTCATCGTTCGGGTGGATGACATCGTATTCGCCCTTTTCCTTGCCTAGGTGCTCAAGAGCAAGGTTGGCGATGACCTCGTTGGTGTTCATGTTGAGCGACGTTCCGGCGCCACCTTGGAACAGGTCGATCGGGAACTGATCCATGCACGCGCCCTCGTTGATGATCTGGTCGCATGCCCAGTTGATGGCGTCGCTCTTTTCCTTCTCCAGTGCTCCCACCTGGTTGTTGGCGATGGAGGTTGCCTTCTTGGTGTATACCATGCCCCGGATGAAATCTGGCTGGGAGTTAACGGTTACGCCGGAGATCTGGTAGTTCTCGATGGCTCGCTGGGTGTGAATGCCGTAGTAGTAATCGTTGTTGATCTCCATCGTTCCGAGGAGGTCTTCTTCGGTGCGAGTGGACTTGTTAGTGTCTACCACTTTTTCGATACTTTCTATTCAGATTGTTTGCCACAAATCACGGCAAACGTGAGGTTGGGAAATTGCAGATTACCTGCTTTTATATGGAGGCTTGTCCTACGTTCTTAAGTATGCCACTGTCTTTTGCGTGGATACTATCTTGGCAAGCTTTTTTGTTAGTGAAATCGTGTCTTACCTGCCCTACGCTGCGAAATAATTGTTCAACCATTTTGTTGAGCTCCACCCCTTAGAGGGTAGGAAAGCAAACGCAAGGGACGTGAGACGATGTCGTTTCTCCTTTCGCGCTACGACTAACGAATACACCACCTTTTCATGTGAGTTGACGGAGGAACAGCCACAACTGGGGACTATCATTGCTCGACTAGGCGAGGAGGATTCTATCCAGTAGTGAGCAGTCCGATATGAAGATTAAATTCTGCGGATCGTCATCGCTGTGCCACTCTCCTCGATCCGTTTCCTCAGCCCGCCGGGTCTGACCGTGGTGAAAACAAAACAGCGGAAACAGCCAGCGTGGATGGGAAGGACCGATGCTAGCTATAGGTCTGCTAGAGAATGACTGAACCGAACAGGAACCCCAGGGCAACTGCGATGGCGATGCATACCGTGCCTGGGACGATAAACGGGTGGTTAAACACGTACTTGCCGATTCGAGTCGATCCGGTGTCGTCCATTTCCACTGCCGCAAGGAGCGTCGGATACGTGGGGAGAACGAACAGCGCGGAAACCGCAGGGAATGCTGCAACTGCTGCTAGCGGGCTGACGCCCACAGCCAAGGCTGCTGGGATGAGCGCCTTGGTGGTAGAGGCCTGGGAGTACAGGAGGGACGCAGCAAAGTACAGAATCACTGCGAGGAGCCACGGGTAATCGGTGAGTACGCTACCGGATGCAGATTTGATCTGGTCGATGTACTGATTGATGAGGGTCGTACCCAACCATGCAACGCCCATCACGCAAACCGCGGCAGACATACCGGATTTGAACACTTGCGTGTTGAGAACCTCTCCGGCCTTTTGCTTGCACGCTAGGACGATAATGGTGGCGGCTCCCAGCATGATCGACATAATGGCTTCGTTGCGAGGAAGTGTGGGGTTCTGGATCAGGCCAATTTGGTCGGAGATAAGGGTGGCGTACACCATCACGATAACGATGGCAGCAAGGAAGATACCAACGCTAAGCTTTGCTCCTGCCGGCGGGACGTAGTCTTTCTGGCGAGCTGGAGGCTGCACGAGACCGCTTGCGAGACGCTCTTTGTATACGGGATCGTCCTCAAGCTGCTTACCCATCTTGTTAGAAATCAAAGCCGTGGGGAAGATAGCGAGGAAAGTAGAAGGGATAGCTACGGCAAGAAGCTGGAGATATCCAACGCCGAGTGGCTCAAGCACAGAGGCCATGAAGACGACGGCTGCGGAGATCGGTGATGCCGTAATCGCCATTTGGGAAGCGACAACGGCCACGGACAACGGCCTGGACGGGCGAACCTTTCCTTCTTTCGCCACCTCGGTGATCACGGGGAGCGTGGAAAACGCCGTGTGTCCAGTACCTGCAAGCAAGGTCATCAGGTAGGTAACGATCGGAGCAAGGAAAGTAATGTTCTTCGGGTTTCTGCGCAGAATCTTTTCTGCGACGTGTACAAGATAAGTTAGGCCCCCGGCGAGCTGCATCGCGGAAATCGCCGCGATGACGCTCATGATGATGCCGATGACATCGAACGGAATGTCTTCTTTTGTTACGGGGACACCGGCGATACCTAGTGCGAGTACACCGAGGCCGCCGGCAAAGCCGATGCCGATGGAGCCCAATCGCGCGCCGAGAACGATGGCTGCGATGACGATGATTATTTGTAGTGCGACAAGCATGAGATGCTTTCTCCTTTTGTCTAATCAAAAGGCGTAAAATGTTTAGGTCTCAAAAGCCGTTTTCCGGACCATCCAGATCATGACCGATAGGTCGTCACTATCCCATCTCTAAACCCAACACGCCAAACGACTCCGCCAGGAAGCGCGTGGCACGAAGAAAAGCGATGGAGACTCGATCGCCTCGCAGTTCTCTCCTAGCCCCTTTCGTACTGTGTCCGCTACCTGGCACGGGCCACGTAGCGTTAGAGAAAATGGCTATTCAATAAGGGGGATTGTTAATCAATCCTTAGAACTTCAACGGCTTATTAGGTTATACGGTGAGGGTCCCGGGGAACCTGCTGCGGATGCACCGGGCTCCTTGTACTTCACCCTGTAGCCACTATAAGAGTAGCTACCCCACGATTATTGCACAGGTTAAGCGTTCGGCTTGCGCGAAAATGGCGAATGGACACACGTCACCCTCAGTTCGTGAGACGAACCTCTTGCCTACTGCTTCGTAGGAACAACATCACGATAGCTAGGTAAGACCTATCTGCCAAACGTTCTGTTCAACAGACATTTTTAACAACCAAAATAAATAGTTTTACCGCGAAATGAGTTGGAATCCGGGCAGTTTTTATGCAGGAATGCAATTGAATGTGGCGAGATCGGAGGTAAGAACCTATCTGGGGGCGCTTTTTAACAGTCACCTCTGCGGTATTTATTCATTAGAGATAGTCGTCTGTGAATAATGATGCGGAAATTAGGGATCAACTAGGGTGATTTCCATCACTATAGTCACATCGTGGTGAGGGCATACTCCCCTGTCTTTGGCTTAAACGTAAGATTTTACCCCCCACATGGGGTTGTACAGCCCCGCATGTGACCATGCAGCTCTTCTTCAGTCCCGTTACGTGCTGGTGAGCTGTGCCACTCGGCGCCAGTACGAGTCTCAAACACTAACTAGGCATTCCACACATGCTTCCGGCCAATGTCAGGCATTAACTCTGAACTACTCCTCCTCCCAAACATCTTCTTTTCGTGACAATCGAGCGTCCGGTGTCCCCCTACCTTGTCCACTGTGCTCCTTTGCTCCCCACGTTCAGGTTGTGAAAGAGCGGTTCGCTACGGCATGTCCACCTCCATCGAGCACCGCAAATGCCGCCACTCGGGATGCTGTACCGAAAACCATCGATAATTCCCAAAAGATGTGCATGTCAGGCGTATAAAGGAGGGTATGGAACAAGATATGCGTAAGCAGCCTCTTACCGGAGACTGCGTTCAGGAGATTCAGAAGAAGGTGGCCGAAGACCCCACGGTAGCCGTCGCGCGAAACGCTGTCACAGCATGTAGCGTAAACAAGGTCGCCTTGGACAGGGACAAGGTAGTCAGCCTGGACCCCACCATCGAAGTCAAACTCGATTCTCTGAAGGTAACGAACCAGAAGACCTCTGGACGCTGCTGGATGTTTGCCGCGCTCAACATGTACCGGCAGAAGATAGCCAAGGAACTTAATCTCGAGCAGTTTGAGTTCTCTCAGGCGTATCTGCAGTACTTTGACAAGTTGGAAAAGGCCTACTTTGCCCTTAACTATTTGCTTGGCAATGAAGAGCCCCACGCTGCCCGAACCGATGACGGCAGAATCGATCTCGGTGACCGCGAGACTGCATTCGTGCTCGACGGCGCCGCAGGTGACGGTGGCCTGTTCAATTACGTCAACAACCTCGTTGCTAAGTACGGCGCTGTCCCCTCGTACGCAATGCCCGATTCTGACTCGGCTGGCGATACGCCTGCGATGAACCGTGCCATTCACACCATTGTCCGAAAAACCGTAATGGAAAATGGTTCTATTGACGAGGCCATGAAAGCTATTCAGCGTGTCGTTGGCATCCACTTAGGCACCCCGCCGACATCTTTTGTGTGGCAATACCGCACCAAGGATGGCGATTTCCACCGCGAAGGTGAGTTCACTCCACAAGAGTTCGCAAAGAAATACCTCCCCGATCTCGACCAATTCGTTGAAATTGCCTTCGATGCCCGGCCGGAGCACAAGGTCAACCAGGCGTACGACACCGAACTTGCGACGAACGTCTGGGGCACCCCCGTTTACCGGTACGTAAACGCTGATATCGAGGTCGTGCGTCAGGCAGCGATTGACTCCATCGCACAGTCCGATCCCGTCTGGTTTGGCTGTGATGTGAACACCCAGTTCGACGCAATCCTTGGGATGTGGGATCGCAACCTGATTAATCTTCCCGATATTTACGGCATCGATCTCGCCTTCGACCGCGCAGGAAGGATGTTGACCTGGGAGGAGGCTCCTACTCACGCCATGGTTCTTACTGGCTTTGATGAGCAGTCCGGTCACTTTCGAGTGGAAAATTCCTGGGGTAATGAGGATCACAAGGGAGTGAAACTCGGTGGCGACGGCTACGGAACGATGACGAGCGATTGGTTCCGCGACAACGTCTTCTCAGTCGTCGTGAGGAGAAAGTACGCGCCAGAAGAGTTGCTGAAGGCATGGGATGGCGAAGGCATCCTGTTGCCCTGCTGGGATCCGATGAGCTAGGAAGGGAGAACAAACACAATGGCTACAAACGAGAGCACACGCGGACTATCCCTCGATGCAATTAGGGCGGAAAACGAAAAGTTGCAGGCAGACCGATCATTCCGCGTCTCCCGCAACGCTGTCACGACAACAGGCGTGGACAAGCTCGCGGTCAACCGGGACATTCTCTCTGGCATCGACACCAGTGTTTCCACGAAGGTGGATGACTGGGCGGTTGCTAACCAAAAGAAGTCTGGTCGCTGCTGGATTTTCGCAGGTATGAACATGCTGCGCGGTCCCATCATGAAGGAAACGAAGGTAAAGGATTTTGAGCTCTCCCAGACCTTCATTCACTTCTGGGACAAGCTTGAAAAAGCAAACTACTTCCTAGAGGCAATGGAGGAACTGCGCGAACGCGACATCCTTGACCGCACGGTGGCACACCTCCTGCAGGCTCCTATTGAGGACGGTGGCCAGTGGAACATGCTCGTGGCGCTCATCAATAAGTACGGAATCGTTCCGCAATATGCGATGCCGGATACAAATTCATCGTCAGACACGCGGGCAATGAATCGCGATCTGTCCACTGTATTGCGCAGAGGCGCGTACCTGCTCCGCAAGGCCGAGTCTGAAGAAGAACGAGCCTCCGTGAAGCGGCAGGCTTTGGAGGATGCGTACCGCGTGCTGACCATTCACCTCGGTACTCCCCCGAAAGAATTCGTCTGGCAGTATCGAGACAAGGATAATGCGTTTACTCGCAAGGGAACGATGACGCCCCTCGAGTTCAAGGACACGTACGTCACTGTCAACCTTGACGATTTCGTGTGCGTGGTCAATGATCCACGGCACGCGCCAAAGGATATCCTCACCGTCGAATATTTGGGCAACGTCGTCGGTGCCACGCCGGTTACATACCTCAACGCGGATATCCAGGTTATGAAGAAGGCAGTTGCTGCCACGCTTGCGGAGGGCACCTCCGTCTGGTTCGGCTGCGATACGTTGCAACAGGCAGAGAGCACACTCGGGGTCTGGGACGCACACGTGCTGGACTACGAAGGCGTGTACGGCGTTGAGCTTGGAATGGACAAACGAGAACGGGTCATTTCCGGCGATTCACTCATGACCCACGCCATGGTCTTCACTGGTGTGGATGAGTCGGAGGAAAAGGTTCCTCGTCGTTGGCGTGTGGAGAACTCGTGGGGCCCTGATAAGGCAGACAAGGGCTTTTGGACCATGAACGATTCATGGTTTGATGAGTACGTCTTTGCTGTAGCAGTCCGGCGTGATCTGCTTCCCGCAGATTATCAAGAGGCCATCGGCGGAGAACCGATTGTTCTGCCCGTATGGGATCCGATGGGGGCTCTCGCATAGGCGTAGACCAACCGTGATAGAAACACCCGCTCCGCTTTCTTGTCGCTGACCGACATTGCGCGGCACGAAGGCGGATGCTCGCTGCGACGGATAGCACCTGAATATAAAGCGAAACCGGTTTGGTTCGGCAGAGTGACTGTGAACCAGACCGGCTTTTTCGCGTGTGTTACAAGCGGGCTATTCGGATATCCGTGGCCAGGATTGCCTCTGCCCCGCCGGCAGATAGCGCATCCATGATGGTGTTTGCCTGTGCCCTAGGTACCATAGCGCGCACGGCAACCCAGTCTGTTTTAGCCAGTGGAGACACGGTAGCTCCTGACAGTCCCGGTGTAATGGTGGTGAGCTTGGGAAGGAGACTCTTGGGACAGTTGTAGTCGAGGATCATAAACCGTCGTGCACGTAGAATTCCTTCAATTCTGCGGATGAAAATGCGCATCGCCTCTGTTACATCGCGGCCACGGCGGCCGTAAATAACTGCTTCAGAGCTCACGAGTGGGTCTCCGAATGTAGCCAGACCTTGCTGACGCAGAGTCCGTCCAGTCGAGACAACATCGGCAATGACATCCGCAACACCGAGGCGAATGGAAATCTCCACTGCTCCGTCAAGTCGGATGACGGTAGCCTGAATTCCGCGCCGAGCGAGGTCAGCACGCACAAGGTGTGGGTAACTTGTCGCAATCCGCTTCCCCTCTAGATCTCCTACTGACCACTTTTGGTTGGCTGGAGCCGCGAAAAAGAAACGGGAGTTTCCAAACCCCAGTGGTAGGAGCTCTTCAACGTCAGCCTGTGAATCCAACGCCAGGTCGCGGCCGGTGATGCCGATATCGAGTTGGCCACCAGCGACGTAAATGGCGATATCTTTTGGGCGAAGGAAAAAGAATTCGACTTCGTTATCTTTATCGAGAACAGTGAGTGTTTTCGAATCGGGGCGGCGAGCGTAGCCCGCCTCGGTGAGGATTTCCATAGCCACCTCACTGAGAGACCCCTTATTCGGTACAGCGATTCGCAGCATGCCGTTAGTGCTCTTTTCTTTTAAGCGTTAAAAAATTGGATGTGTCAAGAATATGGGCGATGCGTAGTCAATAATCAGCCATCACCCGGATTTTTAAGACCTGACGTGGTTGTCAGTGATCACCTGCAGTGGAAGCCTCGCCTAGGAGGGCGAGGCTTCCGATAAACCTTTCGCGTTAGTCGAAGTCGGTCGAAGTTGGTCGGAGTTAGCCGAAGGCAGGAACCTGCAGCGTCTGAACGTCAGAGGTATTTGTAGACATCGTCGGTGGTCAAGCCCCGCTTAATCATCATGACTTGGGACCAGTACAACAGCTGCGAAATCTCCTCGGCGAGCTCTTCATCGGACTGGTATTCGCCGGCGAGCCAAACCTCACCGGCTTCCTCGATGACTTTTTTGCCAATGAAATGGACGCCTTGATCCAGCGCGTGCACGGTGCCGGATCTCTCCGGCCTTTCAGCGGTTTTGTTAGCGAGCTCCTGGAACAAAGAGTCAAATGTTTTCATACCAAATCATTGTGCCACACGAACGCGCCTACCGTGCCTGGTTCCAGCCACAAACTAACGCGTTTTACCCCCGACTATGGCTGTGCAGAGCTCGTCCAGTCCGCCTTAGCTCCGGCTAAGCGTTGCTACCAAGCTGAGTGAACCAGACTGAGCACGTGTCGACGGTGACTCCCTCGAAGGAATCGGAGCCGTGGAGCTCCTGCAGCGTTGCTACACCATCGATGGCATCGCCGTGGCTGGGAGGAAGGCCGATGACTACGCATCCAGCATCTCTTGCGGCGGTCATTCCCGCAACGGAATCCTCAAAGACGAGGCACTCTTCTGGCTTAGCTCCGACGATCTCTGCCGCCTTGAGGTACATTTCGGGATCCGGTTTGCCGTTTTCCACCTCATCACCGGCGACGGAGGACGAGAAGAAATGGGTGCCTACGGCGGCGATTTCGACGTCGGCAAGCGTGCGGTACGTGTTGGTGGTTACGAGCTGGGGAATACCTGCCGCGGAGACCGACTCCAGGAGTTCAACAACACCGGGCTTAGGAACGAGCACGTCCTTCATGAGCTGCATGACCTCGGCGTAGAACACGCGCATGAGTTCTTTGCGCTCCTCAGCGTTGAACGTCCGCCCGTTAAGCTTTCCGACGTAGGTGACCGTGTGGTCGAAGGACCCACCCATCGTCGCGTACAGCTCTTCGTCGGTCATCTCGTGTCCAAGGCGACGGGAGAACTCTGCGGTTACCTGACCCCAGAGGGGTTCGGAATCCACAAGAGTTCCGTCCATATCGAAAAAGATCGCTTTCATCGCCATTGCTACTGCGTGCACCACTTCCGTTGGTGTGTCATTCAACAATCTGTCCTAGGTGACTATATCCGACGCACAGCTCTCCGTGCACAATGAGGACTTTTCCGATGTATCGGAGGCGTACTAAGAACGTTCGGAGGAGCGTACGGAGACATCAGGGAGGGAACGGGCGAGAAAGAACCCAACGATACCGACGAGCGCAAGCGCGACGAGTGCCGCGCGGGCTCCGGCCATGGCGATGACACCGGAGATAGCGCCGACGATAAGGAGGATAACCCCCATCGCAGTGTTAGCGACGGCGACGTACTGGGTTGTCTGGTCACCTTCCCCCATGTCGACGACGTACGTTTTGCGGCCGACGCGGACACCGGTGTGGATGAGGGTGACGGCAAAGAAGCCAATGGGCAGCGTCCATGCGGCGATCAAGTCAATGTAACTGAGCCCGACGATGGCAAGCAAAGCAATGGATGTGGCTAGCGCACCGTAGGCCATCGTGTTCCGTGAGGACGTGTCCGCGAGTATTCCGGAGACCCGCCCGCCGATGAGACTGGCGAGACCAGAGGCGACGATAAAGGAGCCAAGGCCGGAGAGGACATCCGATGTGCGTGAGGACAAGGCCACGATGAACGCGGGTGACAAAGCAGAGGCGAGCAGCAGCGCACGCACGATGACGAACCGCCTGAAGGGCTTGTCGGTGGCAAGAAGCGTCCAGGAATCCTTCACCCAGTTGGATCCGTTCCCCTTCGAAGCGCTGTTTTCGGGTGTTGGCTCGATGATCCGAGTGAACACCAACGCTGCCAACAACCAGCACACGCCACCGGCTGCGATCAGGAGGGCGAGGAAGCCGACGGAGAGATCGTGACCGCGGGCGCGGATGGCTAAGCCCACGGTGATGGCGATGATGCCGGCGATCATTGTCGAGGTCCCTGTAAGTCGGCCGCGGTGACCTTTGGAAATCGTCCGTGCCTGGACGTCCTTGGAAGAAATAGACCCGATTGCGCGCCCGGTGGAAAATGAGGCCAGGAAAATGATGACGAGCAGTCCGAGAAGTACTCCGCGGGTAAGACCAATGGCCAGGCCCATGGCAATGGCTGACAGGGCCTGAATAATGGCACCGATGGACCATACTGTTGCGCGCCGTTTCTTGCTGATAACCCAGCCGGTGATGGCGGCCTGAGGGAGCATCGAGCCGGATTCCCTGATCGGAACGAGCAACGCGGTGATAAAGGCGGGCACCCCTGTGGCGGAGAAGACCCAGGGCAGCACTGTCTTTGCGTTGACTAGCTGGTCGCCGATTCCCTGCAGCCCCATGGCCGTGACGTACGCGCGACCGTTGCGCTTCTCATTGGGTTTGAGTTGTTCAATGGTCGCAGCGGTAGATTGCGTGCCGCCACGTGAGGTCTGCTCTTGTGCCATGGTTTCAACCGTAGACGTTCTACCCCAGCCACCAAAACCCGCCCTTGAGCGCCACGAGAGCCAGACAGGAGGTACGGAGTCCGGCTGTTCATGGCAAGCCCCCTAACAACACCCGCGTAGCCACTCCTCGCATGCGAGAGCTCCCACCGAACCTCCGCATACAGTAGCGCCCATCTAGCCCGCCCATGCGGAAAAGCCCGCCACGTCCTCGCAGACTAAAACCCACCCCACGGACTCTCGAACAAGACGTGTGACAGTGAAGGTGGGTAAAGAAGCATGTAGCCGGGTTTCATCGCCGCCTTTCGGAGGTGGGAAACCTGGCGGTACCGACATCCCTGATGAGGAGCGCGAGGTCGCTGCCCCGCCAATGCTTCGGGCGGTTACTCGAACTCCGGTGTGGAAGCGATGGTCTCCTCGTCGAACCCGCCTGCTTCCAAAGCGCGGTGAATGAAGAGGTTGAGGTCGTTTTCTTCCTCGGGCTCAATGACAGCGCCGGCGTTCGTGTCATCAAAGGCCTGCGTCCGATCGATGAATCCGTTGACAACACCGTGGATGGCCTCTTGTGACGGCTCATCACCGAGCCGGTCAAGGCTGTCGAGGAATGCCTCGACGATGCTCCGCAGCTCAGGAAGGACAGCAGGATCGAAGGGCTGCTCCCAGAATTCCTTTTCGTTCTCCCTGAGGTAAGACCCTGTTGCGTAGGATTCCAGGTTGGCGATGAACTCGTCAACGCTTGCCTGCATGCTCTCGCGAATACTCATGTGCTCCATTGTCTCCGATATACCGTCTTTTCGCACGTTCAACGCGCGGTACGTCACCAATCTGCAACGCTTCCAGGACTTACAGCTTGATTCCGAGGAGGGCATCGAGTGCGCTAGCAACGATGCAACCGGCCTCCGGGTCGGAGTCTCCTGTCCACTCACGGTTCGCCCACGCTTCGATGGCAGCGATGGCTCGTGGTGTGTCGAGGTCATCGGCTAGGGCCTCACGGATCTCGGTCACGAGGGCCTCGGCCTCTGCTCGCGTTGATGGCTTGTCGACGCTTGCCCGCAGCCGTTCCACAAGGCTTTCGCACTGCTTAAGGATTGCTCCCGAGAAATCTCTATCGGCGCGGTAGTGACCACTAAACACCGACAGGCGGATCGCTGCGGGAGTGTGGCCTTCTTCCAGCAGTTTGGATACAAACACGAGGTTGCCGAGGGACTTCGACATTTTCACACCGTCGAGGGCGATCATTCCGCCGTGCACGTAGTGCCCCGCCATGCGGGGCTCGCCGGTGGCCGCCTCCGCGTGTGCGGCGGAGAACTCATGGTGCGGGAACACAAGATCGCGCCCACCGCCCTGGATGTCGAAGGGCACCGACAACCGGTTGCGTGCGATAGCGGAACACTCAATGTGCCAGCCCGGGCGACCAGCACCAAACGGCGCGTCCCAGGAGGGCTCCCCCGGTCGCGCCATCTTCCACACGAGGGCGTCGAGCGGGTCCTCCTTGCCCGGGCGCTCGGGGTCGCCACCGCGCTCGGCAAACACGTCGAGCATCTCTTCACGGCTGAAGCGGGACTCGTAGCCAAACTGCTCGGTTGCGTTCACGCGGACGTAGAGGTCGGGGTATTCGGGATCGTCAATGGCGTACACCACGCCCTTATCGATGAGCTCCTGAACCATATCGATAACCTCATCCACGGCTTCCTGCACGCCGACGAAGTCCTGTGGCGGGAATACAGAGAGTTTTTCCATGTCGGAGCGGAAGAGGTCAATCTGGGAGGTGCCCAGTTCTCGCCAGTCGACGTTGTCGCGCTCGGCGCGCTCGAAGAGCGGATCGTCCACATCGGTCACGTTCTGGACGTAGTGAACGTCGTGGCCATTAGCCTTCAACTGCCGGTAGATGAGGTCAAAAGCGAGGTATGTAGCGGCGTGGCCGAGGTGGGTCGCGTCGTACGGTGTAATGCCACACACGTACATGGTGGCGACTTTACCCGCTTTCACAGGCTTGATCCGGTCATCGGCCGAATCATAAAGGTTCAGAGGCACAGGTGTGCCGGTCAGTGAGTCGAAAGCGGAATGTTCAGGTACAGGCCACGATTGCATGCCACCCACCTTAGTTGTCACCCCAACAATCCGGCTACTTCGCACCTCGCGGGCGTATTCTTGCGCGGACTGCATAGTCATCGTACGCGGGCAAACCCGGGGGTAACCGAACTCCGTAACGACGAAACGTCGAAAAGCCGACGCACTGAAAAGGGACAGGGAGCTTAGAGAGGAGAGATCACCCAGGTGCCTAAAAGCCGCCCGGAGGGTGCCTGACCGGAAGAAAATCCAGAGTCGCTCCAGACAAGCCCCCCGGCACTGAACTGGTGCGGGCGGACAAAGGGCCACCGTGGGGAAAGCAACCAAATCTACAGGAGGAAACGGTAAGCGATTGGAAACGGCCAGAAGCTCGCGGACGCGGACGGAGATAGGAAGCGGACGATGATAGGCGAAACCCCTCCGGCGACCTTGATTCGAGCGCGGAGGGGCTGTGGACGGATGGGTACGGGGACTAGGCTGCTAAAACGCCTGTTGCCAGCAGAATCATGACCAAGATACCGACGGGGATGCGGTAAGCGGCAAACCAGGAGAACGAGTTGTTTGAAACAAATTTCAGCAGCCATGCGATGGAGGCATAGCCCAACACGAAGGCGATAACTGTGCCCACAAGAAGTTGCGCGCCCGTTGCGGCCTGGCCGGCTTCGGGGGCGAAGGCATCGGGAAGCGAAAACAGCCCGGAGGCAAGCACTGCGGGGATCGCGAGCAGGAACGAGAACTTCGCCGCGACCTCGCGGTTCAGACCGAGGAAAAGGCCTGCGGAGATCGTGCCTCCGGAACGAGAAACGCCAGGAATCAGGGCGAGGCATTGCGCAAAGCCCATGAGGATTGCGTCCCGCATAGTCAGCTCGTCGTAGCCACGCTTCTTGGATCCCACCTTTTCTGCCCAGATGAAGACGAAGGAGAAGGCCACGAGAACACCTGCTGTGATCCACAGGTTGCGAAGATTTTCACGGATCAGATCTTTGCCTAGGAACCCGAGAACACCAACGGGAATCGTGCCAAAGATGACCATCCATCCCATGCGGTAGTAGAAGTCGCGCTTTTCCTTATTCACCAGACCGATGCACCAGGAGCGGATAATCGTCCAGATTTCCTTGGCAAAGTACACCAGGACGGCAGCCTCCGTGCCGAGCTGGACAACGGCGGTGAAGGAAGCGCCGGCATCATGGCCGTAGAGCAGTTCGCTGACAATGCGAAGGTGCCCGGAGGAGCTTACAGGGAGAAATTCGGTAAGGCCCTGCACGATGGACAGGACAATCGTTTGTCCCCACGTCATCGTGTCGGCGGTGTGAGCCGCTGCGTCGGCGGCTAGTTCCGTAGCAATCACGGGTGCAACCATACACCGTCGCCAAACCAACTCGGGAGACACGGCGCAGGAGTAGTCACGAATAGTCACAGGCCACTCATATTTTGCTCGAACGGGACCCACAAATCCGCTCACCGGGATCATGCCCTGTCCTACCGGGTCAGCCTAAGCACGCACCTCCAGCACACAGCACCACGCAGACACAGCTCGGGAAAGCCGTGGTGGGAGTTCATTTTTCACTCTGGTAGCGTAGGACGAGTGAATATTCGGAGCCGGAAACTTATCAGCGCATGTGGCCTTCTTACGGCCTTGTCCATCGGACTCACCTCCTGCGGTGCTGCCGATGAACAGGAATCGATGAAGACAACTGAGGAACAAACGGACTACATCAATAACCCTGTAGGCAACGCCACTCCTCAGCAGTCACCGGCATCTAACAAGCCCGATGGCACGGTCTTCCAGGTTGACGAGAAATTCCCGGAGATCACGGACATTGAGGCTGCTGGAGACATCCTCGCTGTGCGCACGGGACCGTTCCTGCACGTTGGCACCGTCGACGCCCTGGAGAAAAACGAGGGCACAACGCTGCAGATCAGTGCGAAGTGTGGAGACCTCACGGTCACCGAAAAGACTTTCGTCATCGCCTGCCCTGTTGCTAGGGATGGCGGTAACTCCGGTGAGATTTTCCTCATCGATGCCGAAAAGCCAGCGTTAGATAATGTCCGTTCGGCGCTCCAACCATTTGTTGCTGCGGCAGTAACAACCGACGGCACGGTCATTGGCGGTAGCCCAGAGGCCGACGCGGTGACAATCTTCAAACCCGGAGAATCCACATCCAACACCGAGGTCAACACTGGTGGACCCGTTCACCAAATCATCGCCCTCCCGCGCACGGGTGAAACGGACCTACCGGATGCTGTCGTAGCCTCCGATATGAGTCAGACCAGGGTAACCGGAGTAGACCTCGTGAAGGACCGTACGGGTGGCTCGCTTCGAGCCGGCGTTGGTGTTTCCCGCATCGCCCCCGCAGAGAACACAACGATGCTTGTTGCGGATAATATCGGGGATTCCTTGCGGATCTACAACAACCTCGATGTCATCCGTCTGCACCAGTCGGTTCCGATTGGTCCGCATCCGTGGGCAGTAGCCTGGGATAACCATTCAGACACTGCCTGGGTGACAACCCTGGGCGACAACAAGGTAACCAGCTATTCACTGGCTACAGGCAAACCTATTGAGAAGGACGCAAAGAACACCGTTGCTGATGCACAGGCACTTGCTGTTCTTGACAACGGCACCCTCGTCATCGGGTCTGCTTCCGGTGAAGGTCTGCAGATTATCCCCGCAAAATAAACTCGCGGGACGCGCTTGGAGTATCCCCCATACAGTGGGGTACATTAATGGTCGTATAACTCGCATGTGAGTCCAGATAAGCGCCCTGTTACGGGTGCAAAGCGAAGACTCTCATGTGGGGTACCACCGGATAACGCCCACGTATTGTTAAGGAGTCCGCACATGGCTCACCCTGTCCGTACCGCGCTGTATGACGCTGCTTTGAAGGTAATGTTCACCATTCAGCCTGAGCGTATTCACGACATCATTTGTGGCGGACTAGGCGTTCTACAGTTGGTGACGCCCCTCAACCGCGTACTGGAAAAGATCATCGCAGTACACGATCCCCGCCTTGAGCAAGAAGTTTTCGGGGTCACCTTCCCCCGTCCGCTGGGCCTTGCCGCAGGCTTTGACAAGGATGCAACCTCTCCCGATGCGTGGACGGCCGTTGGCTTCGGCTACGCGGAGCTCGGTACCGTCACGGCTTCGCCGCAACCGGGCAACCCCGCTCCCCGACTGTTTCGCTTGAAGGCAGATCGAGGCATCCTCAACCGCATGGGGTTCAACAATATCGGTGCGGCTGCTGTTGCGGACAATCTCCGTCGGCGTACATCCGACGATGTTATCGGCATCAATATCGGAAAGACCAAGGTCGTCCCCGTGGAAGATGCCGCCGATGATTACCGTCGCTCGGCTACCCTTCTCGGTGATCTGGCCGACTACCTGGTGATCAACGTCAGCTCCCCCAACACCCCTGGGCTGCGCAACCTGCAAGCCGTTGATGAGCTTCGTCCGATCATCGAGGTGGTTCAGCAGTCTACGAAGACCCCGGTATTGGTAAAGATTGCCCCCGATCTCGCAGACGACGATATCGATGCTGTCGCCGACTTGGCGCGCGAGATGGGTTTGGCTGGCATTGTCGCTACGAACACGACGATTTCGCGTGATGGCCTAAACACTCCCAAGGCCAAGGTTGAGAAGATGGGTGCCGGCGGTGTTTCCGGTCCGCGACTTACCAGCCGCGCGCTCGACGTGACGAAGCGGCTGTACGACAAGCTTGACGGTGAGCTCGCAATCATCTCTGTCGGTGGTATTTCCTCGCCGAAGGATGCGTGGGACCGGATCGCAGCGGGTGCTAACCTTCTGCAAATTTACACCGCGATGATTTACGAGGGCCCGGATCTCATCCGCGACATTCACAAGGATCTTCTGCGACAGCTGGATGTACACGGCTACCAGAACCTTTCTGATGCCGTGGGCTGCAAGCAGCCCTACGTCCCCGAGGAGAATTAACAAGAGGCACAGGTATCGCTACGGGGTCTCCCGGAGCGATACCTGTTGCTGTGTTCCCCACCTCATCCCGCCCCTCGCGGGGGATTAAACCAAGATCACCGCTCTCCGGTGTTCCCATACCCGGCGGGTTGATGTCAACATTGTCAACGGCTGTCAGGTTAACTTCGTCTAGGCATGCCTTAACGTCCGCCTTGGTTAGCTCACGCGTGCTCACCTCAACCGGCGCGGGATTATTGTTGCCTGTGCGCGGTGTTGTGGCGGGGTTGCCGTCTAGACGTCCCGGTACGGGGCTAGTCGATGGGGACGGGGTTGTCCGGGTGGTATTTGTTCCACTCGTCGGGGTGCTCCCGCTTGTATCGTTCTTCCCACTTGTCCCGGCGCTGCTGTCGCTCTGCGATTGACTTAAGGGCTTCTTCTCCGCTGATTCTGTGGAACGGGTCTTGGAACGCCGTTGCGTACGCTTCGTTCGCGCGCTTCGTCCGCTCCCACCCCCTAAGTTTCGGATTGTAGATTGACCAGATTTCTTGCCCGTCGTCTCTGAGGATTTCGCCGGAACGTCGGTAGTAGCGGTTTGCCATTTCTTATTTTCTCCTTTTCGTTTATCGAACGGGTTGGTCACACCGTCCGGGCCGAAGACCTGGCTCCGGATGATCTACCGCACTCGTTGCGGAAGCATGAACAAGAAGTCGTAACTTAAGGGAGCGCAGCTACTCCCCCACGAGGGTTGGCGATAGCGACGGGGAGCGAGACACCTGAATCTGCCGTGCGAACCAACACGATCAAGATTATCCCCCCGAAGACACACACAGCGAGGAAATCAGCACAAGCGTTCACTCCGAGCAGGACGATCTCCTCCCACTCGGCGCGAAGAATTTATAGTGCAGTTTTTGGCTCCAGTGTCCTCTCCCCTCCGCATCGACATCGACGTGCAGAAGCGGATTAGGCCTCAGCTATCGCTGGTTGAGAGAATGAGCGACCGTAGTAAGGCCAACCCTATTAGGCATCCTGTGAAGACAGTGGACGGCAGCCACTGCCTTTGGCAAGCCTAGTTTTGGTCCCAGCCCCAGTAGATCGCGCGAGCAAGGGAGTGGAAGTAGAGATTGAATCCAAGGACAGTGACAGGAGAATCCGGGTCGATATCAAGCTTCTCCGTGTCAACTGCATGGATAGCGAAGAGGTAGCGATGCGGAGCGTGTCCGGCAGGAGGATTCGAGCCGTAGTAGCCACGGTTTCCAGAATCGCCCTTCAAGGACACGGCTTCAGGTACGTCCTCAAGCTCAGGCTTGCCAGCTCCGCTGGGCAGAGAAGAGACGGTCGCAGGAATGTTAAAGACACCCCAGTGCCAGAAACCCGAAGCTGTTGGTGCATCAGGGTCGAAGCACGTGATCGCGATCGACTTCGTTCCCTCGGGGAGCTCGTCGACGTTCCATGCCAACTGAGGGGAAACACTAGCGGCTCCCCTCTGCTGTTTCGGAAGCTGATCACCGCAGGAAAAATCGGTGGATGTTACTGTGAAGGAAGGAAGATTCTTCAGCGGTGCGTACGGATCAGGGCCTGGAAAGCGAGAGTCGTTTCGGTAGTCAGTCATACTCCAAATCTAGGTGAAAGTTTGCCTTCGCGCACAGACTAGCCAGGCCTAATGCTCGAGAAAGATGGCTACTTGCTACTTCACTTGGAAGACACTGTTCCAAAGGTCTCAGTCGTAGACTGCCAGCAGTTTGGTGGGATGCCTGATGCGCCACGTTCAAAACAACATCGTTGTAACTTGAATAGCCGCAAGTTTTACCTATTGACCTGCAGATTTGGTTGCGTTGAGGTGTGTAGGTTAAAGTATTCCACGTGCCACACACGAGAGTGTGAACATCACCTAGCCCGGGTGGCGGAATTGGCAGACGCGCTAGCTTGAGGTGCTAGTCTCCTATTAACGGAGGTGGGGGTTCAAGTCCCCCCTCGGGCACAGCATCCCCCCGCAGAAATGCGGGGGGATTTTGCATACCTAAGGCAACACGGCGTGAGAATCCTCGTGGCGTTACGATAAGAACTATGACATTAAAGATCCGTCCTGCTACTGAAGGCGATGTCAACCAGATCGTTGATATCCTCACCGATGCATTTGAAACCGACCCAGCATTTCGCCGCATCATGCAGCCACTGTCCGACGAGACGAAGAACCTCCGAAAAATCTTCGATCTCCAGCTCCGGCACGAGTATCTCCCCTACGGTATTGTTGACGTAGAGTTCAACGAAGAAGGCGAGATGCTTGGGGTCGCATTGTGGAACAAGCCTGGAAAGCCCATCACCTTTCTGTCGCTTCTTCGCTACGTCCCTGACTACGTACGGGTCTTTGGCAAGTCCTTTATCGCAGCGGTGCTCCGTGAACGACGTTCTGAGATGCTTCACCCGAAGTTCCCCCACTGGTACCTGTACACCCTCGCTGTGCGTCCCGGCCACCAGGGAGAGGGTCTAGGTACCACACTCCTAAAACACGGTATAGAGCGTGCCGGTGAGACACCGATTTATCTGGAAGCATCAACCCCAGACTCAGCAGCTTTATACAAGCGTCTAGGCTTCGTCCCACTGGGCGAAATCCCCGACGATGACGACATGCCGTCCGAGCTTGGCATGTGGCACCCTGGTTCGATGCCTGAGCGTAGCTAGCGCCTTAATTTTCTCATTCCTACATCTAGACTCTCCTACTCCCATGCGTCAGAGCTTGAGAATCAAGGATCCGTAAAAGCAGTTGCCGAGAACAGTGCGTACAAAGCGCTGTTAGATGGCAACCCCCGCAGCTACTGCTGCAGGGGGCAATCCCCCGTGGCTATTGCTGCCGACATAAGCAAAGCCGACCAAGTATTTTTCTGATCTGGGTCGGCTTTAGTCTGCAGTGGGGGCGCTACCGACAATCTGACCTACGCCGTGGTTCACACGCCAGAAACCGGCGGTGCCCCGGAGCGCTAGTGCTGCTCGTTCGGATCGTTATCCGCGTCTTCCTTCGTCTTGTGAACGGTTCCGGCGACGTGGTCCGGAGCTGCGTAAATCGAGTACACCTTGAACGGTTTGTCTCCCTCGTTTACGACGTTGTGCCACTTACCAGCGGGAACGAAAATTGCCCAGTCGTCCTCTACCTCCTGGTCGATGTCGAGGTTATCCTCAGAATCACCGATCATAACTCGTGCCTTGCCCTCTTCGAGGCGAAGGAACTGATCATGGTCGTCATGCACCTCAGCGCCGATTTCTCCACCGGCGGGGATGCTCATTACCGTCATTTGAAGGTGCTTGCCAGTCCACAGGGTATCGCGGAAGTTCTCATTTTCCTTAGTAACTTCCTCAATGTTCAGCACGTAGGGGTTCGGACCATGATCCGTAAGTAAATCTCCCATGATTTTTCACCTTTCTGGATAAATATCAATGACCTGGAACGTCTCCGAGTGTACCGACGAAATTCGGGGTGAGGCAACGGTAAGTAGTCCTCCAACGAAGTTCGTTGCCTAACGCACCCGCGAGGGAATGGCGTGAAGGTGCCAAAGAGTCTAAGTTTGTTTGGCTAAAGAAGACGCGAGAGCATCTGTTCTTTTAGCCGAGCACATCAGGTAGCCCCGCCGAGCTGTCTATGTGTGCACGTGGAACATACGCGAGAGCACAAGCCGAAACGATAGCCTGACCTTACCTGTTGCTCACCTGATTCCAGGCTATCCGCACTGCGCCTTCAGGCCTAGCTTTGAATTGTTTAGCGACGTTTTGTTTAGCGACGTTTCCCTCCCCGCCCTAGAGTCTCATGACACTACGTGTACATGGTCTGAATGCGGCTACAGTGAATTTAACTGTGCGGATAGTCCCTTCGCGAATAAACCATCGCCGAGTGCATGTTGGTGCGCACAACCGCAGATGCATGGTTGATTCGGTCGCTCCTGTCTTTTCGTCCGCTTGGTTGGTTGGGCCACTTGGTTGGTTAAGTTGTAACGGCGCGGGCACTATCCAGGAGCGTTTTATCCGCTACTTGGCAGACGCTGTGGCTGGGAACCAGCTTATGAGTCTCGTTATGAGCTTGCATTGGACGTGGGGCGGTGATTCAGTAATCATGACCCCGTACGGCAGAGTCGCTGTCTGAGTAATCTCCCCGTCGCCTTTCCGGCTTGTCGTAAAAGCAACTCTCTTCATCGTCTGCCTGGTGGCGCTCCGCACCTACGCGTTGACGTCCCCGCAATCGAAACCGGCGCGGGCACAAAGTAGAGTCCGCGCCGGTCATCGTTGGCTGACAAGGTTTACAAGCCGTGGGAGAAAGCTAGCTCTCTGGGATCGGGGTATCGAAGGCCTGCACGATCTGCTGCGCAGCAAGAGTTGGCGTGATCGTTCCGTCACGAAGCTCGTGCTCGGTCTCTTCCTTCTTCTTTTGCACTAGTGGGTGGGAGTTGAGACGTTGCAGGATCGTCTCGTGGACCATCTGCCATGTCCAGTTGACCTGCTGCTCCCGACGATTTTCCTCAAACTTTCCGTTCTCCCGCATGACCTTCTGATGCTCCAGGACATGGTCCCAGAACTCATCCACGCCGGTGTGCTCCACAGCAGACATCGTCATCACAGGCGGCATCCAGTCCTCGTCCGGCTGGCGCACCATGCGCATGGCTGCTCCGAGCTCGCGCGCTGCGCGCTTAGCGTTGCGGACGTTCTTTCCATCGGCCTTGTTGATTGCTACAAGATCCGCCATCTCCAGAACACCCTTCTTGATGCCCTGCAACTGATCGCCTGCGCCGGCCAACGCGAGGAAGGTGAAGATGTCCACCATCTGACTGACGGCGACCTCAGACTGGCCAACACCGACGGTCTCCACGAGGATGATGTCGTAGCCAGCCGCCTCGAGGACGACGATCGACTCTCGTGTTGCCTTTGCCACGCCACCGAGGGTGCCCGCAGACGGCGAAGGGCGAATGTACGCATTGTCATCGGCGGCCAGCTTTGCCATACGGGTCTTATCGCCCAGGATGGAGCCACGGGTGCGCGTGGAGGACGGATCGATGGCTAGGACGGCGACCTTGTGGCCGTCAGCAATGAGTTTCTGCCCGAGAGCCTCAATGAACGTCGATTTACCAACGCCTGGAACACCGGTGATACCAACGCGCAGGGCATGGCCGGCTTTGGGAAGCAGCCGAACCAGGAGCTCCTGTGCGAGCACGTGGTGGGCCACCGCCGTCGATTCCAGGAGCGTGATTGCTTGGGCGATGAAGCGCCGGTCGTTGGCCTCAACTCCCTCGACCAATTCATCCACGTTGATGCGTTTGCGAGCCCGTTTCACCACCTCTGGTGCCACTGCAGTGACATCACCCAGATCGGTACCGGCGGTCGTGGTCAAGCTACCAAGGTGGTGCTCCAAAAACTCGAGATCTTCGTTCACAACTACAGTCCTCACACGCTGCGCCTTCCGCAGCGAAACATTCGATTTCCTTTTACTTAAGTCTACGTAAATATCCCCGAAAATGGCCGAATACTGGATCCGGGTGCCCGTGGCTCTCCTCGATGAGCGCTTCCCCCTTGCTCTCCCCTCCTCCCTCGCCCTTGCCCTCTCCTACTAGACGCCTTTCTGCCTAAGTGACTCTGCCCTCAGACGGGTCCTATGCGCTATGGGCGTACTTTGCAGTCGGTCAACCGCTCATTCACTGGGTATGGGAGGCTTTATTGTCCTGCGACTCGGGGCAGCGCATCTTCGCCTTCAACTCGTATGCGGCTCTTCTATGAACGCGTTTGCCTAGGCCTTTGCTGGCACGTTTGCGGATGCCTTTGAAAGCCTTTCCACTTGAAGCACATTGGGGCACCTTGGGGCGCTTTGCGACCCGGTCTCCTCGTGGTGGGCAAACCTTCCCGTAGGCGGGCTGTTGCGGCGCGGATTTCCTATTTCCGTCAACGTAAAACGTCAGCGTTCAATGCGGGGATACGGCAACGGCCGCACTCCTCGTGAGAGAAGCACGGCCGAACCGCATGCGTTAACGCTCCACTGATTTACTTTTCAGGAACGTTGAGCTCGATACCGATGTTGGAAGCGACCTTCTCGATCAGGTCGATGGCGGAATCGGCAATAACCGAGCCAGGACCGTAGATCGCGATGACGCCCATATCGTAGAGCTCCTGGTAGTCACCCGGAGGGATGACACCGCCGACGCAAATGAGGATGTCCTCACGTCCGAGCTTCTTCAGCTCTTCCTTCAGTGCCGGCACCAGTGTGAGGTGGCCAGCAGCGAGCGAGGACACACCGACAACGTGGACGTCGGCATCCACGGCTGCACGGGCAGCTTCGGCCGGGGTCTGGAACAGCGGTCCCACGTCGACATCCATGCCCATATCGGCATAGGCGGAAGCGACAACCTTCTGACCACGGTCGTGACCGTCCTGGCCCATCTTCGCGATGAAGATACGCGGACGACGGCCCTCTTCCTTCTCAAAAGCGTCGGACAGGGCGATAGCACGCTGAACGTTATCCACCTTGCCCTCCTTTCCTACCTCGTCCTTGTACACGCCGGACAGGGTCTTAACCTCAGCCTCGTGGCGGCCGAAGACCTTTTCCAGAGCCATGGAGATTTCTCCCACGGTGGCCTTTGCGCGAGCTGCATCGACAGAGAGCTTGAGGAGGTTGAGCGACAGATCGCCCGGCTTCTTCTCGTCCTCGTGAGCGGCAGCGTAGGTGAGGGCGTCGAGGGTCTTCTGTACTTCAGCCTCGTCGCGCTCCTCGCGCAGCTTCTTGAGCTTCTCCAGCTGCTCGTGGCGGACGCGGGAGTTCTCCACCTTGAGAACCTCGATCTCCTCGTCCTCCAGCGCGTTGTACTTGTTCACACCGATGAGGGCCTGGCGGCCGGAGTCGATGCGTGCCTGGGTACGTGCAGCGGATTCCTCAATACGGAGCTTCGGGATGCCTTCGATCGTGGCCTGCGCCATACCGCCGGCTTCCTCAACCTCCTGAATGTGCTTGCGGGCACGGGAGGCAAGTTCAGCAGTGAGCTTCTCCACGTAGTACGAACCTGCCCACACATCCACCGGAGCGGTGGTGCCGGACTCCTGCTGCAGGAGCAGCTGGGTGTTACGGGCAATACGAGCGGAGAAGTCACTCGGCAGAGCCAGCGCCTCATCAAGGGCGTTGGTGTGCAGCGACTGGGTCTGGCCCTGAGTTGCAGCCATGGCCTCAATGCAGGTGCGTGCAACGTTGTTGTACACGTCCTGGGCGGTAAGCGACCAGCCAGAGGTCTGGGAGTGCGTACGCAGGGACTGCGACTTCGGGTTCTTCGGGTTGAACTTGCCCACGAGCTCGCTCCAGAGGAGGCGGCCAGCGCGGAGCTTTGCAATCTCCATGAAGGTGTTCATGGAAATGCCCCAGAAGAAGGACAGACGCGGTGCGAACTTATCCACCTCGAGGCCCACATCCTCACCGGCGCGAATGTACTCGATGCCGTCGGCCAGCGTGTAGGCCAGCTCGAGGTCCGCTGTAGCACCGGCTTCCTGGATGTGGTAGCCGGAAATGGAAATGGAGTTCCAGCGCGGCATCTTCAGCGAGGTGTACTCGAAGATGTTGGAGATGATGCGCATGGAGGGCTTAGGCGGGTAGATGTAGGTGTTACGAACCATGAACTCCTTGAGGATGTCGTTCTGGATCGTACCTGCCAGCTGTTCCGGCTCGACACCCTGCTCCTCGGCCACAACGATGTAGAGGGCGAGAATCGGGAGCACGGCGCCGTTCATGGTCATCGACACAGACACGTTGGAGAGGTCGATGCCCTGGAACAGTTCACGCATGTCGAGGATGGAGTCGATGGCCACACCGGCCATGCCCACGTCGCCGAGCACACGCTCGTTGTCGGAATCGTAACCGCGGTGGGTAGCCAGGTCGAAGGCCACAGACAGGCCCTTCTGGCCGGCTGCCAGGTTACGGCGGTAGAAGGCGTTGGACTCCGCAGCAGTGGAGAAGCCAGCGTACTGGCGAATCGTCCACGGGCGGTTCGTGTACATGGTGGCGTACGGCCCACGCATGAACGGGCGGAGACCGGGGAAGGAATCCAGCGGGTGAGGGTTCTCTCCAGTGAGAAGAGCGTCGCGGTCGGCGCGGTTAAATACGCGCTTAACCTCGATACCTTCCGGCGTCTCCCAGATGTGCTCATCCTTTACCTGTGCCCCACCAGCGGCGGGTGCGGACGGCTCATCGGGAACGCGAGTGACGTCTGCAAAATTTGGAATGGTTGCCATTTTCTTTCTCAATCCTCCTAGGCACCAAGCTTGGTGAGCATGTCGGACAGGGTTTCGCCTGCGTTGATCTTCACGTTGAGGTAACCATCGGGAGCGTCTTCCTTGCCTTCGAAGCTCTTCTCAGAGCCGGCAAGCAGGATCGTCTTTCCGGTCTCACGCAGTGCCTTGAGAGCCTCGAGGCCGCTGGCCTCGTACTCCTTGTCGTTACCGCAGATGATGAGGATGTCGGCGGCATCGGCTGCTTCTTTGAATCCGTCCTCGCCGGGGACAACCTGACCGGGGTTATTGACGGCAATGCCGCCGGTACCCACGAGGTTGGTGATCCAGCCAGTACGGATGTTGTGCTTGGCCAGCGGGCCGAGCGGGATGAGGCCGACAGTCGGACGAACACCGTGCTCCTCGAGGTAGTCGTCGGAGCGGTTGCGCATTGCCTCGAACTCGGCTGCCCAACGGCGAACACCCTTGGGCTCCGTGCGAGATTCCTTGGACAGTGGCTTCTCCGCCAAGTTTGGGAACTCGTTGATGGCCGTAACGGACTTCTTGCGGCGAGAAATATCCTCGTAGCGAGCCTTGGAGGTGGCATCGAGGGTCTCGCGGATGAAGTCTGCTGCTGCGGTGAAGCCGCCCTTGGACTCGACCTCGGTGAACAGCTTCCACGCAGTTTCTGCGACCTCTTGGGTCAGCTTCTCCGCGTAGTAAGCACCACCGGCGGGGTCGATGACGTAGCCAAGGTGCGACTCCTCGATGAGGAGGAGGTTCGTGTTGCGCGCAATGCGGTGGACGAAGTCGCGGGACGTGTTCGGAAGGCCACCCTTGATAGCGAAGTCGAAGGGCAGAACTTCCATATCGGTCGATCCGCCAACACCGGCGGAGAATGCTGCCACCGTGCTGCGGAGCATGTTGACCCACGGATCACGCTGGGTGAACATCACCGGGGCGGTGATGGCGTGCTGCGGCGTGTGCGCGGCGAGCTCGGGTACACCGAGAACCTCTGCCACACGCGCCCAGAGGATGCGGGCGGCGCGGAACTTGGTGATCTCGTTGAACTGCTCGTCAGTTGCTGCGAAGCGGAAGGACAGCTGGTTGAATGCATCCTCCGCACTCAGGCCTGCGTCGACAAGCTTACGGAGGTACTCGACAGCAGCGGCGAGTACGAAACCGATTTCCTCGCCGTCAGAGGCACCCTGGTTGGAGAAGCTGACGCCATCGACGAGGATGGCGCGAGCATCAGCCTTTGCCTCATTGCCGAGCTTGGCTAGCTCGACTGCATCGTCGATAGACACGGACTCGGAGTCATCGTAAGAAGCGGTAAGCGGAGAAGCACCGAACTCGATGTGGATCTCCTCTTCCTTCTCCTGACCGGAGGCGAGCTCAAGGAGAACCTTGGCGGCCTCAACGGCATCCTTGCCGGCTTCCAAGCGGACCGGAGCGTAAGCGAAGAGCACCTTGTCCAGCGCCTGCTTCAGATCTGCGGGCGCAATATGGTCATCGCCTCGCAGGTCGACGACGATGGAGTTCGTGCCGTAGTTAAGAGCGTGCAGGACCTTTTCGTTGGTCGTCTTTGCATCGCCCTCAGCACCGAAGCGCTCGGTGATGCCCCAACCCTCAGCCTTTTCGCTTGGCCCCTTGGCACCGCGGAGGTACGGGAACTTACCGGGTTCCGGTGCTTCCGCTAGCTCGTCGGCACGGGTAAAGAGCGGTTTAATTTTAATGTCATCGTAAGTGGTGCGGATGAGGCGCTTCCAGATGTCCAGCGGAACGTCAGCGACGTCCTTCTTGTGGACACGAGCGAAGACCTTCGCAGCTGCCTTGCACCATTCTTGCTGAGTTTCTTCGAAATCAGCCGGCAACGGAGTGCCGTTGTGTGCATCAGTCACGGGGATGAACCTTCTTCCCTATTACTGGTTAATTATTTAATGAACACGAGTGTGCAGTTCGACAAAAACTGGGTAGAAACGCTATCTCCTTCGTTTCTCCCCGTTTCTTGCGCTCTACGCCTAGCGTCCGGGTGGAAATCTGACCAGTCACAAGAGTTGACCGATGCAAAACAACCTCCTTCTCCGGCTTTTCCCGGCGCAGAAAACCGACTAAACACATTCGTCTACTTAGTTTAACCAGTTCGTCGCCATATTGCTTGAGGCACGAAACTTCCGGAGACCTCGCTCTCACTATGGGAAATAGGTTGTTAACTGGTGGTTTAGGAAAATTGGTCTGACGTTGCTCAAAAAAGTGTGCCCGATCTCACCCGATTTATTCCGAATAATCACCAAAACGAGCCGAAAAGGACATATTTTCCCCATTGTTTAACAATGTGAGGATCGTCGGTGTCGGCAAATCATGCGCACTCAGGGGCTCTCCGGCGAACTTCCTCGCCCCATGACACCTACCCCTTGACACCACCTACCCCGTGACGCCTATTTGTCACTGCTCCCCTTACATCAGGTTTTCCCGGCGTGTCGACGCGCGCGTGCAGCGAACTATATCGCGTACGGATGGTGGTTGGCGCCGATACTCGTGACGTGGTGATTGTGGGCGCGGTTAACGATGTCCACTCGACTGGTTTAAAATGTGGCCACCATGACAGCTATTTTCCGCACGGCGGTGAACTGGATTAGCCAATTCGCCGACTTTTGTCGCACCGTCGTAACCGATGCCATTGCCACCTTCATGGCCTTCCCACGCTGGAAAAAGCTTGCTCTCATTGTGGCCGCAGTAACAGCTGTTGCACTTCTCATCTTCGTCGACGTGCCGAGTGTCGAGTTGCTTCGCCAGTGGGCGGATAAGGCTGGGGATTGGTTCTTCCTCCTCTATTTCCTCATTTACGTCTTTTTCACTCAGTTCCCCATTCCTCGTACGTTCTTCACTTTGATGTCGGGGATCTTCTTTGGCCCGGTACGTGGCTGCCTTCTTGCACTCACTGCGACAACAGTCTCGGCAATCATATCTTTCGTTATCGTTCGTCATTTCTTGCGGGATTGGATGGCACCGAAGCTCAGCCACCCCGCTGTCGCCGGTATCGATGAGCGCCTTCGCCAGCGCGGTTGGCTCTCGGTGACGTGTTTGCGAATGATCGCAGGGATCCCGTTCTTCGTCCTTAACTACTCCACGGCTGTCAGCTCTATTCGTTTCCTACCCTACATCGTCGCAACTTTTATCGGCTCGGCTCCGAATACGATCGCGATTGTTCTTCTCGGCGACACGCTCACTGGGCACGTGAACCCCGCTCTCCTCTTGGTATCCGCTGTGCTGCTTGTCCTCGGCGTGTCCGGCCTCATCCTCGATGCCAAACTCCCCGTCCGGGAAAATCGACACTCCACCTCGACCCAATTGTCTGCGCCGGAGCGGGGTTAGACAAACTGGAATGCGCCAGGTACTAATCGCTTCGCGGCATGGCGATTGGACCGCCGCTAATCCACTGACACGTTGTCCACATAGAGGTGAGCGTGGTCTGTACCTCCGCGTTGCCCCACACTGTGAAGAGCGATGTCTCCGCTGCGTATGGAAAGTGGCGACGAGAGTAAAGGCTACAGGGTAGACTATGTCAGTAGCCCGATATTTCGCGGGCAGACGGCCAGTGCACAGTGCCTCTGGGGCACTCGGTGGCAGGTGAACCGAGCAAAGGTAATGACGCCGGTGCTCATGCGTGAGTCAACACGTCTGTGCTCATTGGTGAGGTCTCCTGACAAGGAAGGAAGGCGCACGATGTTTGCTGTACAGGCTACCTACAAGGGAAAAGATAAGCGACGTGCCGAAATCGTTCGTCGTTCAGCCGAGGCTCTTTCCACGATCACTGATGGTCCAGCTTTTAGCGTGCACAACGTGGAGACCATCGTTGCCCCAATCACATCTTCTGAGTCCACCGTGGCCGTTATCATGGCTCTTTTATCCTCAGAGCAATGGCTTATCAGTCTCGGTTGTGGTTCGACTGCCGAAGAGGCGTGCGAGTATGCAGCTGTTGCTGCAAAGCGGGGTCCCCGCTCGCTACCAGTCACAGTAGCTACACCTGACCACGAGGAAATTTACGAGCAAGCGATTGTTGATGCCTTCGTCCTCATTGCCTTCGTTCTTGCCAAAAGGTCCGATCAGGGCCGGGAAGCTACTGGGCTGATGCGAACGGGGCTTAGTCAGGTCGAGGCTGCAGAGGAGCTGGGGATCACCAAGCAAGCCATGAGCCAAAGGCTCAAAGCCGCCGGTTGGGATGCGGAAAATGCTGGATGGGAACTAGCGACGAGGCTTTTGGTCCAGGTATCACAGGCACTGTGAGCCAATGACCGCAGCTCACTAGCGACGCTCTTAACCTATGCAGGCCACGCCCTTTGGCGAGGCCACCAGGTGCCCGTCTGTGACGGAACTGTTCTGGGGGCATGAGAAAAACCGGCCGAAAGGTATACTCCGGCCGGTTCATGTGACCGTGACGGTCTTAGAAAACCTCCTATTGGAACCAAGCTCACGCAGCGTGTGTCTCCGTAACGCCACGCTAACGCACGCGGGTTGGCACTTCAGCGAGGTTCTTCTCCCATTTAACGGCGCTAGTGACGCAAGCGAGACTAGCGACGATAGCAAAAGAGAACAGCTGCCCGTAACGTGTCGGCTCAGCCGCAAACAAGTGCTACCACAATCAGTCACAAACAGGTGTTACCACAAGAGGCCACTGAGCGAAAGACAGCTTCCTATTCGCCGAAGTGTGGAAGTTGACGTGCTTCAGTTTCAGGCGTGGCCTGGTGCGCACCCCCGGTGGGAGCCGGTGGAGTGACTGGCGTTTCGTCCTCTCCCGTCCACCTTTGGGAGAACTGAGTCTGAGGAGCCTCCAGTGCAGCAGGGTTTGTGTTAACTGGGCTTTCCGCGCGCTCGGCGGCTAGCTTCTCGTCTCGCTTTGCCTTTGCAGCCTCGTGCGGTGCAGGATCAACGGGCCTTGTGGCTTCCCTATTTGCCTTTGCCACGGCAGCGGCAATCTCTGGGTCTGATTCAGTCGAGAACCAGGAATCTGTCTCCTTATCTTCAACGATATCCAAGCCCTCTGAGTCCACGGGGGCCGGCTCGTAACGGAAGACGTCGTCATCGTCTTTCCTGGCGAACGATTTGGCAAAACGTTCAAGAGAATCACCGAATTCACTCGGGATCATCCACACCTTGGACGACTGTCCCTCTGCGATCTTCGGCAGCTTCTCCAAGTACTGGTAGGCCAGCACTTCAGGCGTGACTTTCGCAGCCTTAATGGAAGCATTGATCTTCTGGATGGCCTTAGCTTCACCCTGCGCCTCTAAGTAGCGGGCTGCTCGCTCGCCTTCCGCGCGGAGAATCATCGCTTGACGTTCTGCCTCAGCACTCAAAATGGCGGCTGACTTTTCACCCTCAGCCATCAGAATGCGAGCCTGCTTTTCGCCCTCGGCTGTGCGGATATCAGCCTCGCGTTGGCCTTCTGCTGTGAGGATCATTGCACGCTTCTCGCGGTCCGCCTTCATCTGCTTCTCCATAGACTGTTGGATCGACGGTGGCGGATCAATTGCTTTCAGCTCTACGCGAGAAATCCTCAGCCCCCATTTGGTGGTGGCGGAGTCAAGCTCACCACGCAGCCTCCGGTTAATGACGTCACGGGAGGTAAGCGTCTCCTCCAAAGTCATACCACCGACAACATCGCGGAGTGTGGCAACAGAAATCTGCTCAACACCAACGATGTAGTTGTCCACACCGTAGATGGCCAGCTTCGGATCGTTGATTTGAAAAGTGACGACGATATCAATCGCCACGGTGAGGTTATCCTCAGTGATGACTGCCTGAGGAGGAAAGCTGACGACCCGCTCACGAGTATCAATCTTGGCGCGGATGCGGTCGACGAACGGAACTAGGAGCGTTATTCCGCCCTCCACTGTGCGCGTGTAGCGACCGAGACGCTCGATGACTGCCGCTGTTCCTTGCGGGACCAGAGCAATGGAGCGTGCCACAACAACGACAACCAGGAGAAGAATAAGCCCGAATAATATAAAAGACATGCTCGGAATCGCCTTTCGGTTGGTTATGGGACATCTTTCCTCCCCAGCCTACGTGTTTTAGACCACCGCTGCTGGACGGCTTTTCCTGCAAGCCGGGATGGAACAAACCTTCTGATAGAGATGGGGCCGGAGCGTCGAAAAGCGAAAAACCCTGCGAGTTAGCTCGCAGGGGCACAAAACCGCTACGCCTGGACGTCTTCCCAAACCACTGCGGTATTTCCCTCAATACTCACGACACGCACGACTTCTCCAGGCAGGAATTCGCGTGAAGGGTCAAGACTCTGCGCGGACCAGATGGATCCGTCCAGCCGGATCTGTCCGGAGTGAGCGCTCACTGTTTCGAGCACGTGGCCGGTTTTCCCTTCAAGTGCTTTCTGCGAGGTGTCGAGGATGGGGCTCTTCATCATGCGGCGCCTAAGCCAGGGGCGAAGGAGAAAAAGAAGTCCGATGGCAAAGATAGCGAAAGCGATGATCTCCGCTGCGAGCGGAACGCCCGCGAGGGAAACACCGGCGGTGCCCAGGGCGGCAAGCGCAAGCATCAAGAGTGTGAAGTCACCGACAGCTAACTCGGCTGCGCCGAGCGCCAGTGCTGCAATTAACCAGACTAAAGAACCCACAGCTTTTAGGGTACATGAGCGATTGCTCTATGCGTAGCTCTTCTCCGCCCGTCAGATGACCTTGCCGGAGTGCTTGCATTGCTGGAGTGCTTTGCGTTGCCGGAATGTTGACCGTGGCGGAATGATGACGTTGGCGGAATGATGACGCTGTCAGAGTACGCGGAACGAAGGCGGTGCGTCCACGCGCCCAATGTACTCAATCACCAGCAATAGTGCACAATTCGGCAGCGAATTGTGCCCGGCTGGGAGACTCTTACTGCAGATCTTCCTTTGCAAGTTGCGGGTTAGTGACGAAATCTACGAGTCTCTCCACGGCGTTGATGAGCGTGGAATCGACATCCTTGTACGAATGGACGGCGTTGTACACACGGTTCCACCCTTCCTTCGGCTCGTGCCACCCCAAACGATCGCATACTCCCTGTTTCCAGTCCTCCCCTCGTGGTACATCTGGCCAGGCACGGATTCCTACTGCCGCCGGCTTCACAGCTGCCCAAATATCGATGAAAGGGTGGCCTGTGACGAGGACGTGCGGACCGACGGAGTCCGTCAGGCGGGTTTCTTTTGATCCTCGGACGAGATGATCAGCCAGAACTCCTACGCGTCGTCCCTCGCGCGGTTGGAATTCTCGCAGTTTATCCGGCAAGTTATCGAGTCCCTCCAAGTATTCCACTGCCACACCCTCTACGCGCAGGTCATGACCCCAGATTCGCTCGACGATGGCGGCATCGTGAATCCCCTCGACCCAAATGCGGGACGGGAGCGCGGTTCGAGCCTGGTGGTTCTCAACAAACCGCGATCCAGAGTTGGAATGGCGCGGTTGCTGCGGCGGAATATAGCGCGTGGGGGTGACACGCACGCCGTCGACCATGAAAGCCCCCGCTCGTACAGGAAATATCCGCGTCTTTCCGTACCGATCCTCCAAGCGGAGCATGTCACCTTGAGGTGTCTTCTCCCAGCCGACAACCGCGCCTACGTAACCATCTGCGACAACCTCGAAAACAGTTCCAAGTTTCGCCACCACCTCTTTATATTGGCGGGGTCGGTTCCGCGCATGTCCGTCAAAAATATTGCCTGAGTACCGGTTCATGGGTGAAATAGTAGTGAACCGGAGGCACATAGTAGCCAACAGGCCAACGACAATGCGTCGGAGGAAACTATCGAAAAATGGAACGGCGAGGTACGAGCAGCGGGGGCGGTAACAGAATGAGGCATGCCAGTGCGGTAACGTTACGTTTCCCAGAAGCCCGTTAGTTTTCGGGACGCTGCTCGTTTCTGGTTTTGTCCGCCACAGGTTTTTCATCAACATGAAGGAGCGCAATGAACCCACGCGATCTTGTCTATTCGCCAGAGCAAAACTGTGCTCTTTGGCTATCTGCGTGGGTCCATGGTGCAGTATCCCTCGATGATGCTCAAGATGCGCTATGGGAGCTCGACCTCGCGATGGATGATGACGTGTTGCGTGCTCTGCGGGCACAGATGGAGGAGGCAAGAAATACCTACGCTGACGAGGGAACGGGAATCGTTCGCCTCCTGCTTGGGGGATACGGGCGCCCTCTGCCGAGACGCGTCTATGACGGTTTCGGCATTGTTGACGGCCCGGTCGTTCATGCCTGGTCCTCGACGAGCGATGATGAAGGTATGACGATGTGGTCGTATGCCACACACGATACAGTTCTATTTCGCGAACCATCAATGCCCGGCGAAGCCGACTTTATGCTCGCTGAAGCAACGCGCCGCGCTTCGGAATTAATCGATGCCCTCCAGCCGACCTCGTCCCGCTCGTCGAAGCTCACCCAGCCACGCCTCATTGTGGGCACACTCACAGACTTTTACGAGGCTCCGGGGTTACCACCGGGAGTCTCACCCCGCGCGGAGAAGCTCATTGCTCGTGCTAACCGCGTGGCTGCGATTATTGAGACGGTACAGGACCGCGCACGCGACCATGCTTTCGATGCACAGCTATTTCCCTTGCTGGCGAAAATCGCTGAAGCGCGCGTCGCTGCTGTTGCGGCTGCCGACCGTGAGTATCAGCGCGGATCCGGGATGTAGCTCCCTACCTCCGATACCACGTTTATACACATATACACCTTTATACTTTTATATAGGTATATAGGAGTGCGAATAAAGGGGTGCGTACTAGTCCTTTGACCTGCACCCCATGAGGTGGCTCCAGACCATCCATTTCCGGCGAGCGGGGAGCCCCATACGGTTTATCCACGAAACGGCCAGAAGGTCTTGGCCATCTCGTGGAGGATATCCGGTGCGAGCGTGAGGCTTACCTATGCCCTTCAGCCTCATGAGCGTGAGCGGTATGACCATGCTTCGAGCTCCCATGCCCATTGCCGTGCATTGGACGCGCAGAGACACAACACCCCTCTGCGCAAGGTGCACCATTAAGGGAGCAACCGCGTAGCGCAACTGTGATGGGGCCTTTTATACGTAGTGGTGCTTCGCCGGTTTCATATTCCTCAATGAGGTCGACGATCATCGCCGTGAAGTCAGGTGTAGGACCAACGGTCGCGGCACGAACGATGGTCATTCCCCATTCGTTTGCTGCAACCTTCAGTTCGTTATCAAGATCCCAGACCACCTCGGTGTGGTCGGAGATGAATCCAACCGGATAGACAACAAGGTCATTGATGCCACGTTCGTGGAGGTCTCGCGCATGGTCGACTATGTCTGGCTCGAGCCACGGGGTGTGGGGGGAACCAGAGCGCGACTGCCACACAAGGTCATAATCTGGAATCCCGAGACGCTCGGCGATGATGGCGCACGTTGCACGAATCTGGTTAGAATACAGGGTCCCGTCAGCGGGTACACCGGAGTGTTCATCGGCAGCAGTGGGAATCGAGTGGCCGGTGAAGACTAGGCGGGGTGTATCCTCGCTGCTGAACTGTGAAAAAGCTCGTTTCACAGACTCCACTGAGGGGTTGATAAACCCGGGATGATCGAAGAATTGGCGAAGCTTCACCATTGTTAGACGCGGGAGGCCTTTGCGTTTCAAGTGGTTGAGCGCACGCTCGATGTCCTCGTCGTATTGCCTACAACCGCTGCTACCTCCCCACGCAGACGTTGCGAAGACGTAGACATGCGTGATTCCGTCTCCCACCATCTCTTCGACGGTTTCTTCGATGAACGGATGCCAGTTTCTGTTGCCAAAATAAACCGGAAGATCCCTACCTCGCGCGCTGAGCTCTTCTTCTACATTGTTGATGATCTCTCGGTTCAGTGCGTTCAGAGGGCTGACACCACCCAGGTGGTGGTAGTGGACTTCCACTTCGTCCAGGCGCTCCGGCGGAATCCCGCGACCACGGGTGACGTTTTCCAAGAATTGCCGGACGTGATCATGGTGCTCCGGCCCGCCAAACGAGAGAATCATGAGGGCGCATTTCTTATCGCCGGAACTTTCTGTGTTTGTGCCCCGCCGTGCGGATGATGCTGACAAGGAATTTTCGTCGGTGAAACCTAAGGAAGCCATGGTGGCATAGTACCGTGCCCACTTTTTCCTTCGACCTCCGGGCATCCAACTTTGGTTGGACTTGGTGGCCGATTCAACTGGAGGCTGTGCGCAAAGGCAGTGTGGGAGTGTGCTTCAGGCATCTCTGCCGATCGTGGCTGAGGGGGACTCCCCTCAGCGCTGAAATCAGGTGATCCACCTGAGATACTCAGCAGTTCATGCTGGGAAAATGGAAGCGACAGTGAAACAGCGACGATGAAACGTGGTGGAGCAACAACAGTCACCCACGGACGGTTGACCGGAGCGGAATATAAACGCTACTTACCGGCGCTCACCGTTGCCCGCAGCTACTCGCGGCTGCTCACAGCTGCCAGCAGCTGCTCACCTTACGGTTCTCCTGAGGCTACTGCACAGAAGGTGCGCGGCCGTCGTCATACCGAGTCCAGGTCGGCCATTCCTCTCCCCCGAGAGTCCCTGCTTCAGGAAGCACACGGCCGGTTGTGCATAGGCTGCGGGAGCGTGAAAAAGCCGTGGGAGTGTGTCCTGCACACGCACTCTCACGGCTGGTCTATTTCTCATTTGTTTGTTGGCGGATGGTCACTGAGACCATCGTTTCCCTACTATCTAGCTTCTCGACGCCCCTCCGGAAGTCGGTTCCTCCGGCTCGTCGGGCCCCGCCCGTCGCGCTTTCTGAGGTGCCTTTCTAGATGAGGCGTACGGCGTTGGGGGCCATGCCACCGTAACGAACAGGGCTAATCTGCACAACTCCACCTGATTGTGGTGCCTCGATCATCTGGCCGTCACCAAGGTAAATCGCCACGTGCTGATTTCCTGATGGCCCCCAGAAGAGCAGGTCGCCGCGCTGAATCTGGCTGATATCTACCTTGGTTCCGCGCTGGTATTGGTAGCCAGTGTAGTGCGGAAGGGCAATGCCAGCACCGGCAAAGGCATAAAGCACAAGCCCGGAGCAGTCGAAACCAACCTTGTTGTAGTCGCCATACGTGTCCGCGACTCCACCGTCACGAATTCCCTTTGTTGGGCCGAATGCATTACCGCCACCCCACGCGTAGGGAGTACCAAGCTGGCTCTTCGCACGGGCAATAACCGTCTCGATGCGTTGATTCTTTGAGCCGGTGATAGCCGACGACGCCTTGTCGGAGAGATCCTCCATGGTGCCGAGATCCAAGTACTTTCCGGCTCCATTCGGCTCATCCGAGAGACCGGAATTGCCCAAATTAGTCAGGGCATCGAGCAGGTCCGACTCCGTCGTGGCGTTGCCAGAGGTACCACCGTTGCCCGAGGCGACATCAGCCGTCGTGGAACTCAATGAGGAGGAACCGGAGAGAGCAGGGAGTACGTTGCCGAGGGCATCGACTGTCTTAAAGGGGTCATCCAGTGTTCCCGGATCCAGGAGACCAGAATCAACAACAGCTTGAGCGGTGTTAACTGCGGTGTTGGCCAGCTGCAAGTAATCAATCTCACGAGGAGCCGGTGCCCCGCCGCCTACGCGATCTGCAACCTCCGGAACACTAGACCCTGAGGCGGACGAACCCTGTTCCCCATCGGCTGCTCCACCTACCAGTTGTGCATCCACGTTCCCATTTGCGGTTGCCGTGGCTCCACCGTTGGAATTGTCGGCCTGAGGAGCTGCGGAAGACCCTGGTGCATCCGAGCCTGTCTCAGGTTGGGGCGCTGCAGAACTCGCCGCCTGGTCTGCCTCGCGGATCGGAGCCGGAGCAGCAGTATCAGCACCTGGATCGGTCACGCCTTGATTGCTGGGAAGAACCTGCGCGCCGATCTCATTCGTCTCACCCGCGCGTAGCCCCTTGAGCCGATCGATCTCCTGTTTTACCTCGCGGGCCTGATCGAGTAGCTGCTGCCGCTCGTTCTGCTTTGCAGACAACTCGAGCGTATGCTGCGCAATTGCATCCTTGGCAGATTGTTCCGCCGCGAGCGCATCCCGTTCTCGCTGCTCAGCCTCTTGTTGAGCTGCGCGAAGAGCGGACTCCTTGTTGGCCTTCTTTGTCCGTTCTGCATCCAGCGCATCAACGACACCGCGCTGTTCTGCCGTCTGGCGTCGTAGGAATGTGAACCTGTCAAGCTCACGCTTGGCATCGCTACTGGATGAGAGCATCGATGAGTGTGCACTTGTTGAGCCGTGTCGATAGGCGGTGCGAGCTAGTTCGTCGAGCCGATCTTGGGCGTTGGAGACCTCCAACGTTGCCTCATCAAGCTCCTGATTTGCCGCTGCAGCATTTTGCCGGGCCGCCTCGGCAATGATCTGTGCATCCTTCAGATCCACGAGGGCTTGATTAACGGCTTCTTGCAGGCCACCCATCTGAGCCTCAAGCGCGGAAATGTCTGAAACGGCGCTTGATAGCTGAGTCGCCAACTGTGTCAGCTGACTGGCATCGATATCTTGGGCCGATGCAACAGGTACGTTGGTAGCAGCCATCATCGTTATGATGCTCACCGCACCGATTGAAACGGCGCGTTTTTTCAGTCGACGGACTGGAGAAAAGCAAACCACGAGGTCTCCTCTTACTTTCGAAACCTCGTTGAGATGGAGACCGACCTTTCACAGCGCGCGTTCGACCGCGCCGTGAGCATACCCCGGCTGTACCAGCAGCATGTGGTGTGCAAGAACACCCACCACCACTGGAGTACAGCCCGCAGTTGCGCGTAAGACGCGTACTCACGGTGAAAAGACCCGACATCGTCCAATCTTGACAAGGCTTCAGTTATTGTGCGCGCTGTACTGTGCGGGATCGCAGACCAGAAACTGCGAAGCACAGGCCGTACACGCGTGTGCAGGAATCGCCGGTTCCCCGATTAGACGCGTAGCTCACAAGCCCACCCCACGTGCGCTACTGGGTAAGAAAATATGACGGCCTCGCTACACGGAACTCGCCCGTTCTTCCACGTTCGCTCACTCAGCGAGAGTATGTACGCTTCGTGAATCCCGGTGAAAAACCTGCTTCAGTGTTGCAACCGCCATGCGAGAAATGGTTGTGCCTTTCATGCAAGCTTCCCCACTGGCCGAAAGTGCTACTCCCAAATCACTCAAGTCAAGTACATGAACCTGACTATGTATCGCAAGTGATGGTTGATTTTGTTGAGTTATTCGTCGCCTCGTGAGCCGACTACGCTTAGGTTAATTCACTTTGGTCAAATTTGGGAACGTCAACCACGATTTTCACATAAGGCAAACTCCGAAACATGACCAACACCCGTTCTACCTGGCACCTTTCCGTTATCAAGTCGTTATGTGATTTTGGTCACTATAATGGCGACGCGCCGTTAAACCTTGAACTTAAACTTGAGAGTTTTTGGTAAAGGGTGTGTTCTTGCTTCCGCGTCAGCAGGCCATGCGGAGCTCGGTTTGTGGCCGTTTTTCCGGCTATATTTTTTCCAGCTCCCACTGGTGCGAGAGGTATAGCGAGCACTGGCCGTCACTCTCTCGCTGCAATTGTAAAGGTTTCAGGCTTGACGAACTTTTGGCTGTGGCACACTGCGGCACACCACAACGCGACCGCGCCCGCACCATTACGCGAACCGCGAACGTTGCTTTTAGCGACGAGTGTTTCTTAAGCCCTCCAGCGGGGCTGTGATGTGCATTACTCGTGGGGCGAGTTTCCACACTGATGATCCATGTTGGTGATACATGGTCTTCTTTTTGTGGGCGTTGAGCGTGCTCAACCGTGAATGCCGTCGCTGCTCACTAGCTGCACTCCTATCCCCTTATCTGAACGCCCTTTGTCCCCCAGCCTCACGTGCCTTTCCTGCTCCAGCAACACGCACACTTTCATCATTTGCCCGAAGGGGCCTGGTCGTAACGAGTAAATCAAGCACGTAATAGTCAGCGAAGAAATCGAATCGAGCAAATCCACTCGGTACCGCTCTGGCTCATCGCTCCCGCATGCATGAGTTGCATGCACGAGGTGGCTGTTTTATCTGCTAACGGAATATTTCTCCGGCGAGGAGATCTTGTTAGGCAGGCCGCGAACGGCGGGCGAAGAACCAGGTACCGGCAGCAACCAGCACTAGCCCAATGAGAACGACGATTCCAACGAGCGCCCACGGGATACTACTGGATGACACATAATCGACGAAGAAGTTAGAGGCGCGTACGTAATCGGGATCGGCAAGGAAATGATACTGAGCAGCCTCAAGAGTCGCACGGGAGACATCAGTGGAGACGACGGCACCAGACATCGGATTACGAACAAGGACCAGATCTGCCCCCGTGTTGTTGAGTAACTCCTGCGCAATATCTCGTAAATCAGCAGTATGAGCGGGCGTTTGGTCAATGAAGGCGATTTTCATATCGCCGATCCCTTGCTCTTCAGCCTTCTGTGTGACAGCGATGAGCTGCTCTTCCATGCTTGGGTATTGATCCGCAAGTGAACCAATGTATACGCCATCAGCATCGAGCTCATGAACCAGTTCATTGATATCCACGTCCTCTGGAATCACTACCAGCTCTCTTTCCGTCTTGTTCACATGCTGTCGATTACTTGTAGCGCTGCCGGTCAACGTCAGCAAGACCACAGTACACAGACCTGCAGTCATTCCACCGCAGCGGATCCATCATGCATGGCGGTCTTTCGGGACAGCCTTTCAGGTGCCCCTGGTTGCCCTATTCTAGCGGGTCGCCAGCCGACATCGCATGCCGACATCGCAGACCGGCCTAGACATGTCGCTGATGTCGCTTATCACTGGTCTCCCGTGGGTCCACAGATCACCACATAGCTATTCTCCCGTTTATTCCTTCTCCTATTTCCTCCTTTATTCTTTCCTCCTTTATTCTTTCCCCCGCTGTCCCTTTAATACTTTAAGGTCTTATTCTCTCAGGCCACTTTCTATTAGTCCTCCCTTTAGTCCACTGTCTTTTTGGTATTGGTGGCTCCATCTTCTGGTGTGCTTCGGGATGGGATAAATATGAGCGGCTTTGCGGGCTAGCTTTTCAGCTAACTTTATGGGCCGGCAATCGGTTACCGCGCCCGTGCGGTTGCAGTACCCGCTGCTGGGCCGTCTCATTCCCCGCAACATTGAACGCTGTGGGGGTGTGATCACCAGCAATTCTGAGAGCGGAGGCTTCAAAACGTGGGAAATCCACCCCACACGGGGCTAGACAAAGGGGGAAATCCGTGAATTTAGCCACGTTTAGCCCCACATCCAGAACCAGAACGCCCGTACTGTTATTATTGTTTGTAGTGAGCCAGTTCGACTACTGCGGTGTCTCGCCGAACAGCCTGCCGGTGGAGTAGCCCAGAACCGAGACCGGATGCAGCCTTCAATGGCCCAAACCGCCGGTTTACTGGCCTCATGTGAAAATAGTGCACTGGTGAAGATCGACATAAGGAGTCTGTTAAACGCTTATGGCTACCTCAAAGAACTCGTTTGGGGCAAAAACGCAGCTAACCGTAGGTGACAAAACCTACGATTACTTCGCGCTTTCCGCTGTCCCGGGGATGGAGAAACTCCCGTATTCGCTTAAGGTTCTTGGTGAGAACCTGCTGCGCAATGAAGACGGCAAGAACACCACCGAAGAACACATCAAGGCAATCGCCAATTGGGACCCCAAGGCTGAACCTTCCACGGAGATTCAGTTCACCCCGGCCCGCGTTCTTATGCAGGACTTCACGGGTGTCCCCTGTGTAGTGGATCTTGCCACGATGCGCGAGGCTGTGAAGGATCTGGGTGGCAATCCGGATCAGGTTAACCCGCTCAACCCGGCAGAAATGGTCATCGACCACTCCGTTATCGTGGAGGCATTCGGTGACCAGAACGCCCTCGCCGAGAACGTAAAGATTGAGTACGAGCGCAACGAGGAGCGCTACCAGTTCCTGCGCTGGGGCTCCAAGAGCTTCTCTAACTTCCGCGTTGTTCCTCCGGGAACGGGCATCGTTCACCAGGTGAACATCGAGTACCTGTCACGCCTCGTTTTCGACAACGAGGGACTCGCGTACCCAGATACGTGTATCGGTACGGACTCCCACACCACGATGGAAAACGGCCTGGGCATCCTCGGCTGGGGAGTCGGCGGAATCGAGGCCGAGGCCGCAATGCTTGGCCAGCCCGTTTCGATGCTTATCCCGCGGGTCGTCGGCTTCAAGCTGACGGGCGAGATCCCCGCAGGTGTGACCGCAACGGATGTCGTGCTCACCGTCACGGACATGCTGCGTCAGCACGGAGTCGTGCAGAAGTTCGTTGAATTCTACGGCAGTGGCGTGAAGCAGGTTCCGCTTGCTAACCGTGCCACGATCGGCAACATGAGCCCTGAGTACGGCTCCACGTGTGCGATCTTCCCCATCGACGAGGTTACGATCGACTACCTGCGGCTGACCGGACGCTCCGATGAGCAGTGCGCTCTCGTGGAGGAATACGCAAAGGCCCAGGGCATGTGGCTCGATGACGATACGGAAGAAGCCGAGTACTCCGAGTACCTCGAGCTCGACCTTTCTACCGTTGTCCCGTCCATCGCTGGCCCGAAGCGACCGCAGGATCGTATCTTGCTGAGCGAGGCCAAGGAGCAGTTCCGCAAGGACCTCGCCAACTACACCGAGGATGAGGTGTGCATGGACGATTCCAAGCCCGCCAAGCGGATGGCCGACGAGGGTGGCAACATCGAGGACAACGTCCAGGTCACGGATCTGAACAAGTCTGGTGAGGGACACGGCGAAACCCTCGCTGTGGGTGCGAAGGGCCGCCCGTCGAACCCGATCACCGTCACCTCCCAGAACGGCGGCGAGTACACCCTCGACCACGGTATGGTCGCCATCGCTTCCATCACCTCCTGCACGAACACGTCCAACCCGTCCGTGATGATCGGCGCTGGCCTCGTTGCACGTAAGGCCGTGGAGAAGGGGCTCACCTCTAAGCCGTGGGTTAAGACCATCTGTGCTCCCGGCTCCCAGGTCGTCGACGGCTACTACCAGCGTGCGGACCTGTGGAAGGACCTTGAAGCGCTCGGTTTCTACCTGTCTGGCTTCGGTTGCACCACCTGCATCGGCAACTCCGGCCCGCTGCCTCTTGAGGTTTCGCAGGCCATCAACGAGAACGATCTCGCTGCTACCGCAGTTCTTTCCGGTAACCGCAACTTCGAGGGTCGCATCTCCCCCGATGTGAAGATGAACTACCTTGCTTCCCCGATGCTCGTCATCGCGTACGCCATCGCGGGCACGATGGACTTTGACTTCGAGTCCCAGCCCCTGGGCCAGGACAAGGAAGGCAACGACGTCTACCTCAAGGACATCTGGCCGACGACGGAGGAAATCGAATCCACCATCCAGTCCGCTATCTCCCGCGAAATGTACGAGGCTGACTACGCCGACGTATTCAAGGGTGACGAGCAGTGGCAGAACCTCGATACCCCGGAAGGCGACACCTTCGCATGGGACGAGGACTCCACCTACGTGCGCAAGGCACCGTACTTCGACGGTATGCCGAAGGATCCGGAGCCTGTTCAGGATATCTCCGGCGCTCGTGTCCTGGTGAAGCTCGGCGATTCGGTCACCACCGACCACATCTCCCCCGCCTCGGCCATCAAGCCCGGCACTCCGGCCGCCCAGTACCTCGATTCCAAGGGCGTTGCGCGTAAAGACTACAACTCCTTCGGCTCCCGTCGCGGTAACCACGAGGTCATGGTCCGTGGTACGTTCGCAAACATCCGCCTTCGCAACCAGCTTGTCGACGTTGCTGGTGGCTACACCCGCGACTTCACCCAGGAGGGTGGCCCGCAGGCATTCATCTACGATGCGTCTGTCAACTACAAGAAGGCCGGCACCCCGCTCGTTGTCCTCGGTGGCAAGGAATACGGTTCCGGTTCCTCCCGTGACTGGGCCGCTAAGGGCACTAACCTCCTCGGTGTAAAGGCCGTTATCGTTGAGTCCTTCGAGCGCATCCACCGCTCGAACCTCATCGGTATGGGTGTCATCCCGCTGCAGTTCCCAGCTGGTGAGTCCCACGAGTCCCTCGGCCTCGACGGAACGGAAACGTTCGACATCACCGGTGTCACGGCCTTTAACGACGGCGAGATTCCTTCCACCGTCCACGTGACTGCAACGAAGGAGTCCGGTGAGAAGGTCGAATTCGACGCTGTTGTCCGCATCGATACACCCGGTGAGGCCGATTACTTCCGACATGGTGGCATCCTGCAGTACGTCCTGCGTTCCATGGCTAAGGGCGAGCAGTAATCTCTGCAGCTAGTCCGGAGTGTGTGATACCAGCTCACGGCTGACATCCGCACGCTTCTATACAGCAGGAAAGGGGGAGACGGAAAGCCCCGTCTCCCCCTTTCCTGTTCATTTTCTCTCCATCCACTCCCCACAAACCGACGCACGTGGAGCATTTTGTATTCTTTCGTTTTGATCAGTGCCGAATCGTGCGACTGCCACATCTGAGACTTTCAGGTCCCCCACGGATGTCGCTCGCTCCCAGCACCGGATTATCCCGACAACTTGCTGATCAACGCGTCAAGCGGCGGGTGTTGCGCCACGCCAAACTGACACTTCACTAAGTTAATCAATACTGTTACCCGAATTAGAAGGTGGTTTTACACATCGTGCCACGCGTTTCCGAAGAAGATCTGCATAATCGCCGAGCAGAAATACTCGACGGAGCACGCCGTTGTTTTGGCCAATATGGCTACGAAGGAGCCACCGTTCGCCGTTTGGAAGGGGCAACGGGAAAGTCCCGCGGTGCAATCTTCCACCATTTCGACGATAAGGAGGGGCTTTTCTTCGCCCTCGCCCGAGAGGATGCACAGCGACAGGCCGACGTCATTTCCTCCGCCGGATTAGTACAAGTCATGCATGAGATTCTCGACCACCCCGAACGACACGATTGGCTTGCTACTCGGTTGGAAGTCGTTCGCCTTGTCCGCACGGATCCCGGGTTCCGGGAGCGTTGGCAGGACCAACAGGAAATCGTCGATTCGGCTCTGCGTCAACGTCTCGCATCCACCCCCTCAGAGTCTCATCGGGATGCGCATGGTGTAGAGGTCCATCGCGCATTCCTTGAGACGATCCTGGACGGGCTTATCTCGCGACTGTCGATGGGAGAAGATCCGGATCTCCTCCGGGACGTTCTGGGGCTGGCTGAGCGTGCTGTGCGTGAGAACTAGTTCACCCCACAGCAAAGCCGAAATGAGGGACAAGTAGGATATCCTGCATGTCTTCATTCCTTTTAGTGTCGCCGCGCACCGGTGACGGTGTTGTCGCGCAGGAGTATAAGGATTTCCTCCAGGCCACAGGGCTGAGCCGCGACGAACTCACCCAGGTGCAACTGGATAGCACAGAGGATGTCCTTCCACCCCTCGACGGTTACGACGGCGTCATCGTCGGTGGCAGCCCCTTCAATATCACCGACAAGCTGCATACCCCCAAACAGATTCACATTATGGGGCAGCTCCGTACACTCATTGATTGCGAGCTCCCTTCAATCTTTATCTGTTTCGGTGCTGGTTTCGTCGCGTCCGAACTTGGTGGAAGCGTCGGGCGCACCCACCCCGAGGAATCGGGGGGTACAGTCGTCCACCTGACAGAAGATGGGAAGAGGGATCCCCTGCTTTCCTCTTTCCCTGATACGTTCCAGGCACTGACGGGGCACACCGAGAACATCACTTTGCTCGACTCGTCGTGTGTTCTCCTCGCCGAGGGGCCAACCTGCCCCGTGCAGATTTTCCGGTACGGGGAACACACGTGGGCAGCCCAATTCCACGCCGAGATGGATCCTGCATCCATGCAGATTCGAATGAACTTCTACATGGATTACGGGTACTTCCACAAGGAGGACTACGACGCAATCGTGGCCACCCTTCCCACGGTGGATACCACGTACTCAAATGGGCTGTTAGCCTCGTTTGTCCGTTACTGTCAGTAGCTTGCCGTTCCTTCATGCACCCACTCGAATCGTTTCTCCCAAGGGTGGCGGGTGGTGCTCTTTGACATTCGGCACAAACACACCGACAATCAATAGATTATCTACCCTCACGCGGAAAGTGACTTAACTATGACTGAACAGGCGGAAAGCCAGCTTAAGAGGGGGTTGAAAGCCCGGCACCTCAATATGATCGCTATCGGTGGCGCAATCGGTACCGGCCTTTTCGTCGCCTCGGGCACGACTATTTCTCAGGCTGGTCCTGGTGGCGCGCTCGTGGCGTATGCACTGATCGGCATTATGGTGTACCTCATCATGCAGTCCCTTGGTGAGATGGCTGCCTACCTCCCGGTAGCCGGTTCGTTTCAGGAGTATGCACGCCGGTTCGTCTCCCCCAGCTTCGGCTTCGCCATGGGGTGGAACTACTGGTTCAACTGGGCGATCACCGTTGCTGCAGAGCTTGTCGCTGCCGCACTTGTGATGAAGTACTGGTTCCCGGAGGTGCCATCGATTATTTGGTCGGTAGTCTTCCTAGCTGCGATATTCCTTATCAATGCGCTTTCCTCACGGGCCTACGGTGAAAGTGAATTCTGGTTCGCACTTATCAAGGTCGTCACCGTGTTAGTGTTCCTGGCCTTGGGAACCTTCATGATCATCCGAATTTTCTTCAGCGCGGAGTCTGCGCTAGAAAATTGGACCACAGGCGAGGCTCCCTTTGTTAACGGCGGCTTCGGTATCCTCATGGTGTTCATCGCCGCAGGTTATTCCTTCCAGGGGACAGAGCTCGTGGGTGTGGCTGCGGGGGAGGCGGAGAATCCTGAGGAAACAATCCCGAAGGCAATCCGCACGATCTTTTGGCGCATCATGATCTTCTATATTGGAGCCATCGCAGTCATCGGCTTCCTCATTCCGTACACAGATCCGAACCTGCTCAACGCTTCGGAATCGAACATCGCGATCTCCCCGTTCACGCTTGTTTTTGACCGCGTTGGCGTTGCCTTCGCCGCTGCTCTCATGAACGCTGTGATCCTAACGTCGGTACTTTCCGCCGGTAACTCAGGGCTGTTCGCTTCCACGCGCATGCTGTACGCTTTGGCCACCGAGGGGCAGGCTCCACAATTCTTTGCCAAGCTGACATCCCACGGAGTGCCCCTTCGCGCACTGTGTGCAACGACGGTTGTCGGTATGACCGGTTTTATTACCTCCATTGTTGGAGACGGCACAGCCTACACCTTCCTGCTCACCCTCTCCGCTCTCGCGGGCTTTATCACGTGGATCGGCATCTCCTGGTCGCACTATAAATTCCGTTTGGCTCTCCGTGCTCAGAACGTTCCGCTGGAATCTCTCCCCTACAAGAGTCCCTTCTTCCCGCTCGGTGCAATCGTGGCGCTCGTGCTGTGCTTCGGTGTCGTCATCGGGCAGGCGATCGGTCCTGTCGCTGCAGGAGAGGACTTCCTGGCAATACTCACCCCCTACCTCGGAATTCCTGTGTTCCTTGCTCTGTGGGGCATCCACAAGCTCGTCACTGGTCTTCCAGCTGTGAAGCCGACTGAGGCTGATCTTGAACGGAACAAGAACTGGTAGGTTATCTCCGCTTTTCGACGTCTCCATCCACCGTCGCAGAAGGGGCCCCGTTACCTGTTGTAACGAGGCCCCTTCCGTGTGTCTACCCCTAGCGAGACGATGCGAAGCGAGACCAAAAGAAAATGGATCTGCTCGCCACCTCCTCTAGAACCAGCCGATCTGTCCAACTATGAAGGCGATGAGCCAAATGATGAGAGCGAGGACGGCTACGAATGCGAGGACAACAAGGACTCCCACCACAATGAAGTACCTCTTCGCACTCATCTTGGCCTGGTTTCCATCGGCGATCGCATTTTCCAAAAGCGCCACATTGCGCCGATTTGCCTTAAACAAAAAGTCGAACGCGTCACCGACAAGGGGGATGCTTCCGATGAGTGAGTCCAGCCCCATGTTGACAATCATCCTGAGCAGAACCAGTAATGGGACCCGGTACCGGAGGCCGTCGATAAGCGTCGAACCAGTTGCAACCATGGTGAGAATATCGCCGGCGCCGGGGACGAGCCCCACGAGTGGATCAAGTCCGACGCGACGGTTCGTGCCCGGGATGGTGATGAGATCGTCGAGAAGCCAGGCGAGTGTACGTGAGGTTCCGCCGTGGCGCTGCCGTGCTCGCGTGACGGGCTCATCCTTTTGAACGGGTAGGTCATCAAATTCCTTCACGGTGGCCAATGTAAAGCACACGGGCGCGAGAAGCTAATCGGAGCGAATTGGGTCCGCCCTGTGCACGCCTTTCCTACCCTCGTTTGTTGTGCGCACGTCCTACCCTCGTTTGTTGTGCACGCCTTTACTACCCTCGTATGGTGTGCGCACGAACAGGATGGTCGCTTGAGCGAAGAATCCCCCAATGCATAATTCTCACGTCAGGGGGTTATACTCATTTTTCATGATCGCGATTATCACCGTGACGGGCCCAGATCATACTGGCATCGTCTCCGCCGTAACCACGGCACTTGCAGAAAAGAATGTGAATATTTTGAACATCAGCCAGACGATCATGGATGGCTACTTCACCATGATTTTGCATGGGGAATGTGACGACGGTACTAACATCGCTGACCTTAAAGAACACATGTCCGGAGTGGGAGATAGCCAAAAGGTCGTGATCCGCGTCCAGTCCGAGGCCATCTTCACCGCTATGCACCGTGTATAGGGGACCTGTTATGAATACACCGCTACATGCCTCTCCCCTAGTAACCAATTCCTCGGACATCCTCGAGACGATCAACATGGTTGAGCGGATGCGACTCGATATCCGTACTGTCACCATGGGCATTAACCTCCTTGGCTGCATTCGCACGACGATGCAGGAGACCGCCGACGCGGTCTACGAGCACATCGTCAGCACCGCCCACGACCTGGTTCCCGTGTGTGAGGGAATTGAGGACGAGCTCGGCATTCCGATTGTCAACAAGCGCATTTCTGTCACCCCAGTCGGCATCCTCGCGACCGCCGTTGACGGTGATCCCGTTCTCATCGCAGAGGCGCTGGATAAGGCTGCTGCTGAAGTCGGAGTCGACTTCATCGGCGGCTACACCGCACTGTGCGACAAGGGGTTGACAGCAGGCGAAAAGCGCCTCATAGAATCCATGCCACGAGCACTGTCACAAACAAATATCGTGTGTGGCTCAGTCAACGTCGGTTCATCCCGCGCCGGTATCAACATTGATGTTGTGAAGCTGCTTGGCACCGTGATCAAGGATGCCGCCGAAGCCACGAAGGATGCCTCTGCTATCGCCTGCGCGAAGCTCGTTGTTTTTGCCAATGCAGTCAGCGACAACCCGTTCATGGCAGGAGCTTTCCACGGCGTGGAAGAAGCCGATGTGGTGATCAATGTCGGGGTGTCCGGCCCCGGTGTCGTCGATCGTGCCATCGGCACGCTGGAGGGTGCCACACTCGATCAGGTGGCGGCGGAAATTAAGCGCGCTGCCTTTAAGATCACCCGTGCTGGCCAGCTCGTCGGCACGATGGCTTCGGAGCGACTTGGCGTGCCGTTTGGCATCGTCGACCTCTCGCTTGCGCCTACGGCTGAACAGGGCGACTCCGTCGCCCACATCCTTGAGCACATGGGCCTGGAACAGGTCGGTACCCACGGCACGACGGCAGCATTGGCGCTGCTTAACGATGCCGTAAAGAAGGGTGGTCTCATGGCCTGCTCGCGCATTGGTGGTCTCTCGGGGTCATTCATCCCTGTGTCTGAAGATAAGGGCATGATCGATGCCGTCCGGGCAGGTACTCTCCGGATCGAGAAACTCGAGGCTATGACGTGCATTTGCTCTGTCGGGCTCGACATGATCGCGATTCCGGGCGACACGACGGCCTCCACGATTTCCGCGATGATTGCCGATGAGGCAGCCATCGGCGTGATGAACCATAAAACAACCGCAGTCCGCGTTATCCCCGTTCCAGGTGCCACCGTGGGCGACGACGTGGACTTCGGCGGTCTCCTGGGCTACGCACCGGTCATCGAGGTGGGCCAGAAATCGGCAGAAGCCTTCGTCTCCCGTGGCGGGTTCATCCCCGCGCCTGTCCACGGGTTCCGCAATTAGTTTGTAGAGCCCTTATATAGCGCGGCGACGGCCACAAAGAAAAAGGCTGCAACCGAATTTTTTCGTTCGGCTGCAGCCTTTTTATAAACAACGCACTTCCTCATCGCTTCATCTTTCGGAGCCACATAAGTTCCTGGACACGGCGGCAAAGAGCTAAGTCAGCTCGACGATTTCCATGTACTCATCGTTCCACAGATCCTCGGTGCCATCAGGCAGGATGATGACACGCTCAGGATCAAGCGCCCTCACAGCACCTGGGTCGTGCGTCACGAGGACGACGGCGCCCTTGTACGTGCGCAGCGCATCGAGCACCTGCTCGCGCGAGACAGGATCCAAGTTGTTCGTCGGCTCGTCGAGAAGCAAAACATTGGCACGGGAGGAAACAAGCGTGGCCAGCGCGAGACGGGTCTGCTCACCGCCCGAGAGAGTTCCCGCGCGTTGCTCCAGCTGGTCGCCAGAGAACATGAAGGCACCGAGCAGACTGCGCAGCTGCTGCTCGTCGGCATCGGGACAGGCGGCTATCGTGTTTTCCCACACCGTCGCATTTTGATCGATGGTGTCGTGTTCCTGGGCAAAGTAGCCAATCTTCAGGCCATGACCGCGGACGATACCGCCTTCGCCGTCGGTGCGCTCAACACCGGCGAGAAGTTTCAGCAGCGTCGTTTTACCTGCGCCGTTGAAGCCGAGGATCACCACACGGGAGCCCTTATCCACGGCGAGATCCACGCCCGCAAACACCTCAAGCGAGCCGTACATCTTGGTCAAGCCTGTGGCATTAAGCGGGGTTTTGCCGCACGGAGCCGGATCCGGGAAGGAAATATGGGCGACTTTGTCGTGCTGACGTACCTCATCGGTCCGGGCAACCATCTTTTCTGCGCGCGCCCGCATCTGCTTGGCTGCGGCGGCCTTCGTCGCCTTCGCGCCCAATTTATCCGCCTGCTTGAGCAGCGCAGCAGCTTTCTTTTCCGCGTTGGCGCGCTCCCGCCTGCGGCGCGCTTCGTCCGTTGCCCGGGCATCAACGTACTTGTCCCACCCCATGTTGTACACGTCTGCCTCAGCACGCACAGCGTCGAGGAACCAGATCTTGTTGCACACGGCTTTGAGAAGCTCCACGTCGTGGGAAATCATGAGGAGTCCGCCCTCGTGCTTGCGGAGAAATTCACGTAGCCAGGAAATTGAGTCACTATCCAGGTGGTTGGTCGGCTCGTCGAGAAGCAGAGTCATCGTCGACTTCCCGGAACCAGCCGTGGATCCGAAGAGGATCTGCGCCAGCTCCACGCGTCGGCGCTGACCACCGGACAGCGTCTTCAGGGGCTGGTCGAGTACACGGGCCGGAAGCCCCAAGGAGTCGCAGATCCGTGCAGCTTCTGCTGCTGCTTCGTAACCGCCGAGGGAGTGGTAGCGTTCCTCCAACCGGGAATACTTCTTAATGGCATTGGCCTGCTTGTTGGGGTCCATGGTTGTCTCCATGATCTCCTGCTGGCGCTCCATTGAGGTCTTAATCTCCCCCAGGCCACGGGCGGAAAGGACGCGGTCACGTGCCGTCTGCTCAATATTTCCTTCGCGGGAATCCTGTGGCAGGTAGCCGATATCTCCGGAACGCATGACAGAACCCCGCCAGGGTTCCGTCTCTCCGGAGAGAATACGCATGGTGGTGGTCTTTCCCGCACCGTTGCGGCCCACCAGCCCGATTCTGTCGCCGGGCTGCACACGAAGATGCTGCCCCGGAGCCGTCAGAAGTGTCCGGGCACCGACACGTACCTCTAAATCCTGCGTAACAATCACGGCGATACAGTGTACAACACCGCCAAAGCAACCCCTAGCCACGACGGCAGGTGCCTGAGGGCGAAGGCGCCATCGCTACGCAATATCGATACTGCACCTAAACAGCGCACTCTGTCGCCTCGTTGATGTTTCCCGACGGGCGCATGGACCTGGGAGGGGCGAAACAGATGGCGGACCATTTGGATGCACTGTGGATTGTGACATCGGATTGTGGCATCGACATCTGACTTCAGTGCGCACACCCCGCACCGAAGACCACCGTGCATAGGAACTCGCTGCCCAGAAGCGTTGTCCCTGGAGTATCTCCACTTCGGCGTGCAGAGGCATGTGTAGAAGCAGTATTTTGCCACGTCCCCGCATGTGGCACCTACAATCAAGCCATGAAACTCGCCGTTATCGGACTAGGCCCCGCTGGTCTCGCCATCGCACACCGCGCGTCGGTACGCGGGTGGCAGGTGGCCGGGTGGGATCCGCAACCACCACCGACGCATGTCCTCAGCGTTTTTGCCGATGAGCTCCCCCACTGGGCGGCATCCCTGCCAGAGCAATCCGTTTCTTCACCTGTCGTCTACACACACGACAGGCAGCGGATCTGTCTCAACCGCGACTATCTCGTCCTTGACAATCCCCGTGTATGGAAGGCGCTTACGACTTTTCCCGTTCACCGCGAAGCCGTCGATGCCGATAGCGTCACCGCCGAGGACTTAGGAGCAGACATTGTCATCGACGCACGCGGTACGCGGGACCTCTTTTCCAGCGGAACGCCAGTCCAGGTTGCGACTGATAGTTACCAGCGGGGTCATCACGAGACAGTGTTCATGGACTTCCGCACAGATGAACCGGATCATTTTCTCTACACGGTGCCGCTGGCAAACGGCGATTACCTCCAGCAGGACACCATCCTTGCCACGCGAACTCCCAGTAAAGGGCGCAGGGGCAACAACTGTAGCAGTAGCGGTAACAATGACGGCGCTTGCAGCAACGGCCACACTGGCACCAACGTGTTCATTCCTCTGGCCCCTCGAGCGTACACAGGGCCGCATGTCCCCTATGGCTCCCGCGCTGGTTTTATCAATCCGTTTACTGGCTACTCCATCGCCACGTCGTTTCGCTTTACGGATCCCACCCTCGACGCACTGGAGGCTCGCAGCCACCATCAGCAACGTTCCGAGACACGCATTCTAGACCGCTTTGCCAGACTGGGGAAAACCACTGCTTGTTCCGTGCGAGGTGACCAGGAAGCTGTTTCTCCGTCTCCCCTATTTCCCTGGCAGACAAGGAGATTCCGCGCAGATGAAGCATTGTCTCAGCGCTGTCTCACCTGTCTTCTCGCGCTTCCGTTGGAAACCCGCCGAAACGTGATTGAATCTGTGTTCACGCTCTCCCCAGATCTGGCCCGAAACTTCCTCATTTTGGGACATCCAAGCGCTACCCTTAAGGGGATGGCTCGCATCTGGATTGGTTTACGCGATAGCACTGACAAAGCGAAGCTTGTACGCGCTTTTGCCACCAGTTAGGCCACAGAACAAGAGGCAGGCTTTTTATGCTGCCGCAGCACGCACTCACTGGACACGAAAGGATACCCATGACCTCGGTTAACCTCACAAAGAAAGAGGCACAACACCGCAGTGACATGCTCGACGTCGAGCACTACACCATTCACCTCGACCTCACCACCGGCGAGGAAACCTTCAGCTCCATCACCACAGCCCGCTTCAAGGTGAAAAAGTCCGGCGACACGTTCATTGACTTGCGTGCAAAAAACGTCACCGAGGTGCTCCTCGACGGTGAGGACATCACCGCCAAAGCACTGACTCTCAACGATGCCGGCTACGACGAGGAGCACGGCATTGTCCTAACCGGTCTGACTGAAGGCGAGCACACCCTGCAGATCACCGCTGATGCTGTGTACTCCCACTCCGGTCAGGGACTTCACCGCTTTGTCGACCCCGCCGATAACCGCGTGTACATGTATACACAGTTCGAGGCCGCCGACGCCAAGCGCATGTTTGCCTGCTTCGACCAGCCGGATCTAAAGGCAACATACGATCTGACCGTCGTCACCCCTGATGACTTCGTCATTGTCACCAACGCACCTGTTGAGACACACGTGAGGGACGGCAAGGCCACCCACACCTCAACTATTGATTACCGCCTGTCCACCTACCTTGTCGCCCTCATCGCTGGCCCGTACTTCGAGGTCAAGGATTCCTGGACGGGACCCCTGACCAAGCATCCCGAGACACCCGAAGGCCAATACGGCCCGCACGTCGGCCAGGCAGACGAACTGACCATTCCACTATCCATTTACTGCCGGCAGTCGATCGCCGAGGCACTGGATGCCGACGTTCTCTTCGATCAGACGAAGCAGGGATTCGACTTCTACCATCAGGTCTTCGGTGTCATGTACCCGTTCCACAAATATGATCAGGTGTTCTGCCCTGAATACAACATGGGCGCGATGGAAAACGCCGGCTGCGTGACCTTCCGCGATGAGTACGTTTTCACATCCAAGCCGACGGAGTACCGCTACGAGCGCCGCTGCGACACTATTTTGCACGAAATGGCCCACATGTGGTTCGGCGACTTGGTCACCATGCAGTGGTGGGATGACCTGTGGCTCAACGAGTCCTTTGCCACCTGGTCTGCCGCCACCGCGATGGTCGCCAACACCAAGTACAAGACGGCGTGGGTTACCTACTGCTCGGTAGAGAAGGCTTGGGCCTACGCTCAGGACACTCTTCCCACTACTCACCCAATTTCCACCGATGCCTCCGATATTGAGGCCGTGGAGCAGAACTTCGACGGCATTACCTACGCCAAGGGCATGAGCGTGCTGAAGCAGCTGGCGGCATACGTTGGCCAGGATGCCTTCCTCGCCGGCGTCCGCCTGCACTTCGCCCGCCATGCATTCGGCAACGCCACCTTCGATGACCTTCTCCAGTCGCTGTCGGAATCTTCTGGCCGCGACCTGTCTGACTGGGCTCACCAGTGGCTGAAGACCACCGGTGTTAACGCGCTGCGCCCGGCCTTTACCGTAGAGGACGGAAAGTACACGTCCTTCGCCGTTGAGCAGGATGGGGCCCAGCCGGGTAACGGTGAGTTCCGCACGCACCGTATCGGTGTGGGTCTGTATTCGCTTATCGACGGGAAGGTCACCCGCACCGACCGGGTTGAGGTAGACATCGACTCGGCATCGAAGGAAGTCAGCGAGTTCATCGGTAAGGATGCAGCCGACCTCGTCTTGGTCAACGATGACGATCTGACCTACGCCATCATGGAGCTCGACCCGGCATCCCTCTCCTTTGTCCAGGAACACATTGGGGACATCGAGGACCCGATGGCCCGCGCACTGTGCTGGTCTGCGGCCTGGCAGATGGTCCGCAACACAAAGATGCGTGGCCGCGACTTCGTCGAGCTTGTTCGCCGTGGCGCCCCGGTAGAGAAGGAAACCGCCGTCCTCGGCCAAATCCTGGCGCAGGCGACGACGGCCGTCACCCGCTACTCCGACCCCGAGTGGGTCGAAGCAGAGGGCAACGCCCTCCTGGCAACGACCCTGCTCGAAGGAGCAAAGGTTACCCGCGACTTCCGCCAGGTCGCCTTCGTCAACCAGCTCCTCTCTGTCACCCCCACCGAGGAGGCGAAGGAATTCTTCCGCTCAATCCTCGAGGGAACGCCCTCCATCGACGGTGTTGAGGTCGATGCTGAACTCAAGTGGAAGGCCCTTACTGCCCTCATCGCCGCCGGCGACATCAACGCCCCAGAGGAAAAGATCCGGGCGATGCGAGAAGAGGACAAGCTTGCCTCCGGGCAGAACTCTGCGTGGCGCGCCGGGGCTGCTATCCCCACGAAGGACGTGAAGACCGCTGTGTGGAAGGAGCTGACCGATACGTCACGCTCCATGAGCAACCTGGAGCGCAGGCACAAGCTGGAGGGCCTCACCTTTGCAGGATCTGCTCCGCTCCTCGAACCGTTTGCCAAGGACTACTTCGCACTGGCTCCACGCATGTGGAAGAACTTCAGCTCGGAGACCGCGCTGCAAATGGTCGAAGGCCTCTTCCCCTACTACGCCACGTCACAGGAGACAGTCGACACGGCACAGGTTGTCCTCGATTCCGAGCACCCTGCAGCACTCCACCGCGTTATCGCCGAAGGCCAGGATCGGCTCCAGCGCGCGCTGCGCAACCGCGAAGCTGATAAATAGCAGCGCTGAAAACGAGAGTTCCTGCTGGCCCAGTCATGTTGCCAGCGATGGTCGTCCCAGCGCTATTTGTTGGTTCCGGCGGGCATAGCAGGAACATCGTGGATTCTTAACCTAAGCGCACGCCGTTTTCGCACGGGTTAAAAGCGACAACGTTCCTTGCTTTCGGCCACTGCACGAATCCGGTCATCAAAGGCGTACTCAGATAGTCTGGGTACGCCTTTTCCGTAATTTTTCCTCCTTCGTCTACCTCCCTGCCGTTTACTTTCACTCTCCCTTTCCATCGACTTCCCTTTCCCCCGCCCAGGATCCGCACCTGGCTCGTCCGAAGACACCCCAACTTCTCGGCAGCATAAAAAGACCTTCGTGCAGAGATTCTCCTCTGTGCACGCCTTGGTAGCGGTGAACTTCCATGCGCTTCGTCTCCGGCTACCAGTATTCTATTGCGGACACTTTAGTCACTGCTTCAAGCGGCCAAAAAGTGGCTGCTGTCTGTGGCACGCGCCCCTCGCCACTAGTGATCGGTGCTTCTTCACTTCTTAGAGTCCGCACGAGGCGCGAACAGCAGCAGCTTTCGAGGTGCTAATGAGCCCTGAAACTGTTGAAGAAACGGAGACCACAGGGCGTCGACAAGCTACTTTCAAGCATACAAAGTGGACTAGAAAGGGATGTGAGATCCCATGCGTACCCGCCCGGGCCCCGCCCGGGTGTCCGCTACCAGCTCAGATTTACCAGCTCCGATCTGCTAGCCAGATTGTGACATCTCAAAATGTGAAGCCTCAACAAATACACGCTAGTAGAAACTGGCTACTGCACAGACGTAAGTAAAGCGAAAAACCGAACCAGATTCTCAACCTTCACTAATCACCTTTTCTAACCGTGCAGCGGGCGAAAACTACACGTTGGAAAATGATCCCTCCAGCAAGAGTCTACGAGTGGATCGGGAAATCATGGAACCGAATCATTTCCTGCTTTTCAAAGTCCCATGCCTCAACACGGACACGGTCAGGATAGGTTTTGACGCGGAGCCCCGTTGTCTGCGGTAGTGCGGGATCGACCTCCTCATCATAGTCACCATCCGGAAGATTTGCGTTTTTTACGGCGCCAGTATTTACAACCGGGAAACCGTGCTTGTCCGCTCCACGGTAGACACCCCACCAATCCCCTGCAGTCAGTGAAGCATGCGTATGGCTAGTGAACATAACAATGTTGTCGTGCCCTTGGAGGACTTTATTCAGCTTGCCCAATTCCGCGAAATCATTTCCGTACCAAGGCGAATGCGTGCTCGTCACCGTGTATGGAAGGACGAGGTGACTGAAGAGAAAGACCGTCTTTCCTTTCCCTTCCCAATAATCGAGACGCTGCTTGAGCCAATTTAGCTGCGCATCGGACAGCACCACATAGGGCTCTTTTCCGTCGCGGGCGACATCATCGTAAAACTCGGTCGAGATCATGAGCAGCGGTTGACCATCGACAACTTCTTCACGCCATACGTGATCCTGCTTGGTCATATCCAAGTAACGGTGGAGGAACGTATCCGATCCGTCCGTGCCAAGCATCTCATGGTTACCGATCGTAAAGTATTCCCTGCCTGAAGCATGCGGATGCGCAGCTCTATCAGCAGCAAAGTTGGCATAGTTTTCCGCGTAGCCCATATCGACATAGTCCCCATTGACTACCATCGCGCCAGCAGGGTCTGGCTGCCGGTTGAGGAAGTCAATCACATCGCCGTACTTCTTCTCGTTATGCGTGTCGGAGATAATATCGACGACTGCGGTAGGCGTACCCGGATCCGCAGGTAGTGGTGTGGTGACGGTGACGTTATCGATCGCCCAGAACCAATCGTCCTGCGCATTCCCGTAAACGAACGTCGCGCTAACAGATTGTGCACCGCTGGGAGCAGTAAACCCGACTTGTTCGTGGGTGGAGAAGGAATCCTTCGTAAACTCCCGAACCGTCTTGGATTCGCCCGTATCAAACGTCAGAACTACCTTTGCTGTGTTGTCGCTCGATCCCTGACGGTAATGCGAATCGAACTCAAGCTGGTAGGCCACACCAGGAGTGACAGGGACTGATGGGGAGGTCAGTTCCGTCGTCATCTGTTCCCCCGCTTTCAAACGGTGGTGCTTACTCTCAGCTATTGCCACCTTTCCGTCACCGCGCGTGAAGTAGTGACGCTTGTCTGTGCCCACGGCCCACGTCCAGTCACGGATCGTGGCGAAGTTCCACCCTTCCCAGCGTTTTTCCCCGGAGTGAAGAACATTGGTATGGACAGTCCAACCCGTGCGATCTTCGAAGTCTTCCATCCAAGTGCCGCCGGTAACAGGATCGGTGATTGGTGTCGATGCGTCGGGGTTTGCTGCGGCATCGGCAGAGCCAGCCGCACCCGACGAACCGTTGGATTGGCTGGGAGCAGATGAGGAGTTTTCCCAGGACAGTGAGCTCAAAAGCCCGTCCACCCGGCCCGAGGAGAGATTTTGTGCCGACACGGGAGATGCGAGCAGGCAGAGGGCTACGACAGCTGAAAGGAAGGATGTGCGCATGCGATTCTTTCTTTTCCGACAAAGCTATTGGATCAAAACGTTGATAGCCTAATCTGCCGAGGTGACCAGCCGGTTACAGGAAGAAAAACGCCGCATGGCATTGAGGTGAAACCAAAAGACCGCACTTCTTGGCACTGGGCTCATTTGGGATCCCCCCGCAGAAACCAATATGCACTCTCTGTCCGGCCACGGAGCACGCTTTTCACTGCCCGCTGGCCACGCGGGTAGCGCCGAACTCCTCCAGAAGCCGAAGACATGCTACTGCTGGATAATCCGGCCGCCAGGACAAACAGCGAGAACAAGCTGTCCTAGTGTTGTGGCCTGCTCAAAAACTCAACCCTTGCAGGACCTGCTCAAAAACTCGAACCTTGCAGGCCCTGCAGACCTTGCAGTATCTGCAGGTCTTTGTTGATACCATGTTGTCGAAGCACTAATGCGCGCCGTAGTCGGAGAGGTTCATCTGCAAAAGGTAAACCTCGTCACGAAGTGTCGCAGCCTCAGCGGTAGTAATTTCGCCGGCCTCACGAAGCTCCTGGATACATCCGAGCTCCAACCGAAGTGCCTCGACCTCGAGCAAATCCTGTTCTTCAGCCAAAGACATCACGCGAGAGCTTCCTTCTTCTCTACGGGCCTGAAGCTGGTCTGCAAGCAGAAGGAAACGTTGGTTCTCAGCAATGAGATAGTGAATGGCGTTTTGCGCCGCGTCCGTCTTCGGGTCGAGGTGAGACAAGTAAGCGAGGGAAAAGCGTGCCAGTTCCTGGCGGGCTGCACGAATATCCGTCGGCACAGCCTGGCGCTTCTCCACACCTCGCTTGCCAAAACGATCCCTGAAGCCACGAGCAAGCCTAAGGAGAACCCTCTTACGCCGTCCATGGCGCTTTTGACGCTCCTTGAGAGCCCGGAGCATGCGCTCATTTGCCTGCTTCATGGGAGTGTAAATGGCCTCAGTAAGCTCACCCTCCGCAAAGAGATTATCGAGATAATCAAGTTGTTGCACGAGGAGATCTGCACGCTGCTCGCCGACAGCTTCCTCAAGTTCCTCACCCATCGTCAACTCGGCGATCTCCCGGTTATAACGCGCTATGAGGAAGGAGACGGCGTGAGGATGCTTGGGACCAAGTTCTTCGCTTATCGCGGAAATGAGGCGTTCCTTCACCTTCACCCGAACCTCAGTGTCCCGCTCGTTATCTCCTGTCCCTTCGGCGGGAGCAAGGACTGGGAGAACAAAGTTCGCGAGCAGCAGCGTGCAAAGAATGATTCCGGATGCCAGAAAGAGTAGTTCATCCCTGATGTGCAATCCATCGATGCCGACAAGTGAGTGTGGAAGCGTCAACGCGATGGACAACGTGACTGCTCCCTTGGGACCGCCCAACGTTGTGGCTAGCGAGGCGACAATGAGGTCTGTCAGCGAGGCAGGCACGGAGCCAGGGGTTCGGCGCCGGGCGTTAAGGTCAAGGACCACGATCCACACGAATCGCAGCAGCGTAATCATTGCCGTGAGTACGAACACTGCCGTAAGCAGCGACAACGGCTTCGTGGTCGCCTCCCACGAGTGGGTGAAAATGCTTGGTAGGCGTGACCCCAGAAACACGAACACGATGCCGTTGAGGACAAACGACATGACCTCCCACACTCCTTGGGAGACGAGGGATACACGAGCCGCGTAGACCGTACTCCGCGTGGGAATGAGGGCGATAAAGAGGCCAGCAGCCACAACTGCAAGGATTCCGCTGAAGCCAAGCTTCTCCGCCAGCAAGTTGATAAACAGCGGAGTAAGGATCTCGAAGGTGACGTGGAACACCGTGGATTCCATACCAATTCCGCGTACCGCCCTTTGGATGAGAACCACCACGATGCCCATGGCGATGCCGAAGAGCAGTCCTCCACCGAAGGAAACTGCAAAGGTGGTGGCCGCATCTTTGATGGAAAAGATGCCTGTCACGGCGAGGCCGACTGCGAACTGGAAACTCACGATACCAGAAGCATCGTTAATGAGGGATTCTCCAGAAAGGAGAGCCTGCTGACGACCACTGAGTTTCGTTGATTTCGACAACGCAGATACAGCCACACCATCCGTCGGGCCGAGCGCGGCTCCGAGCGCGAGACCTGCTGCTAAGGGGATCGTCGGGACAATCCATTGGAGGGTGAAGCCGACGACGAAAACGCTAGCTACGACGAGTCCGATGGCGAGGGAGAGAATGGCTCCCGCGTTTTTCATGAGCGCCCGCTTAACCACGTGCTGCGACTCGTCGTAAAGCAATGGACCGATGAAAAGGACGAGGAAGAGCTCGGAATCAAAGGTCAACTTAAAGGGTTCCCCAATGATGAGCGCGCCGACAATGCCCATGGCAATCTGTACAAGAGGCAGGGATAACCGCGTCATTACCTGATCAAGAACTGACGAGACCAGAATGATTGTGAACAGGGCGAGGATCAGTTCGAGAGCTTGCATGAATTCCGCCTTACGTTCGGCACGTGTACCTAGTCTAGAGTACTACTCCCGATTACAGCTGCCCAGCAGCCACGCATGGTTTTTCTGTCTCTTTCCGGGGCCAGGAGACCTGCACTCCTGCCTCCGGCCCCCAAAACTACTCGTCTTTTCCCATAGCTGCGTGGATTATGCTGCCACAGCGACTGCGTGCAGGCGGCATGCCGCAGCCACCCACCAAACATGCTGCAGCATTTGTTTTGGATCTCGCAGCACAGCCGTCGGGTCTGTGCACCATGATTGACAGCGGCTACAGCGATCAACAGGAAGTGGATGCACGGTGGTGCCGCAGATCAGAAGCACGATGAGCCGCAGATCATGGGTGCACACAGCATCCGCGCTCGCTGCATGTTCCGAGGAAACGAGCGCGGTTTGTAAGAGCGATCCCGAGGAGCGAGCCTGAAGCGTGGCTCCTAAGAACGATCCCTACTCGGCGGAATACACGCACATACCACCGATGTACGTTGCGTAATCCAAGTGCATACCTGGCCTGTACGCCAGATCAACCGCGTGAGACGTGTTGAGGATGTGAAGGTTAGCCGCGCAACCGACAGAGAGGGTGCCTACCGCTGGCCGCCCGGATGCATCCAGGCCACCAGCGACCTCGTTGCGGTGCAGAGCTTTCGCACCGCCGAGGGTTCCAGCAGCAAGGGCCTCATCAAACGAGAGGTAGCCCTGCAAAACGGCGGTGCCCACACACCAGTTCATAGAGCTGGTGTTGGATGTTCCCGGGTTGAGGTCTGAAGCGATAGCCAGGGTTACGCCGGCGTCGAGAAGCTTCCTCGCAGGGGCCAGTGGATGACGAGTGCAGATATCCGCACCAGGGAGAATCGTTGCTACGGTATCCGATCCGGCAAGCAGCTCCACATCCTGATCTGAGGGGAATGTCACATGGTCGACCGATGCAGCCCCTACCTCGACAGCGAGCGCGATGCCGGGGCCCTCACCGAGCTGATTACCGTGCACACGGGGCACGAGGCCCTTCTTCCTGCCGGCTTCAAGAATCTTTTTGCACTCCTCGTAAGTGAAGGCTCCCTCCTCACAAAAGACGTCAATCCAGCCCACGTGAGGGGCGACAGCTTCCAGCATCTCCCCTGCTACCAATTCGACATAGTCTGACTGGTCCATTTCGGGAGGGCACACATGCGCACCGAGGAAGGTCACCTCGTCGCAGAGTTCTGCGCCAATTTCTGCCGCCAAGACCTCCGTCGGAATCGTCAGCCCATAGCCGGTCTTCGTCTCGACGGTGGTCGTACCTCCAGCATGACAGGCGGCCAGCCGCCCACACACCAACTTGCGGAGACGCTCCTCGGACGCTTGTCGGGTAGCCTCCATCGTCGTGCGGATGCCACCGGCTTCGTAGGATTGACCAGCCATCCGCGCTTCAAACTCGGCTGACCTGTCGCCATCGAAGACCATGTGCGTATGCGAGTCCACCCAGCCAGGAATCACCGCCCGTCCTCCGAGGTCAATGACTTCGGCGGCCTCCGGTGCCTCCGCAGCCTCACCGACCCACGTGATCTGCCCGTTTTCTGCTGCAAGAGCGGCATTCTCGAGGGTTCCGTTGGACACGGTGCGGAGTTCGGAGATTCCGGTAAATAGTACTGAGTTGGCTGCCACGAGTGGCTCCTTCCGGCTAGGATGGGCAAACGAATGTTTCAGAGGTAGCAGTGCTTACTGCTCCTCACGGCTGTGGAATTCCATGGGGATCCGCACGCCCCGTTCCTCTGCGACCTCATGTGCGCGATTGTACCCTGCATCAAAGTGCCGGATGACACCCATCGCAGGATCATTCGTCAGCACTCGCTCCAGCCTCTTAGCTGCCAGGTCTGTACCGTCTGCGACGGTTACCTGTCCTGCGTGCAGGGAGCGGCCGATGCCGACACCACCACCGTGGTGGAAGGACACCCACGTCGCGCCGGAGGCAGTGTTCACAAGCGCGTTGAGGATTGGCCAATCAGCGATCGCATCGGAACCATCAATCATGCCTTCTGTCTCGCGGTACGGGCTGGCGACGGAGCCGGAATCGAGATGGTCACGTCCGATGACAATCGGGGCGCTGATCTTACCCTCCTTAACTAGCTCGTTAAACTTCAACCCGGCCTTGTGGCGCTCACCGTAGCTCAACCAACAGATACGTGCGGGAAGACCCTCGAACTCTACGTACTCTTCTGCTGCATCGAGCCAGCGGATGAGATGCTCGTTCTCGGGGAAGAGTTCGCGCAGAGCATCGTCGGTTACCTTGATGTCGTTGGGGTCGCCAGATAGCGCAGCCCACCGGAAGGGTCCGTTACCTTCGCAGAACAGCGGGCGGATATAAGCCGGAACGAAGCCTGGGAACTCGAAGGCCCTGTTGTATCCCGCCTTACGAGCTTCGTCGCGGATCGAGTTGCCGTAGTCAAATACCTCGGCACCCTCATCCTGGAACTCCACCATTGCCTGTACCTGAGCGGCCATCGACTCGCGTGCCTTCTTCGTGAACGTCTGCGGGTCGTCTGCTGCCTCGGTGTGCCACCTATCGAAGGGGATTTCCTGCGGAAGGTAGCTGAGGGGATCGTGTGCTGAAGTTTGGTCAGTCACGATATCGATGTGGATTTCGCCCGTCCGGTGACGTTTGAGCATCTCGGGGAACAGCTCGGAGGCGTTGATTTCCAAACCGATCGACAGCGCTCGCTTTTCTTCCTTGGCCTGATTTGCCTGTGCCACCGCGTCATCGATGCTGTCAGCGATGGTATCGAGGTACCGCTTGGACATGCGACGCTCGAGCCTACCGCGGTCAACATCTGCGATGATGACCACGCCACCGTTCAGTGTGACGGCAAGAGGCTGGGCACCACCCATGCCACCGCACCCACCGGTGAGGGAGATAGTTCCTGCTAGGGTGCCATTGAAACGCTTTCGCGCAATGGCCGCGAACGTCTCGAAGGTTCCCTGCAGAATGCCCTGCGTAGCGATGTAAATCCAGGAACCTGCAGTCATCTGGCCGTACATGATGAGGCCCTCATCCTCGAGGCGACGGAATTCCTCCCATGTGGCCCAGTCGCCGACCAGGTTGGAGTTGGCGATGAGCACGCGCGGAGCCCACTCGTTCGTTTTCAACACGCCAACGGGTTTCCCGGACTGGACGAGGAGGGTCTCGTCATCTTCGAGTTCCTTGAGCGTTTCGACGATCATGTCAAATGCTTCCCACGATCGAGCAGCGCGCCCCGTACCACCGTAGATAACGAGTTCATCCGGTTTTTCAGCGACTTCTGGATCGAGGTTATTCATAAGCATCCGCAAAGGAGCTTCTGTTTGCCAGCTCTTGGCGTTGAGCTTCGTGCCGCGGGGGGCGTGAACTTCGCGAGGACCATGACCGGGGGTTGACAGGTTCGGATTCAAGGCGCAACCTTTCCTACATTCGTTGGGATTCCGATCCCAGCGGGAGCGCCGAGATAGAACCCAACATCACAAATGAACTATATCTGTATTTCTCCACCCACTTTAGGTAGCGTTGGCCAATTTCGGAGTAGTTTACGAACGATGGAATGTCTTTAGTATCAGACAAAAGAGTGTGCTCTCCGCGCTAAATAGCAGCACACCCTACTGTTTCGCCCCACACGCAGGAAGAAACTGGATCCGGACGAGGATTCGCTAAACTCCCCCAGACCTCCCCACCGCCTCCGATACTTTCATCTTCACCCCCGTCTACCTCCCTTCCTTTCCCCCTCCTCCAAGCCACAGGCTTATCGTTCGGCAGGGTGCATCCCTAACCCGAGCCGATGGCTCACCACCACGCATCACAAGACGATTGCCTAAGCAGATCCGGATTGCTGAACAGCGAACAGTGCGAGAAGCAGAAAAGTGGCGTGAAAACCTTTCCTCCCCGCGCTCTACTGCCGGGACATGCTTACTCGAGCAGGTGGCGTTTAGAAGCCGACCCGAACACGCGTTTCTCCAGTCCTGCAGCCTTCATTTGCAAATCCTCTATCACAGACATGCGGGCAGTATCACCGATGGAACCGGTCGCAAAAGTGACGGCAAGTGCGGCAGCAGGCTCTTGCAGATGATTGAGAATCGGCACCGCAATCGATTCCTGCCCCGGGGCGACAACTTCGATCTCCTCCGCATACCCCTGGACCCGGATTTCCAACAATTCCTCCGGGACACTTCCCAAAACAGCGTTGATACGGGTTGTGTCCATCATCGAAAGCATTGCTTTCCCCGACGCAGTATGCATCGCGGGCAGTCTCACTCCCACGCCTGTTACGAGTCTGGGCGCACCAGGCGAGGGCAGCTCTAGAATGTAGACCACCTCGTCACCGACGATGCGAGAAACGTGACAGGTGCCGGAGACTAGTTCAGCTAAGTGTTTAGCCGGCCTAGTGGCTGCTCGAACGAGCGGTTGCTGTGTGGCGTAGGCACCGGACATGCCATAAGCGGCAATCCCTAAACCGTAAGCACGCCGTTCAGGGACGTACATCACGTAACCGTACTCGATCATGACGTTGAGCAGGTGATACGTGGTCGACCGAGGAAGACCGAGCTCTTGTTGAATTCGAGCTGCGCTCACTGGGGAATCCAGGGTGGAAAGCAACGTCAAAATACGAAGAGTATTTGCTGCGGCGGGTACGTGGGACATAATAGTTAGATTACCTAATATGCTTGACACTATGAGCTATTCCCCCACATTTTCATGGACAGGCCGCAACGACGGCGAAGGCCCCGAGCATGCCCGCTGGTTCAACACGATCAAGCCACTTCCCTTCAACCCCCTCGAGGAAAACTCCTCGTTAGATGAAGCCACCGCAAAGGAACTCTCCCACTCCGTGACAATCCTCGGTTTCGCCTCGGATGAAGGAGTGCGCCGCAACCACGGTCGAGTCGGAGCCGCGGAGGGGCCGAATTCCGCGTTCACGGCACTGGGCAGTCTCGCAGCCCCCGCAGAAACCCGCGCCTATGATGCCGGCATCATTTCCGTGACCGACGCAGATCTTGAAGGAGGGCATAAAGCACTGTCCACGGCAGTCGCCGCTATCACCAGCACAGACACGACCTGCATTGTCGTCGGTGGTGGGCACGAGACGGCCTACGGCACCCACATGGGCCTCGTTCGCAGTAGCGATTCGGCCTCTATCGGAATCATTAACTTTGATGCCCACTTCGACCTACGCACTGCGGACAGGCCGACATCAGGTACTCCCTTCAAACAGATTTCCCAGGAAGTAGACCCATTTCACTACACGGTGATTGGTATCTCTCGCCCCAACAACACGAAAGTGCTTTTCGACGAGGCGGATGCCCTTGGTGTCACGTACGTCACTGAGGACGAGCTACGGCATGCAGATATCGCCGAAATTATCTCCACGGCCGCTCGCGATGTTGATATCCTCCACGTATCCATTGACCTTGATGTTCTTCCAGCGGGAGTGGCGCCCGGAGTAAGCGCACCTGCCGCCGTAGGTGTGGATCTGAACACGATCAGGGATGGCCTAGCAGCGTGCATGCAGACTGGAAAGGTTCGGCTCATCGATATAGTCGAGCTGAACCCAACCTATGACATCGACAATCGCACCGCGAAGGTGGCAGCTCGACTGATCAGCGACGCAACGGCGCTCATGTAGCACTCCCGCGCGCTTCCCTTCCAGGTCCTACAACCGATGAAGCGGATGGTCCACAAGATTACTCCCGCACACGAACATCCGCACACGAACGTTCACAGAAAAACGTTGGCAAGCTAAGGTTCGCAGGCGAACGTTCCAGGCAAACGTACCTGGCGAACGTTCCAGGCAAACTCTCCATTCCTTCTGTGTCTGGTAAGCGGGACTGCAGAAGGAGGACGAGGGACTGCAGTGGATTCTTTGCACGACGCGAAAGGCAGCCGGGTATCTACCCGGCTGCCTCATATTGCCGAATCCTCGACTGTGCATCCATCGGCTGGGCATTCCTACCGGATTGCCACACCTACTGGTTTTAGATTAGCTACTAGCCCAGCTCACCTGCAGCGTCGGCTGCGGCCCTGACGATGTCACCAGAGGCAACAAGATCGACGGTGTGCTGAATATCGGGAGCGAGGAAGCGGTCGGGCCCCGGGCCATCGACGGTGCGCCGAAGCACGTCAATAACGGCCTTGGTTCCAACACCAGGCTCGCCGCCACGCATGTCGATGGCGCGTGCTGCGGTCAAAATCTCCACTGCGAGAACTCGTGTCAGGCCATCCACGTTGCGACGCAGCTTCCGGGCTGCCGACCACCCCATCGATACGTGATCCTCTTGCATAGCAGAGGAGGGAATGGAGTCGACGCTGGCAGGGACAGCGTTTCGTTTCATCTCACTGACAATCGCAGCCTGCGTGTACTGAGCGATCATGTGACCTGAATCCACACCCGGATCATCAGCGAGGAAAGCGTTCAGCCCTCTATTACGGGCAGGGTCGAGGAACCGATCCGTTCGCCGTTCCGAAATGGATGCGAGATCCGCGGTCACGATAGCCAGGAAATCGAGGACATACGCCAACGGTGCGCCATGGAAGTTTCCGTTCGAGGTGACCCGTCCGTCCTTTGCCACCACGGGGTTATCAACAGCAGCAGCAAGCTCGTTGTTGGCAACGAAAATCGCGTGGCTAAGAGTGTCTCGCACGCCTCCGGCTACTTGCGGACTGCACCGCACTGAGTACGCATCCTGAACCTGGTTAATGGCGAAGTCCTCTGCTGCAGCCTCAAGAATGCCCGAGCCCTCCACGACCTTGAGAACATTGGCTGCTGCGACGGCTTGGCCTGGATGGGGTCGAAGCTCCTGCAAATCTGCTGCGAAGACCGTCGCAGTTCCGTTGAGTCCTTCGAGTGACATGGCGGTCGCGATGTCCACCGTGGTGACAAGGCGTCGGATGTCATCGATCGCCAGGCACAGTTGGCCGAGCATGCCATCAGTGCCGTTGATGAGGGCGAGTCCCTCCTTTTCCTTGAGCTCGATCGGCTCAAACCCCGCAAGGGAGCAAGCCTCGGCACCGGTAATTTCCTTTCCGTCCTTCGTGCGGGCTCGCCCCTCACCAAGAAGAACTAACGCGCTGTGTGCCAAGGGTGCCAGGTCACCTGAGCAGCCTAGGGAACCGAATTCGTGGACGATCGGTGTGATGCCTGCGTTGAGGAGCTTGGCGTAGCACTGAGCGACCTCCGGACGGACGCCTGTACGTCCAGTGCACAGCGTACTGATACGAAGAAGATTGAGAGCGCGGATGACTTCCCGCTCTACTTCAGGGCCAGACCCCGCAGCGTGAGATCGCACAAGCGACTTCTGCAGTTGCGCACGCATGTCTTCCGGGATGTGGCGTTTCGCGAGTGCACCAAAGCCTGTAGAAATGCCGTAGACGGGGGTGGGATCCTTGGCAAGGTCTTCAACGCGACTTCGCGTGGATGCCATAGTCTTCATGGCGTCCTCGGAAATCTCGATGGGGGCATCATAGCGGGCTACATTAACGACATCGTCGATGCTCAGGGCACCTACTCCGACAGAAACGCAATCCATGGTTCACCTTCCTGGTAGGTTGACTATTCTTTGTCCGATATTAGCCACTCGTGAACTCTGTCTGTGCCACCTTCTCCCCTCATCGCTCCACATTCTCATATTCAAGACTTTTTGTTCTCACCCCCGACGGGGGTTGGACACTGAAGGTAGTACTCCCCCCCCTCTGTCTCACCTGTCGCATTTCGATCCCCCACGCCCCAAGCGAAAAATCAAAAACTAAGGTGGATCCGCTTGTAGCGAGTCCACCTTTGCCGTCCTTTTATGCGACCTTTTTATGACGCCTTTTCGTGTGGCCTTTTATGACGCCTTATCCCTAATGCTTGCGTTTACTGTTTTCTGGAAACTCCCAATCTCCTTCCCTCACCAGATTCCTAGATTCCAGCTCGGCTTTCAGTCGATCCACCTACTTGTCTGCTCCCCAGTCCTCCGCAGGCCACTGCTGTTTCTGATCAGGGGCGGGTGGATTCTGGATGAAGGTGATCCGGGCTGAGGACAATCCCGGTTGAGGGCGATCCGGACTGAGTGTGGTCCTGGAAGAGGGCTTTCGCAGGTGCGTTTCGTGATCGGGTTTTTGCACGAGGCTATCTACCGTCAGGAGGACACATCCGAGCCCACTACACCGACTACTGCAAGCACACGGACTACACGGAGAAGCCAAGAGCGCGAAGCTGCTCGCGCCCCTCCTCCGTGATCATCTGCGGCCCCCACGGCGGCATCCACACCCAGTTGATAGTCAGTTTTTCCACAAGATCGTGGGTCATCACTGCGGCGGCAGCCTGCTCCTCGATCATGTCAGTAAGAGGGCACGCAGGTGAGGTCAGCGTCATGTTCACGACGGCAGTGTTGCCGTTTTCGATCCAAATGTCATAGACGAGTCCGAGGTCAACAACGTTGATGCCGAGCTCCGGGTCGATGACATCGCGAAGGTACTCCTCTACATCGGACGCAAGCTCAAAATCCTCCTCGCTTTGCGGGGGCTTCTGGGCCGGCCCGCTGAGCGAATCGGAGCTGCCGTTTGCCGGAGCAGGGGCAGCTGCGGTGTCCTGGCTTTCGCTTTCCGACGACCTGTCGTCCGGTTGCTGCACATCCTGTGCTGGTTCCGGTGCAGGTGAAGTCGCAGTGTGGGACGGCGAATCGACAACGTCGTTCGTTGCCGTTGTTTCATTGTTGTCAGTGGTCACAGTTAGAAGTTTCCTTTGCTGATCGTCGGGTGATCGTCAATGCTCGTAGTTTCGCTGCTGGTGATCGTCGAAAAGCACCGTGAGAAAACCGTTCCGGGGAGAGCACCCCAGCCCTCACACAAGGTGGGGACGCGGTGGCAGAAAGCGGGGCGGTTGTCTCCCCGCTCACGGCCCAGGATGCTCTATACCTCCCCTACAGCTGCCTCAAAAGCCTTCCATCCTAGGAGCGCACACTTGACACGAGCTGGGTAGCGGGAGACACCGGCGAAAGCAACACCGTCGCCGATAAGGTCCTCGTCACCCTCGTGCTCCCCGCGGGAGGTCACCATCTTCTCAAATTCCGCAAGCTTGGCCAACGCTGTATCCAGTGGTTGCCCGATCACCTCCTCGGTGAGCACGTCGACAGCTGCCTGCGAAATAGAACATCCCTCGGCATCGTAGGAGACATCCTCAACCGTCTTCTTATCCTCACTGAGCTTCACGCGCAGCGTCAGCTCATCGCCACAGGAGGTGTTGACATGGTGGACTTCCGCATCGAAGGGCTCACGAAGCCCGGCGTGCTGCGGATGCTTGTAGTGGTCCAGGATAACTTCCTGGTACATCTGCTCAAGTTGCATACTCTTACACTCCGAAGAAATTCTTGACCCGGTGAAGCCCAGCTACCAACTGGTCGACTTCATCGAATGTGTTGTACAGGTAGAAGGAAGCGCGCCCGGTCGAGTTGACACCGGCCTGGCGGTGGATGGGCCAGGCGCAGTGGTGACCGACTCTGATAGAAATTCCCGAGTCATCGAGAACTTGCCCCATGTCGTGCGGATGCACCCCTTCAAGGGCGAAGCTGATGGCCCCACCGCGGTTTGCAGGTGTCGTCGGCCCAAGAATCGTCAGCCCGTCGATTTCCTGCAGCTTCTTAAGGGCGTAGGCCGTCAATTCCTGCTCGTGGGCGTGGATCGCATCCATCCCGATTTCTTGCAAGAACTCAATGGCAGCGCCGAGACCAACAACCTGGCTCGTCATCTGCGTGCCCGCCTCAAAGCGCGTGGGGATATCGGTGAAGGTGGTCTTTTCCATCGTCACCACCTCGATCATCGACCCTCCGGTGAGGAATGGTGGAAGCTTTTCCAGCAATTTCTTGCGGCCATACATGACGCCCACGCCCGAGGGGCCACACATCTTATGCCCGGAGAAGCCGGCGAAGTCAACATCGAGCTCATGGAAGTTAACCGGCATGTGAGGCACGGACTGGCACGCGTCGAGGACAGTCATGGCTCCGACGTCCTTCGCACGCCGAACGATCTCTGCCACGTCCGCCACAGCTCCCGTCACATTTGACTGATGGGTAAAGGCAACGACCTTGACCGAGTCATCCAGTTCCAGAGAATTCAGGTCAATGCGCCCATCCGGAGTGGATGTGTACCACTTCAGGGTCGCGCCGGTACGCAGGCACAGCTCCTGCCACGGAACGAGGTTCGCATGGTGTTCCAGTTCCGTGACGACGACGGTGTCGCCTTCCCCCACGTACAGATCGCCTGCGCGCTTGTCTGAAAGAATAAAGGCAATTTCGTTGAGCGCCTCAGTAGCGTTCTTTGTGAACGCAATCTCTTCACCGTCGGCTCCCACGAACGCAGCGATGTTGTTGCGGGCTGTCTCGTAGGTGTCGGTGGCATCTTCGCCCAGCGCATAGGCACCACGGTGGACCGGGGCGAAGTTGTGCAGGACGAATTCCTCTTCCGCCCGCCACACGCGCTCGGGGCGCTGTGACGTAGCACCGGAATCGAGGTACACAAGCGGTTTACCGTCGCGAACCGTGCGGGACAGGATGGGAAACTCCTTGCGTACCTTTTCTACGTCCAGCTTCCCGTCCGGGGTTAGGAATTCGCTCATTAGTTTCGCATTCTTTCTAGTCTGTCAATCTTTGAGCCAAAAACACGGCGTGCACCACCGCGTGCGCAGTTTCATCGGTGTGGATACCAGCGCAGCGCCGGTGACGTGTGGATTACTTGACGTACTTCTCGTAGCCCTCGGCCTCGAGTTCATCGGCGAGCTCGGGTCCACCGGAGTGAACGATCTGGCCATCCGCGAATACGTGAATGTGCTGCGGCTTGACGTAGTCCAGGATGCGCTTGTAGTGGGTGATCATGAGGATTCCGCCACCGGTGCGCTCCTGGTAGCGGTTAATGCCTTCACTCACGATACGCAGTGCATCCACATCCAGGCCAGAGTCCGTCTCATCCAAGATCGCGAACTTTGGAGCCAAAAGCCCCAGCTGGAGGATCTCGTGACGCTTCTTCTCACCACCGGAGAAGCCCTCATTAATCGAGCGCTCGTTAAAGGACTTGTCAATCTTCAGCTCTTCCTGCGCTGTCCTGACTTCCTTCATCCAATCGCGCAGCTTCGGTGCCTCGCCGCGAACGGCGGACACGGAGGAGCGGAGGAAGTTGGAGGTCGAGACACCCGGAACCTCCACCGGGTACTGCATGGCGAGGAACAGACCGGCGCGGGCGCGCTCGTCTACCGTCATCTCGAGGACATCGCGCCCGTCGAGAAGCACCTCACCGCTGGTTACCTCGTAGCGGGGGTGGCCAGCCAGCGTGTAAGCCAGAGTGGATTTACCCGATCCGTTCGGCCCCATGATGGCGTGGGTTTCGCCGGAGGACAGCGTGAGGTTGACACCCTTAAGAATCTCTTTGGGCTCGGTTTTGCCGTCCGTGGAGTTAACAACGGCGTGGAGATCCTTGATTTCCAACGTGCTCATTACATCTACCTTTTCGTTTTAGCTAGTATTGTGCGTTTTCGGTTTTATCGTTTCAGCCTAAACCGCTGGAACTCTTCGTTTGTTCCTGAAAAGCCGTCATGCCTAGCCCCTCTCCAACCACCTGCGCCTGATTGGGCGCGTGAGCCCGAGGGGCAAAATCAGTGCGATGGCGACTCAGTCCGAATAGCGGATTAATCCGAGTTGCGGAACAGTGCGCGGAACGTTCAGTTAAAGCTGAGGCCTTCCAGCTCCTCGGTGATCTTCGCCTCCAGCGTCTCGCGCAAACCCTCGACGGGGATTCGAGCAATCACTTCGGAGAAGAAGCCGTGGACAATGAGCTTTCTTGCCTCTGCCTCGGGGATACCGCGGGACAGAAGATAAAACAGCTGTTCATCATCGAAACGGCCGACGGTGGCGGCGTGACCTGCACCGACGATGCTGCCGGTCTCGATCTCAAGGTTCGGCACGGCATCTGCACGTGCACCTTCCGTCAGCACAAGGTTGCGGTTAGCTTCGTACGTGTCCGTCCCCTGCGCGTTGGCTCGAATGAGCACATCGCCGATCCACGCCGTGCGCGCATCAGGTGTGCGGGTGGTCTTGTCCCCCTGCAGCGCTCCCTTGTAGAGCACGTTGGAACGGCAGTTGGGCTGGCTGTGATCGACGAGCATGCGCTGCTCGAAGAACTGGCCATCATCGGCAAAGTAGACACCGAGCAGCTCTGCATCGCCGCCTGGAGCGAGATATTTGACCCGTGGCTGTAGGCGGACGACCGAACCACCGAACAACGCCACGTTATGGCGAAGGACGGCATCGCGTCCGAGTTCAGCAACCTCTGCGCCCAAGTGGACGGCATCGTCATCCCAGTCTTCATGGACAACAACCGAAAGGCGGGCGTTGTCGCCAACGAGATACTCGTGGTTATCAGCAAGCGTTCCTGTTCCCACCGTGTGGATCTGGACGGATGCTGTAGCGCCGTCCTCGACCTCGACGACGAGGTTGCCAAAGGCGGTGACATCCGGTCCAGAACCCGTAATAGTGATGATGACCGGCTCGGTCGTCGTCGAATTCTTGGCGAAGGTAACGATGTGCCCCTCGGTTGAGGAGGTCCACGCCTGCGCGGCGACACGGTCCACGCCGCCACCGGTGCGACCGATGCGCGCGTCATCACGGGCAACCTTTTCGTAGGTCACGCCATCGGCGCCCGCCGGAATCTCCACACTCACCTGGGCGGGAACGGCAGTGCTGAACGTGCCGTCGTGCAGCCCGCGGAGGCGGCGCAGCGGAACATAACGCCACACCTCGTCCTTAACGTGGGGCACCGGGAAATCATCGACGTTGAAGGATGCGAAGAGATCACCCTTGTTGTCGTGCACTGTTGATGCTAGTTCAGCCATTGGTTAACCCACAGATCCTTCCATTTGCAGTTCGATGAGACGGTTCAGCTCCAGTGCATATTCCATCGGGAGCTCCTTTGCAATGGGCTCGACGAAGCCACGCACGATCATCGCCATTGCCTCGTCTTCAGCGAGGCCTCGGGCCATGAGGTAGAACAACTGATCCTCGCTGACCTGCGACACAGTGGCCTCGTGCCCCAACGAGACGTGGTCGTTTCGAATGTCGTTGTACGGGTAGGTGTCTGAACGGGAAATTTCGTCAACAAGCAGCGCGTCACACTCCACGTTCGACGTCGAGTGGTGGGCGTTAGCGTTAATCTGTACCAGTCCGCGGTAAGCTGCCCGGCCGCCGGAGCGGGCTACGGATTTGCTCACGATGTTGGAAGACGTGTGCGGAGCGAGGTGAACCATCTTGGCACCCGTGTCCTGGATCTGTCCTTCACCTGCGAAAGCCGCAGACAGAACGGAGCCGCTGGCGTATTCGCCGGCAAGCCACACGGCGGGGTACTTCATGCAAATCTTGGAGCCGATGTTGCCGTCGACCCACTCCATCGTTCCTCCTGCCTCACAACGGGAGCGCTGGGTGACCAGGTTGAGGACGTTGTTGGACCAGTTCTGAATCGTCGTGTAGCGGCACCGCGCGTTTTCCTTCACAATGATCTCCACGACTGCTGCGTGAAGAGCATCGGCCTTGTAAATCGGAGCCGTGCAGCCCTCAACGTAGTGCACGTAAGCACCTTCGTCGACGATAATGAGGGTGCGCTCGAACTGACCCATCGATTCCGTATTAATGCGGAAGTATGCCTGCAGTGGGATCTCCACATGGACACCCTTCGGGACGTAAATGAAGGACCCGCCCGACCACACAGCCGCATTGAGAGCGGAGAACTTGTTGTCGCCGACGGGGACTACGGTGCCGAAGTATTCCTTAAACAGATCCGGGTGCTCGCGCAGACCAGAATCCATATCGAGGAAGATAACGCCCTTTTCTTCCAGGTCCTCGCGGATCTGGTGGTACACAACCTCAGACTCGTACTGGGCGGCGACACCCGCTACCAGGCGCTGTTTCTCCGCCTCGGGAATGCCGAGTTTGTCGTAGGTATTGCGGATGTCATCCGGGAGATCTTCCCAGCTTGCAGCCGGCTTCTCAGTCGAACGAACGAAGTACTTAAATTCATCGAAATCGATAAAGGATAGATCCGGTCCCCACTTGGGAATGGGCTTCTTTTCAAAGATCTCGAGCGCCTTGAGGCGCTGCTCGAGCATCCATTCCGGCTCATTCTTCGTGGCCGAGATGGTGCGGACAACCTCCTCGTCAAGGCCCTTCTTGGCGGCCTGTCCAGCGTCATCTGAGTCGTGCCAGCCGTAGCTGTACTTCGACGACATGGACTGGATGATTTCGTCATCCGACATCTTTTTATCGGTTGGTGCCGTCACGCGTTGCTCCTTCTATCAATCGGTGTTATCGGTATGTTGGTCGTACAGATCCCGTTGCCGTCGGCAATCGTAGCTAAAGGCTGCACATGTTGCCCGAGAATGCGGGAGACGATCTCCCTCTCGGCGGCGCACAGTTCGGGAAACTCTGAGGCTACTTCCGAAATCGGGCAGTGATGGGTACACAGCTGTACCCCCGCCCCATTTTCTTGCACTTCGGCGGCGTAGCCGTGTTCTGTGAGCTGATCCGCCAAACGGCGAGCCAGTTCTTCCACCTCAGCAGCAGAAAGCCCACTCTTTGGGGATGTCTGTTCCTCAACGGACTGGAGGATATCTTCAATTCGTTGCCGCGCGAACATCATGATCGCATCCTCACCACCCGTCTGACGCAACGCCCGCAGGGCATGAACTGCAAGTTCGTCGTATCCGTGACCGAACTGTTCCCGCCCTTTTGCGGTGAGGATAAACTTCTTTGCAGGACGACCCCTACCACGCGCTTTCTTAATCCGTTCCGGAGCTGTCGTAACGAGCCCTTCCTCTTCTAGGAGGTCGAGCTGTCTCCGAACACCGGCGGCGGACATCGAAAGTCGGGTGGCAAGATCCGTGGCGGCAAGTGGACCGTCCTTCAACAACATGTTTAGGATTGTTTCCCTTGTGTCCACAGTTCCTCCTTCCAACCGAATCGGCGGCCAACATACAATTTAGCAACAGTTGTGTTTTCTAAATTCTTGGCACGTACCAATGTACATTCTTCCTCTCGTGTTTCCAACAAGAAACTCGAAAAGCCTTTCAATCTTCACCGTTTCCAGGTTTGGCTCTATAACACGTCGGTAAGACCCTCTCCCCCACGCACCAGATGCCAAGCCATGGCGGGCTGCTAACCGAGACACCGCGATATTTCTCCGGCACCTCACGGGTTGTTCTTGAGGCTCTTTTAAAGGCTCGTCCGGCACTATTCCGAAGCAGACTATGCCGAAGCAGGTGTAAACATGCCGACATGTGTTGATGTAGGTCGAAAGATGTTGACGTATGTCGAAAGATGTTGACGTATGTCGAAACGTGCGGACCCCAGGTCCAGCGGTTGCACAACGCCATCCTGATTGGCATAGCCGGTGGCGAGTCGGGTGGGCACCCCATGTGCACGCCACGTGGGCACACCAGGTGGCACGGCCGGTCATCGGAAGCGGAACACTAGACTGAAAGGGATCACTACCCACTGTGGAGCATCGCACCCGCGATGTAGGTGACGTAGCGGGCGTAACAAACAGAAGAAGGATCTCCAAAAATAGGATCCACACCGGTACGGGAGAAGAACAAATCCACAGCGGTACCGAACCAGAACAATCGGAAACGGAGGAGTCGATGGCGAAGAGGCCCGGCGTTTTTTCCGGCCTGATGCCCCGCATGGGCGAGCCGGGTAGCCGCTCAACGCTCCTCCACGGGACGGGAAACACCCGCATTCCCGACCGCCCACGACTGTCGTACCTCGACCTCACGCGCTTCGGCCAGCTGCGCTGGCTCGGCACCCTGGGAACGTTGCTGATCTCTTTGGGCGGGCTTGGAGCGGGCGCGCTGCCCGTGATCCATAATCCCTACGCGCACCTCCCATTCGGACGCCTCATGAGCCGGATGCTTCAGACGTCATCCGTCATCGTCCTCGTTGGCGTCGGCTTGCTCGTTCTTGCCTGGGTGCTCATGGCTCCCTATGTAGGAGCGTCTAAGGACAAAAACATCACTGGCGCGCCTCTCATCACGCTTTCGACGCTTCGGAGGACGTGGGTTGCCTGGGTACTTCCGATTGTGTTGACTGCACCGCTTTTTACCCAAGATATCTACTCTTACTTGGCTCAGGGGGCGATCGTAAGTTACGGACTCGATCCCTATGCAGCCGGTCCCGTACAGATCTTGGGTCCGGAACACCACCTCGCGCGATCTGTTCCCTTTATCTGGGCTAACTCCCCTTCACCATATGGGCCAATTGCCTTGGGGATCGCGGCTGCCATCAACGTCGTTACCCGGGAATCCATTTTCTTCGGTGTGCTTGCTCACCGACTCGTCGCTGTCATCGGACTGATGGCTGCAGGCTGGGCAATTACCAAGCTTGCTCGACGATGTGACGTGCGCTCTCAGACAGCGGTGTGGCTCGGGATCCTCAACCCCCTGGCACTCCTTCACCTTATCGGAGGCATCCATAACGAGTCCATCATGCTCGGTCTTTCTTTGGTGGGAATGGAGCTCGGCCTGCGTGGTGTTGATGCCATCCGCGAAGTGCGTATCGGGAGAGCATCCGCGTCAGCGATGCAGCAAGGATTACCCTCGCTAAGCACCACAGTGACAGATAGCAGGGAAGGCACGGATGCCACTGCGCAGCCCACTGCCCAGCTAAAAGGACCGCGGCAACCGAGTGTTCCGACACGAGTCACACATCCGTCGATTGCCCGTCACGGCTGGGGCCTCATCGTCGCTTCTGGTGTCCTCATTTCCATGTCGGGCATGGTCAAGGTGACAGGCTTTATTGCGTTGGGCTTTGTGGGTATGGCGCTCGCCCGGATGACGTACCGCACGGAAGCGGATCGGCTCCGCCTCGACACCCGCCACCTATCTTCCGATGCTGTCAATCCAGAGGGGTTAAGCCAGGCTGAACGCTCCCGTCCCAATAACAAGTGGAGCCTGAGTCACTGGTTCCATATTGCCCGTGCCATCGCGGTGCAGGCGACGGTCCTCGTTCTCACGGCAATTCTCGTGGGTGCGGTGACGGGCATCGGCTTTGGATGGGTCACCGGCCAAGGTGGTGCTGCGACCATTCGTTCGTGGATGTCTATCACAACGGACCTGGGGGTGATTAGCGGATGGGCGGGCATGCTCCTCGGACTGGGGGATCATACAGAGATGATCCTCGTCATCACCCGTGGCATCGGTATAGCAATCTCGCTGGCGTTTATGGTCCGCATGCTCATCGCTACTTTCCGCGGCACAATTAGCCCGGTGGGTGGTTTTGGGGTGAGCACTTTCCTCCTCGTTGTCCTCTTCCCCGTTGTTCACCCCTGGTACATGCTCTGGGCGATCTTGCCCCTGGCAGCCTGGGCCAACCAGAACATCTTCCGCTACGCGGCTATCGGCTATTCCGCGATCATGTGCTTCTTCGTGCTTCCCCGCGGGCTCGCGCTGCCACCCGGAACTATCTTTAGCATCTATGTGGCATCGCTCATCGCGTTCATCACTGTCATCGGGGTGCTTCTCTTTGCCCGCAACAAGCTCTACGGTCCACACATGTAGCACTCACTGGGCATTGCTCGAGGGAGGAATGTTTCCTCTCGCTGTCGCCAGCGCGGCCCTACGTTTCCAGCCACCAGCGCGGCCCTACGCTTCCAGCCACCAGCGCGGCCCCATGCTTCCTGTCGCCAGCGCGAAATTTAAAGGTGGGCCGAAGGAACCCTCGAGATGTTGCCAGAGTGCACCGTTTGGTTTCCACAGGCTTGTCGACGACTCCCCGCGCGGACTGTCGTTACGAATCGGTCTGCAGATGCTCCTACCCCCGTTTTCTGCACTGTCCACCCCGCTACCGCTACTCCCTTGCACCCGCTACATCCCTTTGAATCTTTCGGCTTACTTGAAATATCTGCGCCACGCACCTCGCTTCGCCAGCTCTGTTTCGGTTCCACCTCCTCGACCGCCTAAGATAGCGGGAGGTTATAGGCAGCGAGAATGTCTATGGACGGCAAGCTTGCCAGTAGCGGAATGTCAACGCAGCTGGCAGACTTTCGATGGATAAACAGCTTCCGTGGACCTTCGAACTAGATAGGTTAAAGAACGTATGGCGAATAGCACCCCTTTGTCCACCGCAGGCGCTGCGGTGGAGCTTCAGCATGTGACCAAGCGATTTGGCACTACGACGGCGGTTGATAATCTCACCATCACGATTCCTCGTGGCCACGTCACATCGCTTCTTGGCCCGAATGGTGCCGGCAAAACCACGACGATTGAGATGTGCGAGGGGTTCCTCACCCCCGACGACGGAACAATCCGCGTGCTAGGTCTTGATCCGCGTACCGAACAAGCAGAGCTTCGAAGCAAAGTCGGCATCATGCTTCAGGGTGGCGGCGCGTACCCGGGGGTTCGTGTCGGCGAACTGCTTCGCCTCACGGCAAGTTACGCCAAAAACCCGCTGTCCCCCGACTGGCTCCTCGAGCTCGTCGGGCTCAGTGACCAGGAAAAGACGACATACAAGAGCCTTTCTGGGGGTCAGCAGCAGCGACTTTCTCTCGCGTGTGCGCTCATTGGACGCCCGGAACTGATCTTCCTTGACGAGCCTACAGCCGGGCTCGATGCCCAGGCACGCCACCTCGTATGGGAACTCATTGAAGCGCTAAAGGCCGACGGGGTCAGCATTATCCTGACTACACACCACCTGGATGAAGCCGAGGCGTTGTCCGACAATGTCTTCATCATTCAGAAGGGTTCCCTCGTCGCTGCAGGAAGTCCGGCCGATCTTGCCCGCACGGCACGAGAGGAGGCGGCGCCACACATCTGCCTTGTTATTGACGGCCCCGTCGACCCCATACAGCTCGCAGAGCGGGTAGTGCGTCACGGACTGACAGTTTCCGCTGATAGTTTCTCCCCCGCAAATCACGCCAACGAGATCGGTGCTTTCAAAGTTGCGTGCGAGCCGACGGCCTCTGCTTTTGCAGCTCTTGCAGGAGCATGCGCAGACCTTGGTCTCCCCCTCATCGAAATCTCGGCGGCCACGCCGTCCCTCGAAGATATCTTCCTGGACATCACTGGAAAGGACGCGAACTAACCCAATGGCTACATCCCCGTCTTCCCCCTCGGCGCGGACTCCGCAGTCCTCGCCCATAACTGACCGCGCCACGCGGGTACCGTCCTCGTCGTCTGCAAACGTTTCTCGTCCTACTCGGACGTCTCGCTTCGCACCGGGGACGTTCACCCCGGATCCCGGTTCGGCCGGCACGTTCACCATGCTCCTGCACCAGGCCCGGATGGAGACGACGCTCATCCTCCGCCATGGCGAGCAACTTCTCCTCTCACTCATCATCCCCATCATGTCGCTCATCGGGCTGGCATTTTTCCCCGTTCCTGGAATCGACAACCCGTTGGAGCTTGCGGTTCCCTTCGCCCTCGCGTTGTCCGCGCTGTCTGCGGGGTTCACCGGCCAGGCGATTAGCGTCGTCTTCGACCGTCGCTATGGAGCTCTGAAGCGAATCGGGGCGTCCGGAGTGCCGAAGAACATCATCATCGGTGGCAAGATCCTCGCGGTACTCGTCGTCAGCGTCATTCAGGCTGTCCTGATCCTCGCTATTGCTTTGGCCTTGGGCTGGCGTGCCCCACTGGTTGCCTTCCCGATCGCGATCGTTTTCATCCTCGTCGGCCTCTGGGCATTCATCTCCTGGGGTCTCCTCTTCGGCGGAACAACCAGTTCGGAAATTGTCCTCGCAGTGGCGAACCTCATCTGGTTCCTCCTCCTGGGAGCAGCCGGTGCAGCAGCGATCACCTTCGGCCCCGGCGTTCCTGCGTTCCTCACTGCAGTGCCTTCCGTCGCGCTTACCGACGCTCTGTGGCAGGCCACAGTGGGCACCTTCCCGCTTCCCCACCTCATTTCGCTTATTATCTGGGCCGTTGTCGGCACACTTCTGGCCAATCGGTTCTTCACTTTCACCTACAAGCGCTAGCACCCCGTGCTCTGAACGGAGGCGAGCAGCGGAAATGATGCCAGATTGCCCGCCGTTCTCCTCCCCAAGAAGAGCTAACAGAGGGGGTAACCGTTGGGAACGTGGCATCGTCTGGCACGCTGCGACGCGGGGAAGACAGACTACCTCGTGTCGTCGACAGGCAATGAGCGTCCGCCCCCAACACTCACCCTCCGCCTTTAGTTGGAGCCCCATACAACGGCTACGTCTCTACAGCCGAGCGCCTAAACCCAGTCCACACACGAGTTTTCCCTTTTTCTCCCCGCTCTGACAGGGAACGCACACCCAATTGCACAATTGATTCAACCTACGTCTAAAGTTTAGGTTATGTCTGTAGCAGAAACGGCTAACCACCAGTCCGGGTTGCGCTCGGCACGAAATCAGCGCAACGCGGCCTTCGGTGTCCTTGCCGGTCAAAGTCTCATCACCCTCACCGGTTCCATTGTTCGCGTTACAGGTTCAGGGCTTGGCTGTGACACGTGGCCCAATTGCCACCCGGGTTCCCTCGTCCCAGTTCAAGGCGCTGCACCGTGGATCCAGCAGCTGATTGAGTTCGGTAACCGCACACTTACTTTCGTCCTCGTCGCGTTGACTGTGTGGCTGCTCGTCGCCGTCTACAAGGCTGGCCGTAGGTCCTACATCAAGAAGCTCGCGTGGCTCCAGCTCATCGGTGTCTTCGTCCAGGCTGTCATCGGCGGCATTTCCGTGCATATGGATCTGAAGTGGTACGCCGTCGCGCTCCACTTCCTTCCCTCCGTCTTCCTCGTGTTCTTTGCTGCCCTGACATGCGTCCGCGTGATGGAGCCTGACAACGGCGTAGATCGCCGTGAGTACCCACGGACCATTCAGTACCTCGCCCTCGGAACAGCGGCTGCACTCGCACTCGTTCTCGCAACCGGAACAATGGTTACGGGCGCAGGCCCCCACGCCGGCGACGCAAACGACGGTATGAAGGGACGGCTGGAAGTAGATATCGAGTGGATGGCACACATTCACGCTGGCACGATGTACCTTTTCCTGGGGCTCATCGTCGGTCTCCTCGCCGCCATCTTTGCCACCAAGACCACATCCGAGGTTGCCCGGAAAATTGCCGTCGGCCTCGTCGTCGTCTGCGTCCTCCAGGCGCTTGTCGGCATCATCCAAGTCAACCTCCACGTACCAAACTGGACTGTGCCGATTCACGTTTTCTTAAGTTCGGTGGTCACTGCCTTCACAGGGTTTGTCTACGCGCACGGCACGTCACGTGTCCCCGCCACGTCCGATCACGCAGCTACGGGCACGGACTCGGTGACCAACGCCACCCCCTTTCTGACCCCAGAGAGGTAAGAAGCACAGTACCGTTGAAGGTATGCGTGCAATAGTTATTGAACAAACCGGCGGCCCGGAGGTTCTGAAGCTTTCCGAGGCCCCCATTCCCCAGCCAACAGACGACCAGGTCCTCATCCAGGTCGATGTGGCTGGGATTAACTATATCGACACCTACTACCGCTCGGGTATCTATCACGCGGGACTCCCCTTTATCCCGGGTCAGGAAGGTACCGGCAAGGTAGTTCAGGATCCCCGAGGCGAGATAGCCGAGGGCACTGTTGTCGCCTGGTTTACTGCCCTCGGCTCCTACGCCGAATACGTCTGCGTACCACGCAACCGCATCGTCGCGGTACCCGACACCATCTCACCCACAGTCGCGGCATCCATGCTCCTCCAGGGAGTGACGGCGCACTACCTCACCGACGGCGTTTACCACCTCGACGAGGGTTCCACTTGCCTCATCACTGCAGGAGCCGGTGGTGTCGGACTCCTCGCCACCCAATTCGCTGTCAGCCTGGGGGCGACGGTGTATTCCGTCGTTTCCTCCGACGAAAAGGAAGAGTTGGCTCGCGAGGCAGGAGCCACGGAGGTGTTCCGCTACAGCGAGCAGCTGGCCGAAAAGGTCCGTCGGTACAACGGTGGTGTCGGCGTCGATGTCGTTTACGATGGCGTCGGCAAGGACACCTTCCAGGAATCCCTTGAGGTTGTTCGGCCCCGTGGCACGGTGGCTCTGTTCGGGGCGGCATCCGGACCGGTTGAGCCGATCGATCCGCAGCTCCTCAACACACACGGTTCTATCTTCCTCACGCGCCCCTCCATTAGCGCCTACATCGCCACCGACGACGAATTCGCCATGCGCTGTCAAGCCGTAACGAAGGCCGTCGCCGCCGGCACGCTCGATATCCGAGTAGGTGGAGTGTATCCACTGGAAGAAGCCGCCCGCGCCCACACGGACCTGCAGAGTCGCAAGACGACGGGCTCCATCGTTTTGGAGGTGAGCAAGCCATGACCGATTGGCACGCCGTTGACGGCTATGTTTCAGGGCGTTGGCATATCCCCTGCTCCGATGCAGCCGAGGAAAAGAAGCAAACTACGGTAGCACTCCTCAAACAGTTCAACGACCTTGCAAACACAGATCCCGAGCGTGGTGCTGACATCCTCCGTGAGCTGCTGCCTGCGGATTCTGCAGTGCCACAGATTTTTGCTCCGTTCAATGTCGAGTACGGCTTCAACACGCGCTTTGGCGAGGGCTGCTTTCTCAACTATAACTGCGTCATCCTCGACACGGTTGAGGTAACTATCGGTGCACGCGCGCTTTTTGGCCCCGGTTGCCAGATTATCTCTGTGGAACACCCCGTAGGCGATCTGGAGATGCGCAGAATCGGCTTTGAGCGGGGGCACGCTGTTCGCATCGGCGATGACTGCTGGTTCGGTGCTGGGGCAATGGTGATGCCCGGCGTGACCGTTGGCAACAGATGCGTCATTGCATCCGGTGCTGTCATTACGAAGGACATCCCCGATGACAGTCTTGTAGCGGGGGTTCCCGCTGAGGTTAAACGAAAGCTGAATCAGCCCGGAGACTACCGTGAGCGCGCAGAACTCCCCGATGCCGAGGACCGGCAGCGCGTCGAGAAGCAATGACGAACACAGCCCCGCACCTACTGTGCGGGGCTGTTTCAGGAAGATAACCCAGACACTAACAGGTCAGACCCCGTACAGGTCAGAGACTGGACAGGGCTGTGGACCTACTGAACACAGTCCGGATCGGAACCGGTGGTTCCGGAAAAAGCATGGGTTGGACTACTACGAGAAGATCTCCATAAGGGACGGAAGGAAGACAGCGTCCAAGGCTAGGCCGATGAATACTACCGCAAGGTACACGTTCGCGAGCAGGAACAGCTGGAACGGGCGGACGGTGTGACCTGCTCTCACACGCATGTGCAGCTGCCACGCACGGACGATGAAACAGATGCCACCGGCCACGGAAGCCGCAAGGTACAAGAATCCAGCAACTGGAGTCAGCAGCAGGGTCGTGATGACTGTAGCCACAGTGTAAATAAGGATTGCCCGAGTCACTGCCGCCGGTTTCGCAACGACAGGAAGCATAGGAACCCCCGCGGCCTTATAGTCGTCGCGGTACTTCATTGCCAGCGCCCACGTGTGTGGCGGAGTCCAGAAGAAGATGACGAGGAACAATACGACAGCCTGCCACCAGTTGGCGGCACCCTGCGTGTTATCTACGATGACAGCCCAGCCCACCATTACCGGCATGCACCCGGCTGCGCCTCCCCACACCACGTTCTGGGAGGTCCGCCGCTTCAGCCACTTGGTGTAGATGCAGATGTACCAGAAAATCGTGATCAGAATGAAGACCGCTGCGAGCAGGGAATGGGCAAGGAACCAGAGGATCCCGCACGAACCGATGGTCAGCAGAACGGCGAAAATAAGAGCCTGATTCTTCCCCACCGAATGCTTAGGAAGCGGGCGCCCCTCCGTGCGGCGCATCTTCTGGTCGATGTCGTAGTCGACCACCATATTCAACGTATTGGCAGCACCCGCGCCCATCCAGCCACCGATCAGTGTGAGGATGATAAGCCCCAGGTGAACCGTGCCACGGTCAGCTTGGAGCATGGCGGGGATAGCCGCGATAAGTAAGAGCTCGATGACCCTGGGTTTAGTCAGGGCAATGTAAGCTTTCACTCTCTCCACGAAATATTCCTCCAACCGGTGTCGTTTGGTATGCGTTAATACTATCGTTTGATTGGAGGTTAATCGCAATTACCCGTAGTTAGGTTTACCCCCATCAACGTTTCGCAGTTACAAACTTTCCCCCTTTATTGAGGTGAAGCCCGTCTCCGGCAACAAAGTCACAACCTACCAGTGCAGCGGATGAGCGGCTGCCACTGGCCACGGGAGCCCACCGCACCGTAGGACAACCGGGTGCGAACAAGGGCAACCTTCCGCAGATGCTCATACCGAACAACCTCGGTGAGGTATTTTACATCTACCGTGCAGACGGATCTCCATCGCCCACTACTAATGCTCGGTGCAGCTATTAACCGTAACTTCCCTTGTTAACGCCATTGGCCGTCATGTGCGGGTGTCCTTCACTGTGGGGCACCACTGTGATCTTTGGCGAAACGCATCTTCACCGCATCTTCACCGCATCTTCAACGCATCTTCACAGTGTGCGAAGCCTTCCATTCGAGGCGCCGTAATGCCCCCTCCGGCGGTTCGTGCAGCTCCCGGTAGGGATTTTCATGGCCACCTGCCACCAATACATCCCGCGTCGGCTAACCACCATACGGTTGGCGTGAAAATGGGCAATAGCTCTATTGGCTTTGCTCATTACCCCAGGACAGAACCTGGCGCAACGTTTACAAACGGTCGATCGATGAAACTGTTGGCAATAACGCCCCTCAGAGCCCGAAAATCCGGCTAAGCTGGTGTACGAAACTATCCACCTAATCAGGAATTGAGGAACACACGTGACCGACCTGAACCTGTCACCTGAACTGCAGGAAAAAACTGCACGCAACTATCCCACTGATTGGACTGACCTGGACACCCAAGCTGTTGATACGGCACGTGTCCTCGCAGCTGACGCAGTTCAGAACTGCGGTTCTGGTCACCCGGGCACCGCCATGAGTCTTGCGCCGCTGGCTTACACTCTTTACCAGCGCACGATGAACCTTGACCCCGCGGATGACCAGTGGCTCGGCCGCGACCGGTTCGTCCTTTCTTGTGGCCACTCTTCCCTCACCCAGTACATCCAGCTTTACTTCGCGGGCTTCGGCCTTGAAATGGAAGATCTGAAGGCCCTTCGCACATGGGGTGCGAAGACCCCGGGTCACCCCGAGTACAGGCACACCAAGGGTGTGGAAATTACCACCGGCCCGCTTGGCCAAGGCCTCGCATCGGCTGTTGGCATGGCCATGGCAGCCCGCCGGGAGCGTGGCCTCCTCGATCCCGAGGCACCGGCCGGTGAATCTCCATTCGACCACTACATCTATGTCATCTCCTCCGACGGCGATATGCAGGAAGGCGTCACGAGTGAGGCGTGCTCTATCGCAGGCACGCAGAAGCTCGGTAACCTCATCGTTTTCTGGGATGACAACAACATCTCCATCGAAGACAACACCCAAATCGCTTTCACTGAGGACGTTGTAGCCCGTTACCAGGCCTACGGCTGGCAGACTCTCGAGGTCGAGTCCGGCGAGGACATCGTCGCCATTGAGAAGGCCATTGAGCAAGCAAAGGCTGACACCTCCCGCCCGTCCTTCATCCGAGTGAAGACCGTTATCGGTTACCCGTCACCCGGAAAGATGAACACCGGCGGTATCCACGGTGCGGCTCTCGGAGACGATGAAGTTGCGGCAACGAAGAAGGTACTCGGATTCGACCCAGAGCAGCATTTCTACATTTCTGACGAGGTCCTCGCCCACACCCGCTCCATCGGTGAGCGTGCCGCTCAGGCCCACGAAGAGTGGAACAAGAAGTTCGACGAATGGGCAGAGAAGAACCCCAAGCGGAAGGCTCTCCTCGACCGCATCACCCACCGTGAGTTCCCGGAGGGTTGGGACGCCAACCTCCCCTCTTGGGACCCCGATCCGAAGGGTGTTGCTACCCGCAAGGCCTCTCACAAGGTTTTGCAGGCTCTCGGCGAGACTCTGCCTGAGCTGTGGGGCGGCTCTGCTGACCTCGCCGGCTCCAACAACACGACGATTGACGCTGACGATTCCTTCGGCCCCGAGGAGATCTCCACCGACACGTGGACGGCTCAGCCCTTCGGCCGCAACCTCCACTTCGGTATCCGCGAGCACGCCATGGGCTCCATCCTCAACGGGATTTCTCTGCATGGCCCGACCCGCCCCTACGGCGGTACGTTCCTCATCTTCTCCGACTACATGCGTCCTGCTGTTCGCCTCGCTGCCCTCATGGGTACCGACGCTTTCTATGTTTGGACGCACGACTCCATCGGTCTCGGCGAGGATGGTCCGACCCACCAGCCGATCGAGCAGCTCGCGTCCCTGCGCGCTATCCCAGAGATGTCCATGCTCCGCCCGGCCGATGCAAACGAGACCGCCGCTGCCTGGCGTGCTGCTCTCCTCTACCGCGAAGGCCCGAAGGGCATTGCTCTTACCCGCCAGAACGTGCCGGTGCTTGAGGGCACGAAGGAAAAGGCAAAGGACGGCGTAGTCAAGGGTGCCTACGTCCTCGTCGAAGGCTCGAAGGAGACCCCGGACATCATCCTCATGGGTACCGGTTCCGAGGTTCAGCTGGCCGTCGAAGCGGCTCAGAAGCTCGAGTCTGAGGGCATCGCAGCTCGCGTTGTCAGTGTCCCCTGCCTTGACTGGTTCGAGGAGCAGGATGCCTCCTACATCGAGGAGGTCCTCCCCTCCTCTGTTAAGGCTCGAGTTTCCGTCGAGGCAGGCATCGCCCAGCCGTGGTACCGCTGGCTCGGCACCTATGGCCGTCCGGTATCCATCGAGCACTTCGGTGCCTCCGCTCCGTACCAGAAGCTTTACGACGAGTTCGGTGTCACCGCAGATGCTGTGTACGACGCCGCCAAGGAATCCCTCAACGCTGTAAAGGAAGAAGCATAAATGAACGCAATTGATGATCTGAAGAAGGTCGGCACCTCCACGTGGTTGGATGATCTTTCCCGTGACCGTCTTACCTCCGGCAATCTCAAGGAGCTGCTTAGCTCGAAGTCCATCGTCGGCGTGACTACGAACCCCTCGATCTTCGCTGCCGCTATGGGCAAGGGCACCGCATATGATGCCCAGATCAGCGAGCTGAAGGAGGCCGACTCGAACGTCGACGATAGCGTCTACACCATGGCTATCAAGGATGTTCAGGATGCCTGCGATCTTTTCGCTGACGTCTACGAGCAGTCCGGCGGTCAGGATGGTCGTGTCTCTATTGAGGTAGACCCGCGTATTTCTGCCGACCGCGATGCAACCGTCACCCAGGCAAAGAACCTGTGGGAGCGCGTCGATCGTCCGAACGCGATGATTAAGATTCCGGCCACTGAGGGATCCATGCCGGCAATTGCTGATGCACTTGCCGAGGGCATTTCAGTTAACGTCACCCTCATTTTCTCCGTGCCGGTTTACCGTCAGGTCGTCCAGACCTACATCGATGGCGTTAAGCGCGCGGCAGCAAATGGCCACGATGTGTCTAAGATCCACTCTGTCGCAAGTTTCTTCGTATCCCGCGTGGATACGGAAGTAGATAAGCGCCTGGATGCCATCGGCACCGATGAGGCCAAGGAACTCAAGGGCAAGGCTGGTATCGCCAACGCACACCGTGCCTATGCTGCATTCGAAGAGCTCTTCAAGGCTGCAGACCTGCCGGAGGGCGCAAACATTCAGCGCCCGCTGTGGGCATCCACTGGCGTGAAGAACCCGGACTACCCGCAGGATATGTACGTGACGGAGCTCGCCGGTCCGAACACGGTAAACACCATGCCGGAGAAGACGATCGATGCTGCTCTCGAGGGCAACGATATTCACGGCGATGCACTGTCCGGCAAGGGTGAGGAAGCTGATGCGCTCTTCGCGAAGCTCAGCGAGATCGGTATTGACTTCGAGGATGTCTTCGAGGTTCTCGAGCGTGAGGGCGTAGAGAAATTTGTCCAGGCTTGGGAAGAGCTGCTCGACTCCATGAAGAGCAAGCTTTCCTAGTGCACTAGCACACTGAAAGCTCGCGAGATATCAGGTTAGCACCTCTGCTCAACCAAGCAGGGTGCGTGACTACAAAGGCGGTGGATCGCTGATCCACCGTCTTTGCACATTCTCTGGCCCGCCCTCCCCTTGGTCATCGGCCGCGCCTCCCCTTGGTCAACGTCTGTGTCTCTTGTTCCCGTCTCGACATGCGTGGCTACCGAAGCTCACTGATGTTTCTCGGTAAGGCATCTCGGTACTGCTTCTCGGACATGCTCCAGGAAACCCATTTTCAATGAAGCCAGCACGAGGACCGTGCGCCACATACTGCGTGCGGTTACCTATGATCACGTGTCTGCTTGTCTCCTTATTGACTGTGCATCTGTGGAGAAGATGGTCCGTGTGGCACTCCGCTGGCGGTCCCGGGGTCAGTTCAGAAGTTCCGGGGTCAGTTCTGAGGCCCTGAGGTCAGATCTGTATGGTGACGCACGAATTTTCAATGCTGATGGAAAGCTGTGGGGTAACGTGCAGCCGATGAACTGGTCACCGGTAAATGCGGGTGTAAAAGCATTTTTGGCTTATGATGTTTTGTACGGCTGACCGATGCAGCAGGTAACGAACGCTAGGGCGGACATGCTATCTGTAATCCTGGTCTGGTTGCACAGAAGTTAACATACGTGAGTAAGACATTCGTGGCAGATAGTGAGGTAACTCAGTGGTAGATGGGAAATGGGAAAATCCGCTGCGAAGTGCAAAGGATTCACGACTTCCGCGGATTGCCGGTCCTTCCGGCATCGTCATCTTCGGCGTCACAGGCGACCTAGCCCGAAAGAAGCTTTTGCCTGCCGTTTATGACCTTGCCAACCGTGGCTTACTCCCCGCTGGTTTCCAACTCGTCGGTTTCGGCCGCAGAGATTGGGACCGGGACGAGTTTGCTGCTTATGTCCGGAAAGCCGTTGAGGCAGGTGCACGCACAGAGATTCGCGAAAACGTCTGGGAACGCCTCACTGAGGGAATGACCTTTGTCAAGGGCAATCTCAATTCAGACGCAGACTTCGATGGTCTCGCTAGCACACTGAGTAGCCTCCACTCTGCACACGGCAACTGGGCTTTTTACTTATCGGTACCGCCGAGCTTTTTCGACGACGTGTGCTACCAGCTTGATCGCTCGGGGCTTGCAGAGTCGAAGGACGGCAATGCCTGGCGTCGCGTCATCATTGAGAAGCCGTTCGGCCACGATCTTGAATCCGCGCGAAAGCTTAACCAGACTGTGAACTCGGTGTTCCCCGAGTCCTCTGTCTACCGTATCGACCACTACCTGGGCAAGGAGACGGTGCAGAACATTGTGGCTCTCCGCTTTGCAGGAGCCATGTTCGAACCGTTGTGGAATGCGAACTACGTTGACCACGTCCAGATCACCATGGCTGAGGATATCGGTCTCGGCGGTCGTGCAGGCTACTACGACGGCATCGGCGCGGCACGCGATGTCATACAAAACCACCTCCTCCAGCTCATGGCACTTGTTGCTATGGAAGAGCCGGCATCGTTTAGCCCGGAGGCCCTGCAGACGGAGAAGATCAAGGTTCTCAGCGCCACAGAACCGGTGTACCCGCTGTCCGCTACAACAGCGCGTGGCCAGTACACGGCTGGCTGGCAAGGATCAGAGAAGGTCGTGGGGCTGCGTGAGGAAGCGGGGTTCGATCCGAACTCACGGACAGAGACGTTCGCAGCTTGCACGTTGGCGATTCACTCCCGACGCTGGGATGGTGTGCCGTTCTACGTACGTACAGGCAAGCGACTTGGACGCCGTGTAACGGAAATCGCTGTTGTCTTTAAGGAAGCTGCCCATATGCCCTTCCAAGATGATGATGCACTTACTTCCAATGCCGTGGTGATGCGTATTCAGCCGAATGAGGGCGTTACACTCCGTTTCGGCTCGAAAGTGCCGGGGCAGATTACGGAGGTACGGGACGTGAATATGAACTTCTCGTACTCGGAATCATTCACGGAGGAGTCACCCGAGGCCTACGAACGCCTTATTCTCGACGCTCTTCTCGACGAGTCCAGCCTCTTCCCGTCCAACGAGGAGGTCGAGCTTTCCTGGAAGATCCTCGATCCGATCATCGCTCACTGGGCGAAACACGGCACCCCGGAGGACTACCCGGCAGGAACGTGGGGGCCTGCTTCCGCGGACCGCATGATGAGTCGGTCTGGTCGCAAGTGGAGGCTGCCGTAATGCTGACGCTGACCTTCACCCACAAGCCCTTTCTCCACACCCCCACATCGCCCGTTTTGATCGGAGGAAAATAGACCATGCACCACTTGCGCAACACATCGACGAAGGAGATTTCCTCCACCCTCGAGCACATTGAGTCCTCGGGCATGCAACCACGGGCAAACCACGTCCTCACACTCATTGTGGTGATTCGAGGAAAGACAAATAAAGATAAGCTTTTCCACACCATTTCTTCCTCGTCCAAGGAGCACCCTTCGCGCGTTCTCGTGTTGGAGCCACTGGAAGAGGCACATACACTCGGCATCCATCCGCCGTCCGTCATCGACGCAGAACTGCACGTCGGTGGCGATGCGGGTGCTTCCGAGATCATCTGGATGCAACTCAGAGGCGCGGTTACTGAGCACCTGGATAGTGTCGTTACTCCCCTGCTTCTTCCCGACACGCCGATCGTTGCCTGGTGGCCGGCTTCTGCTCCGGTCAACCCTGCTGGGGATCCGATCGGTGAGCTGGCTACACGCCGGATTACAGATTCCTTCTACGATCCTGCCGAGGACGCAATCTATCGTCGCCGTTCAAACTACACCCCTGGAGATTCGGATCTCTGTTGGTCCCGTCTCACCCCGTGGCGCGGTATCCTCGCCTCCGCACTCGACCAGCCTCCGTTTGAGGATGTGCAGAGCGCCAAGCTCTATGGGCTCGCTATCAGTCCCACCGTGGATCTAGCTGCCGGATGGCTTGCCGACGTTCTTGGGGTACCGGTTTTCCGCGAGGTTCGGGGTTCTGCCGATCACCCTGTAGATCACAACGGTAATCCTGCAATCCCCGTGGCAGAGGTCATCCTTGAGCGCGCAACCGGCACCGTCAGGCTCACAGTCGCAGACTCCGAGACTATTGAGCTCACCATCGGTGACGGTCCTGTGACCAAGATCGCGCAGGGACGTCGCCCCGATGTGGACTGTCTGTCGGAAGAGATGCGCCACCTCGTCCCAGACCAGGCCTACGCAGGTGCCCTCGACGGGCTCTCCAAGGTGACCTACCTCGAAGCTGACTAATAGGAAGGATTCTCCATGTCGCTCACTCACACTGACCTCCCATCGCTCCACGAAATGTGCGAGTACGCCGCTCGTGAGATTGTGAACACGGTTGCTGAGCTCCAGCAGGATGGTTCAGAATGTCACATCGTGTTGACCGGTGGGACTGCAGGCATCGAGACGTGTCGCCGCCTCCTTGCTCTGCACCAAGCAGCTGAGCAGCAACGGGATAGCTTCCCCATTGCAGCCATTAACTGGGCTGCGACCCATGTTTACTTTGGCGACGAGCGTAACGTTCCGGTTGCCCACCCGGATTCTAACGAGGGCCAGGCTCGCGAGGCGCTTCTCAATCACGTCCCAATTCCCGCTGAAAACATTCACTCGTACAACCTCGACGGCACGCCAGAAGAATCATATCTTCAGGCCAAGGCCGCAGAGTACGAGAATGCCCTTCCTGCTACCTTCGATATCCATCTTTTCGGTGTCGGCCCGGACGGACATGTGAATTCACTCTTCCCCCACCACCCGGTCCTGAATACCGACGATTGCCTTGTCGCCTATGTCATGGACTCTCCGAAGCCGCCGGCTCAGCGCCTAACGCTTACCTTCCCGGCCGTTCAGCATGCGAAGAAGGCAATCCTGTTGATCAGCGGCAAGGCGAAGGCTGATGCCTACGCTGCAGTTACAGAAGGCGCCGCCAAAGCGAAGTGCCCCGCAAGCGAAGTCGTACGGCTGGTAGACACGTCCGTGCTCACGTCAGAGCTATCCTAGAGCCTGAGGAGGGCCAAAACCTTCTAAGAATCCAACCTCGCACGAGGATAAACTCTCGTGCAGGCAACCGGATCCGCAGACTCCGCATCGCACGGTCGTGGGTACGACAAAAACCCTGCTTACACTCCATCAAAGAGGAGGAAGCAGGGCTTGAAGTTTGTCTGCTCTTAGAGCCCGTAAGACTGAATAAGGTTAAGCGCGATGATGCAGCCAACCCAAATAACGACCATGATGACAGTCAAGCGGTCGAGGTTCTTTTCCACAACGGTGGAACCGGACAGGTTAGACTGAACGCCACCACCGAACAGGCTCGACAAACCGCCACCTTTGCCCTTGTGCAGAAGAATGGTAATCGTCATGAGCAAGCTTGCAATGACGAAGATGATCTGAAGTGCCAGGGTCATGAACGTACTCATCCTTTTCGGTGTTGGTTTTAAAAGTCTCTGTTGTAACTGTGTTGGTCATATGTAACTGCGCCCTGAAGCGCAACCATTAACTATACACTAGTTAGTTGCTACTCCGACTAATCCGGTCAAGCGTTTCGGGGTACGGTGTCTGGCACTCGGTTCTCCACCCCTCTCTTTGTCCCCATTCCTAGGCGCATTCGCCCTTGTACCAAGGACAGAAGAACTCTTACGTCGCACGTTTGAAGGAAAACCGTACTCTATTGACACATCAAGGTCGCCATAGGCTTCTCAATTATTTGTTCAGAAGAGCAGGCCTAGAGGCCTAGCCCCATACTCATCCAGTGAACATCCCCTCCAGTCTTCATTTTCAAGTTCTAATACAATCTATATAGTCGTGGTCTCCACTGGCACGGTCTCTGCTGGCACAGTTGTTGCACCCGCGGTCACCTTGATAGACGGCGATCAAGTAGCCCACGAAACAAGTACTAGCCAAGGAGGATCGGTGAAGCTCGGGACGATACGAACATCGATGGACATATCGAAGACAGAAACTACATGCGCAGTGATTCTCTCCGACGTTGAAGAGGATGGCCGCACTCCGGCCGATTTATGTGTGGCTCCCGTGCCAGGCTTTGCGGACGTAGCTGCTCTCTTCAACACTCCAGCATGGGAAGAGGCCGCTCGCTCAGCCACGTCAGCCAGCGACCAACCACTGAGAATATCCCGTGAGGATCTCCTATGCCCCGTCCTGGAGCCGCAAAAGATTATCTGCGTCGGTGTTAACTATCGCCGTCACATTGAGGAAATGGGACGGGAAGTACCCTCCTACCCGACTGTTTTTACAAAATTCTTCGATTCAGTAACCGCTCCATTTGCCAAGGTGACGGTACCGCCCTACGCTTCCAACGGCGTGGATTGGGAAGGCGAGCTTGCTGTAATCATCGGCACCCGGGTGTACCAGGCAGACGAGGAGGAAGCACAGGAATCGATCGGTGGCTTCGCCATCCTCAACGACGCGACGATGCGGGACTTCCAGAACAGAACGCTTCAATGGCACCAGGGAAAAGCGTTTTATCGCTCATCCGGCTTCGGGCCGTGGGTTACAACGCCTGATGAGTGTGGCTTTGGCCTTGACCTCACCACATCGGTGAACGGTGAGGAAAAACAACGTGGAAACACGTCGGATCTCGTTTTTTCACCCGAGAAAATAGTCTCGTACATGTCACACATCTATCCTCTACGCCCCGGTGATGTCATAGCCACAGGTACGCCGAGTGGCGTAGGATATGCCCGGTCTCCACGAGAGAGGGTGACCGACGGGAATACAGTCGAAGTGGTCGTCGAAAAGCTAGGCTCAATCGAGAACACATTCACTATCGGGTGATCGAGACCTCTTCGAAATTGGGAGGTTTCCACACAACGTGTACCACGAGATCCGACCGGAATGATTGAGGCTGTTTCGGGCACGTAATACGGCCTGAGGCGTTCGGTGAAATGTGAATTCCTGCATACAGAAAGCAACTGGTCCGTTCCGGATAATCCGGAACGGACCAGTCTTGGTTAACGGGCAACTATGCTACAGGCTCGTTGCAGCGTTAGCGATAAGCTTTGCAAAGTCCTCACCGTGGACGGAAGCGCCGCCGACGAGACCGCCGTCGACATCCTTCTGCGCGATAAGGTCAGCGGCCGTCTCAGCCTTCATGGAGCCGCCGTAGAGAATGCGAACGTTCTCGCCCACGACCTCACGGATCGCGGCGCACACTTCCTGAGCATCCTCCGGCGTCGCAACCTTGCCGGTACCAATAGCCCACACAGGCTCGTAGGCAATGACAGCATCTTCAATACTCTTGATGCCTTCAATGGACTTCTTCGTCTGCTCAACGACGAACTCCACATGGTTGCCGACTTCACGGACATCAAGGCTCTCACCGACGCAGATGATCGGTGTCAGGCCGTTTTCGATAGCAACGCGAGACTTCTCAGCCACCAGCTCGTCGGTTTCACCGTGGTACTCGCGGCGCTCGGAGTGGCCGGTGATGACGTAGGTGCAGCCCAGCTTGTTCAGCATGGTGCCGGAGATTTCACCGGTGAAGGCACCCTTGTCATGGGTGGAGATGTCCTGTGCGCCGTAGGTGAACTTCGGCTTCTCGGACTCTGCGAACACCTGCACGGAGCGGATGTCGGTGAATGGGACGAGGAACGCAGCGTCGACCTTCTCAAAGTAATCGTCGTGCTTTTCCAGTGCGAACGCGAACGCCTGAACCTCCTTGAGGGCCTCTAGGTGGTCGTTGTTCATCTTCCAGTTGCCTGCAATAAGCGGCTTACGTGCCATGATTAGTTCTCCTCTTCCAGTACCTTGATGCCGGGCAGATCCTTGCCTTCCAGCAGCTCGAGCGATGCGCCACCGCCGGTGGAAATGTGCGAGAAGCCATCCTCACGCAGTCCCAGCATGCGCACGGAAGCAGCAGAGTCACCGCCACCGACGACGGAGAACGCACCGTTATCGGTAGCAGCAATGATGGCCTCAGCGACACCACGGGTGCCGTCAGAGAACTTCTCAAACTCGAACACGCCCATGGGGCCGTTCCAGAAAATGGTCTTAGCGGTGGACAGGGCTTCCGCGTACTTCTTCACGGTTTCCGGTCCCACATCGAGGGAGAGCCAGCCAGCCGGCGGGTTATCGAGATCAGCGATCTTCTTCTCGGCATCCTTGTCGAACTTGTCAGCCCACACAAGGTCAACCGGCAGCACAATCTTGTCGCCGTACTCCTCAAGAAGCTTCTTCGAGGTATCAACCATATCGTCCTCAACCATGGACTTCTCCACGTTGTAGCCCTGAGCCTTGAGGAAGGTGTAGCACATGCCACCGCCGATGATGATCTTGTCGGCCTTGGTCGCAAGAGCCTCGATGACACCGAGCTTGTCGGAGACCTTAGAGCCACCGAGAACGACGGCGTACGGCTTCTTCGGATCCTTAGCCACAGAGCCGAGAACAGAGATCTCCTTGTTCACGAGCTCGCCTGCGTAGTGCGGAAGGCGCTTGGCAACATCGTAGACGGAGGTCTGGGCACGGTGGACAACACCGAAACCATCGGACACGAAAGCACCACCGGGGACGAGGGCGACAAGTTCATCGGCGAATTCTGCGCGCTCCTCCTCCTTCTTGGAGGTCTCGCGGGGATCGTAGCGAACGTTTTCCAGCAGGAGCACGTCGCCTGCGTTGAGGCCATTGGCGCGCTCGTGTGCGTCCTCGCCGGTGACATCGCCAGCGAGAGCAACGAACTGGCCAAGCTCCTCGCTCAGAGCCTCAGCAACGGGCTTGAGGGAGAACTCGGGCTTAACCTCACCCTTCGGGCGACCGAGGTGAGCCATGATGACCACCTTGGCACCAGCGTCGACAAGCGCCTTGAGGGTGGGTAGGGAGGCGGTGATGCGACCCTTGTCGGTGATGTTGCGATCATCATCCAGCGGGACGTTGAAGTCAGAACGGACGAGGACGTAGCGGTCCTCTACACCGGCCTCGATGAGGTCTTTCAGCTGCTTAACAGCCATATAGATACTCCTTGTTTGTAAAGAAAGTGTATGGGCGCGTTAGTTGCGGGAGGGTCTCGGTGTGAAAACACGTGCTGACCCAAAAAGCCCCGCACCCTCGCGTAGTGCCAGGATGCGGGGCTTGAGCAAAAAGCCTAAGGCATTTCCTCGCCACGTTTTCCGTTTGGCACGAGGATATGTACTTGGTTTATGAACCTGCTCTTAGAACTTTGCAGCCATGAACTCGGTCAGGCGAACGAGCTGGTTGGTGTAGCCCCACTCGTTGTCGTACCAGGAACCGATCTTGACCTGGGTGCCACCGATAACCTTGGTGAGGCCAGCGTCGAAGATGGAGCCGTGCGGATCGGTGACGATGTCGGTGGAGACGATCGGATCTTCGGTGTAACCGAGAACGTTCTTGAGCTCGCCCTCAGCAGCCTTCTTCACCACAGCGTTGACCTCCTCAACGGTGGTCTCCTTAGCGACATCGATGGTGAGGTCGGTGAGGGAGCCGGTGATGACCGGAACGCGGAGTGCGTAGCCGTCCAGCTTGCCCTTGAGCTCCGGAAGAACCAGGGCGACAGCCTTAGCAGCGCCGGTGGAGGTCGGAACGATGTTCTGGGCAGCGGCGCGGGCGCGGCGCAGGTCGCGGTGCGGAGCGTCGTGGATGCGCTGGTCGCCGGTGTAAGCGTGAACGGTGGTCATGAGGCCACGCTCAATGCCGAAGGTATCGTTGAGCACCTTTGCCACGGGAGCGAGGCAGTTGGTGGTGCAGGACGCGTTGGACACGATGACGTGGTTCTCGGGATCGTAGTCGGTGTGGTTCACACCAACGACGAAGGTTGCGTCAACGTTCTTGCCCGGTGCAGAGATGATGACCTTCTTGGCGCCAGCCTCGAGGTGGGCTGCAGCGGCGGAACGCTCGGTGAAGATACCGGTGGACTCGATAACGATGTCCACGTTCTCCTCGCCCCACTTGAGGTTCTTGGGGTCGCGCTCGGAGTGAACGATGAAGCGCTTGCCGTCGACGGTGATGGACTCATCGTCGTAGGTAATGTCATCGGAGAGCTTGCCAAGAATGGAGTCGTACTTGAGCAGGTGAGCCAGGGTCTTGTTGTCGGTCAGATCGTTGACGGACACGATTTCCAGGTCGGAACCACGCTCGAGAACAGCGCGGAAGAAGTTACGGCCAATACGACCAAAGCCGTTAATACCTACACGTACAGTCACGTTTATCTCCTTGAAATTTGTTGTGCAGTTCGTGTTTTGTTGGAAAACCGCTTTCGCCGTAACAGGAACTGCTGCCCTGTGCGCGCAGTCGCTGGGAAACCGTTTCGCAATCCCACATCTCGACTGTGCTCTTATGGTGGCCCTTGGAAGGTGTTTCTCTTACCAAGAACCGGCCGTGCGACGCTGTGTTTCGTTTTCCAACTCCACGTGTCTAACTGTACCGGGATATTTCGGTTCCTGCATGAATCAAAAGTTTTACGCGCCCGGTTTTACTCCCCAAGCGGGCATTTTCGCCTTCCATATTTGCCCGTTTGGTATCGTTTGCACGAACACAATCGCAAAATCGAGTTTTATTTACGCCCGTTTTAGTGGGAAATTGTCCGATTGGACGAACGCTGCACGCGCCCACGCCCCCGTTAGTGATACACAAAAGGTTCACCTTTGTGTTTTTGGTCACACACCGTATTTTCTTCTAGCTCTTTCACAAAAGTGGAGGATGTGGACGGCCATGAGTGGCAGTGGACCGCGAACGGTGAAGCGGCTCCCCATCGCTACAACATACGCGGCTCACGCCGCCGGCAGACACCGCTGATCCAGCTTTTGCCTCGTGCTTTATTCGGCTTCGTCGAGATGCTTCAGTGCCTCCGCCGTTGGCGGGATCCCCAACTCTTTCGCCCGACGATCAGCAGTGGTGAGGAGGCGCCGGATGCGTCCGGCTATGGCATCCTTCGTCATTTGCGGATCGGCAAGCTTCCCCAGCTCTTCCAGGGACGCATGACGATAGGTGATTCGCAGATGCCCGGCCTCGGCGAGATGATCCGGCACATCGTCTCCGAGAATTTCAAGAGCGCGACTAACTTTCGCTGCCGCTGCGACGGCGGCCTGCGCCGATCTCCTCATATTTGCGTCGTCGAAATTAGCAAGACGGGAGTTTGAGGCGCTCTTTTGCTTCTTCTTCAGCTCATCTTCCCACACGATTCGGGTCCGTGGAGCACCGCAACGGGTGAGAAGCGCGCCGATATCGTGCTCGTCTTTGACTACAGCGCGATCGAAGCCCCGCACTTCCCTACTTTTCACGACGAGGTTAAGCCGCCGGGCGCACCCGACCAAAGCAAGAGCCACTTCTTGGCAGGGGCACTGGATATCGAGCGACGAGCTCCTCCCCGGCTCCATGAGCGTGCCGGCTGCGAGAAATGCACCACGCCACGCCGATTCCGCATCCAACATGGTTCCGTTTACTATGAAGACGGGCAGACCGCGTACGGGTTCACCGGCCCGAGTAACGAGTCCCAACTTTCGGATAAGTGCTGCCACTCCATCTCGGACAACGAGGGTATCCCCCGCAATCTCCGCATCTCGCATGAACTCCTCATGCAGTAGCACGGCCAATCGGTCGAGCACGCGAGGAGTGGCGGACGTGATCTTCAAAACGAATTCTGGATCTTGTTCGAAGCTACCGTTGAGTCGGATGAAGGTGGCGAGCTCCGCCGCAGCAGAGGTGCGTTCCAGGGGAACTGTCACCAACTCCGCGTTTACATCGTCTGTAAGCGTCATACCTCGATGCCTCTCTCTTCGTCTCCAACGTGTCGGCAGTGGCAGCGTGTTGGAGGTATCCACAAACTGCGCTAGCTAGTTATTGACTGCATGAAGTGCCGTTGCTTGAGGTTACAACTGTAGTCCTAGAACGCGCTCCACGGTAACCGTTGCAGCACGAACATCCCCGGCACGTCGGTGTCTCCTAAGAGCGTGCTGCCCGCTGCACTTCGTCCAACGCCTCACCGAGCAGCTCAGGATCGTGCCTATCAGTGGGAGTGCCAAACTCGTCCTTTTCACACAGATCTCTAAACAGAATTGTGGCACCAAAATCGGAGGCGGAGATGACGAGTTCGCGTTGCTCCTTCTCCGAGTTCACCATGTTCTGATCGACCAGGAAATAATCCACGTGTAAGCGCTGCGAATGCCTCTTGAGCGCGTAGAGGTGCCTTTCCGCTGTAAACCCTGCAGTTTCACCTGGTTCGGCGGACAGGTTTAGTACCACGACAGTGACGGCTGACGAGTCGTTAATAGCCTGCTCGATACCTGGGATAAGCACATCGGGGATGACAGAAGTAAACCAGGAGCCCGGCCCCAAGGTGATGATATCCGCTCGGCGGATAGCTTCCATCGTTTCCGCACACGGTCGCGGGTTTTGCGGAATGAGTCGGACTCTCTGCACAGCACCGGTAGTAGAAGCGACAGCCACCTGACCGCGCACGGGGTAGATATTTCCGATGTTGGTGTGGTCAAGACCCGACACGTCGGCCTCAATCTGCAGTGGCTGGCAGCTGACGGGAAGAACTCTGCCAACGGCACCTACCGCTTTCACCACTGTATCGAGAGCCGCTACGGAGCTTCCAAGCATCTCGGTAAAGGCTGCGATAAGAAGGTTTCCCACCGCGTGTCCGGCAAGAGCGCCGTGGCCTCCAAAGCGGTGCTGCAGGAGATCTTCCCAGGGGACGGAGCCTATATTCTCCCGGTCAGGTGTCAACGCGGCGATGGCCATCCGAAGATCACCCGGTGGAATCTGCTCGAGTTCTTTCCGGATTCGCCCCGAGGAGCCACCGTCGTCTGCGACGGAAACCACTGCTGTAATGTCCTTCTCCCCTTTGAGGCGGAAAGCCGTCAAAGTCTGAAAAAGTCCATGGCCGCCGCCCAAACACACGATTTTTGCCACGTGTCACCCTTTCTTCACTCGTCTTGATCGTCGGGTAGCGCTCAGCCACCCTATCGATAGTATGTAGATTACTTTCACGATCCTATGACCCCGACGAGGCCCCACACCGGGACACACACCGACGTCACTCACTCGCGCGAATTATCAGCCTTCTCCGATCTGCCGTTTATGATCTCGTGATGTCGCGGTGGGAAACGGAGACTTCCTCGCCACTTTCCCGCAGACGACGCGCAATTTCCTCAGCGACAGCAACGGAGCGATGATGGCCACCTGTGCAACCCACTCCGATAGTGATGAAGTTTTTTCCTTCCCGCCGATAACCCGGAACCATTGTCTTGAGCATGTCGACAAACTTGTCCACGAATTCCTGCGCTCCGGGCTGGCTGAGGACGTAGTCAGACACGGGCTTGTCTACGCCACGAAATGGGCGTAGCTCCGGGACCCAATACGGGTTAGGCAGGAACCGCGCGTCAACGATCAGGTCAGCATCTGCTGGTGCTCCATGCTTGAAGCCGAAGGAAAGCACGGTGATGTGTCGCTTCATCTGGGCAATGGTGGCGAGCCTAGCTTCAATGGCGCGGCGGAGATCATGGATGCTGAGATCCGAGGTGTTAATGACGATGTCGGCGTTTTCCTTGATCGAAGAAAGGATTTGCCGTTCGCGGGAAATTCCCGTTTGTAGTGTCCCCGAGCCCTGGAGTGGATGGGTTCGGCGAACGGAATCGAAACGACGAATGAGGACATCATCGCGAGCTTCAAGGAACATCACTATGGGGTTATGCCCACGTGCTGCCAGCTCATCAATGGTCTGCGTCAGGCCACCGCGAAAGTCGCGCGAACGGACATCCGTAACAACAGCGAGTTTATTTACAGGTGAATCCTCTGCAAAACTAAGTTTTACAAGCTCAAGGATGACCTGTGGAGGCAAGTTCTCCGACACGAAGAACCCCATATCCTCCAACACTCGCGAGGCGGTATTCAGCCCCGCCCCGGACATTCCGGTGAGCAGCACGGGTCGGTTGCTGCTACCTTTCCCTTCTTCCTTGGCTTTCGGGGTCCCTGGATCGTTGATCATGGCTTCAACTCTACCGTCTTTGTTTGCTAATCGACGCTCCTTCGAACCGTAATCCGTGCCCTTACGGTCTCCCACAACGAGAGGAAGGTGGGCATCTTGGCTGGTAACCGCCCTACCTGTCAGATGGCACAATTCGCGTCCCACCACTTTCGTCCCCTAGGAGCACCCGAAGGCTGGCTGTTCAGTCACAAGCGGGCGGGGAAGCCCGCGAATAGCCAAACTATCTCCCAACCTCAGCGCTGGCAGCAACGCAGTGAGATTAAGAGATTAAACAGCGCCTTCAGGCCAGGTGCCAGGTGCCAGCTACAGGCTAGGCATCGGCTACCGGCTTGGCATCAGCTACCGGCTTGGCATCAGCAACAGGCTTGGTTTCGGCTACCGGTCGGCTGCCTGTATCAGGATGAAGAGCGGAGAAAATCGATTCTGCGAGCTTGGGGCCAATCCCCTTTACCTCCTCAATTTGGTCTAGGCTTGCCTCCTTCAGTCGCTTTACGCTGCCAAAGTGTTTGACCAGGTCAGTCTTTCGCTGCGCACCGAGACCACGGATCGAATCCAACTCAGACACCCGAAGTCGCTTCGACCGCTTCTGGCGGTGAAAAGTGATCGCAAAGCGGTGAGCTTCGTCGCGCACATGCTGCAACAGGTACAGCCCCTCCGACGATCGAGGGAGGATGAGCGGATCATCATCATCGGGAATCCACACCTCCTCAAGCCGCTTTGCCAATCCAATGAGCTTCACATCGGTGATTCCCAGCTCTTCGAAGACCTCGGCAGCAGCATGCACCTGTGGCAGGCCACCATCCACAATGAACAACTGTGGCGGGTAGGCAAAACGCTTCGTCGCCTCCACATCGGTAAATTCATCTTCCTCCGGCATCGCGCGCTTGTCCTCGTTGTGCCGTTTGAAGCGACGACGCGTTACTTCCGCAATGGAAGCCACATCATTTCCAGGTTCATCACGGATAATGTAGCGGCGGTAATCCGATTTCTTAGGTAGCCCATCTTCGAACACAACCAGAGACGCAACGACATCGGTGCCCTGAATATGGGAAATATCCGTGCACTCAATACGGAGAGGCGCCTCATCCATCTCCAAGTACTCTTTGAGCTGTTCAATGGCAGCGGAACGGGCCGTCAAATCGCCTACCCGTTTAAGTTTGTGTTGCTTCAACGCTTCTTTCGCGTTTCTTTCAACAACCTCCATGAGCTCTCGCTTTTCCCCGCGTTGGGGTACGCGAAGCGAAATTTGTGCGCCACGGAGGTGCTCCAGCTGCTCTTGAACAGCTTCCACGTCTAGCGGAAGCTCTTGGACGAGGACCTCTTTCGGAACCACGCTGTTATGGGAAACCTCCGTGTGCGAGAGCTGATCTACGCCACGGCGCTCCAGTTCCACTGCTGTCTCCTGCTTTGCCAGACTTGCATCGTTGTAGAACTGCATGAGGAAGTCCTGCATGAGTTCAGCAATGGGCTCGTCTCCTTCCTTCTCCACGACCCACCCACGCTGGCCACGGATGCGCCCGCCCCGCACGTGGAAAATCTGCACGGCGGCCTCCAACTCGTCTGTGACAAAGGCGATCAGATCTGCATCTGTACCGTCGCCGAACACGACGGACTGACGTTCCATTGCTTTGGAGATCGCTCCCAGATTGTCGCGTAGCCGAGCTGCCTTCTCAAAGTCCAGCTCCTCTGCGGCTTGATTCATCTCGCGCTTCAAGCTCCGTGTCACCGCATCCGTCTGCCCTGCCATAAAGGAACAGAAACCGTTAACGATCTCGCGGTGCTCTTCGACGCTCACCCGGCCCACGCACGGGGCGCTGCACTTGTCGATGTACCCCAAAAGACACGGACGTTCTAGCTGCCGTTGCCTGTTGAAAACACCCTTCGAACAGGTTCGAAGCGGGAATACGCGCGTAAGCAGGTCAAGGGTTTCGCGAATTGCCCACGCATGAGAATAGGGGCCAAAGTATCGGACGCCCTTCCGCCTCGGACCGCGATAGAGGAAAGCTCGCGGGTATTGCTCTTTCAAAGAAACAGCCAGCATCGGATACGTCTTATCGTCCCGATACATGACGTTAAACTTGGGATCGAATTTCTTGATCCACGTATATTCGAGCTGCAGCGCTTCTACCTCGGAAGCAACTACCGTCCACTCCACAGACGCTCCCGTGGTCACCATCTGTCTCGTCCGCGGGTGGAGATCTTGCAGTGGCTGGAAATAGTTTGCCAAACGGGCACGCAGGTTCTTTGCCTTGCCGACGTAAATCACCGTCTTATGTGCATCACGGAACTTGTATACCCCCGGTTCCTCCGGGATCGTTCCCGGTGCGGGACGGTAGCTCAACGGGTCTGCCACAAACACACTTCCTTCCACAAACTACAACCAATGTAGCCCACGTGAATTCCTCCTCTACGTCCATCGGTGCCCCAAAAAAACCGAACCCCACTCGTCAGAGCGGGGTTGCCGCCACACTTTCTGGCGCTGACATGCGACGAGCAGAGTCATGTGACAAGCAGGGTTATGTGAAGAGCAGGGTTCTACGTAATCGCCGTAGGCACACGCCACGCAGCAGATAGGTGGCGTGGAGGAAACATCGCTTACTCGTCTGGCATGTATGCGTTCTCAAGCTCGCGGAACTCGTGCACTTTGCGCACCACATGTTCACCGTCTCCGGCTTGAAAAGCCAGCATGGAAACGAACTCAAATTCCGGAAGCTCGAGCCGAGCCCACCTGTCGCCCTTAGGAAACGCGAGGCCGTACACGATCTGCCACGGATAAAACCGCGTCCCGAGGAAGTTACGAACCTCCACGCCATCTTCATTGGCACGAACGCGCGGCCGGCGGATGAGGAGGCACAGGAACAGACCAATGATCCCGATACCGATAAAAGCGAGGTCATCAGCCACGGAAAGGGCAGCACCGTTTTCGTCCATGCCCACGGCAACCGTCATGAATGCCGCACCAAGCACAACAATGACCATCGCGACGATCATGACCTTGGTCAAGTACGGTGAGCGAACCTCGAACTTCCACGGTTTAGAAGAAGAGATGGTGGGGTCAAGCGCCACCATGCGTGTGATCTCTTGCTCATCCGCCGGATTCTGCGTGCTCTCTCCTGGTGTAGGAGCGTTCACCGCTTCACCCGCCGACTGCTGATCTTTTGGTGCTTCTTGTTCACTCATCATTATCTCCTCTGCTGCCTGTACTCCTCGGCACTATTTCCAGCTGCCAGCGTCTTTGACAATCTTCCGCAGCGTGAGCGCTGTGTGCAGCGCCGCAAACATCGCATCCGCGCCTTTATCTTCGCTTGCACCTTCCACACCCGAGCGCTCCCGCGCTTGCTCAAGCGTGTTGGTCGTGAGGACTCCGTTGCCGATCGGAGTCCCCGTGTCCAAGGCAATGCGGGTCAGCCCTTCGGTGACAGAGTCGCACACATAGTCAAAGTGCGGTGTTCCTCCCTTTACCACGCAGCCGGTTGCTACAACTGCGTCGAAGTGTTGAGCCAGCTTGGCCACCACTACAGGGATTTCAAGTGCGCCAACAACGCGCACGTCGTATACGCGCGCACCGAGTTCTTTCGCCTTAGCCACGGCGTGGGCATGGAGGATGTCGGTTATCTCCTCGTTCCACGTCGAGGAGACCACAGCAACGGCTAAACCCGTCGCATCGATGCTGCCAAACGTCGGCAACCCTGCTCCGGACATATCTACACTTCCTTTGTTTTATTGTTCGACCCAACCGTCGCTGCTGGGCACGGATACAGAGAAACTATACCAATGGATGATGCGAAGGCCGCACGCGATCCGCGGAGCCTCCGTCTTATTGCTCAGGGGTGCGGTTGCTGTGGAGTGCCTCAACAAAGGACTCGTGGGTGTGGGCAAACTCATCGAGCTCAGGCAGCTGGTGCCCCATGCGATCACGTTTGGTTTCCAGATACCGGTAGTTATCTTCACTCACTTCAACGGAAATCGGAACACGGCCGACGATATCAATCCCGTATCCGTCCAGCCCGACGCGCTTCGACGGATTGTTGGTTATCAGCCTCAGGCTTTTCACGCCCAGATCCGCCAAAATCTGGGCACCGGTTCCGTATTCACGTGCGTCTGCCGGGAAACCAAGTGCGAGGTTCGCATCTACCGTGTCGGCCCCTTCATCCTGTAGCTGATAAGCCTTCAGCTTGGCAAGGAGCCCGATCCCGCGCCCCTCATGTCCACGCATGTACAGCAGGATGCCACGCCCCTCATCCTGAATCTTCTTCAGCGCGGCGTGGAGCTGCTGCCCGCAGTCGCAACGCCGCGAGCCAAACACATCGCCTGTCAAGCATTCGGAGTGCACGCGAACGAGGATGTTCTCGCCATCGCCTATCTCCCCTGCCACGAGCGCGACGTGTTCCACACCGTCGACAAGCGAGGTGTAGCCGTATGCCTTGAACTGTCCGAACTCGGTGGGAAGCCGGGTCTCTGCTACCCGTTCCACTAGCTTCTCGTGCGCGCGACGCCACTCGATGAGCTGCGCGATGGAGATCAGCTTCAAACCGTGCGTGTCTGCAAAACGACGAAGTTCCGGCAAGCGAGCCATGTCGGTCGGATCGTCCTCGGACACGACCTCACACAACACACCGGCTGGCCGCAGCCCAGCAAGACGAGCGAGATCGATCGCAGCCTCCGTATGGCCTGCCCGAACGAGCACCCCACCTTCCCGTGCGCGCAGTGGGGCCACGTGACCCGGTCGGGTGAAATCATCCGGAGTAGAGGTCGCACTCGCAAGCCGTCGAACCGTCTCACAGCGCGACATCGCCGAAATACCGGTCGATCCCGTGGCCGCGTCTACGGTCACGGTGTAGGCAGTGCCGCGCACGTCCTGGTTGTTCTGAACCATCGGCGGAAGCTGCAGTCGATCGCAGTCTGCTCCAGTGAGCGGGGCGCAGACGTAGCCCGACGAGTACCGGACAAGGAACCCCATAAGCTCAGGGGTGGCTTTCTCTGCGGCAAAGATGATGTCGCCCTCGTTCTCGCGATCTTCGTCGTCAACGACAACGACGGGCTTGCCTGCAGCAATCTCTGCAATGGCCTCGTCAACGGTATCGAGTTTTATGCTTTCAGTCACCTTGTTCACCTTAGTCTGTCGTGCGTGCGTAACCCGTGTCGGGTGTCAGCATCTTTTCCACGTACTTCGCAATCACGTCTACCTCGATGTTGACGCTGTCCCCCGGTTCCAACGTACCGAGATTCGTGTCACGGAGTGTCGTCGGAATAAGTGCCACCTCGAACCACGCGTCCGAAGTGTTCCCCTCGGTCAACGTCCCTGTCGCGCTAACTCCCGAAACGGTCAAGGATGTGCCATTGACACAGATGGATCCCTTTTCCACCACGTACCTGGACAAAGCTGCAGGCAAGGTGAAGCGGAAAACCTCCCAGTGGCTTCCTGGCGTCCGTTCTAGCAGAGTGGCAACGCCATCGACGTGTCCCTGAACAAGGTGGCCACCAAGGCGTGAACCCAGTTCAGCAGCGCGCTCGAGGTTAACGGGACTTCTCTCACTGAGCGCGCCCAAATTCGAGCGGTCGAGCGATTCTTTCATCACGTCTGCTTGAAAGCTCTCGTCGGTGAATGCGGTCACAGTTAAGCACACGCCATTGACGGAGATGGAATCGCCGGTGTGCACGCCGTCGAGCACTGTGTCCGCGTTGACAGTGAGAATAACGGAATCGTCGGCGGCTTCGAGCCTGGCGATGTGCCCGACTTCTTCTACAAGCCCTGTAAACAACTGCCGTGCCTTTCTAGGACGATGAGGACATCGTCGTCAAGATTGATCGTGTCGGTGCGGCTGAACCGCTTTATGTCCTGTATGGAGGTGCCCCATCCCGTGGAGATGAGGGGGATTCCCGCGCCGAGTACCGCCGACGCAACGTAAGAATGAATGGTATCGACAAGGTCGTTGGTAAACAAAGTGGACAACACGCCAGGACCACCCTCCACGAGGATGTCGTTGTACGGCAGCTGCACGAGCTCTTCCAGAGTGTCCACTTGAATGAACCCGGTCTCATAGAGGTGGTAATCCCGTGGCACCGGGCGCGAGCCGAAAACGATCTTGTCCGGCTGGTTTTCGTACAGGCTCCCGTCCTCCCGACGGGCTGTGAGTGAAGGGTTATCGGCGAGAGCGGTCCCTGTACCCACGAGGATGGCATCCCGCCTGGATCGATCCCTATGGGCGTAGGCGCGTGCCGTTTCTCCGGTGATCCATTGGCTCGTTCCGTCCAAAGCAGCAGCATACCCATCGATGGTGTGAGCAACTTTCACGGTGAACATGGGTCGGTGGTTCCGCTGTGCAAACAACCACGGAGTCAGCGCACCGACGGCGACAGGGAGATACTCCACCTCTACTCCGTGGCTTTTGAGGTAGTCGCCTCCCCCGGCTGCTTCAGGGGTCGATGTATCTGGGGTGAGGTATACCACCGTCGCGATACCCGCCTCGACGAGTGCGTTTGAGCACGGGCCTGTACGGCCAGTGTGGTTGCACGGCTCGAGGGTAACGTACGCCGTTGCCCCGCGCGCATCCTCACCGGCAGCTCGCAGTGCCATGATTTCTGCGTGTGGCCCGCCAACGCGCTGGGTGGAGCCGGTGGCGATGACTCTGCCATTTTTGACAAGCGCGCACCCAACAGCGGGGTTTGGACGCGCTCGTCCAACTGCCTCCTCACCTGCTGTGATGGCTGCGTCCACTCCCAGGCGATGGTGTTCGGGGATCCGTGGTGTGGGGGGATCTCCCCCGGGTATCGAGGTTAGTGGTCCTCTCGCGGTCACAGGGTTGCAAGCTCCTTCAGCTTGTCGACGGCTGCGTGGGGATCATCCTTCCCGAACACCGCGGAACCAGCCACGAAAGCATCGCAGCCAGCCTCGGCAGCCTTCGTGATCGTGCCCTCTCCTACACCCCCGTCGATTTCGATCAGGGTCCTCAGCCCCTTCTTGTCGATGTACTCACGGAGTGTGCGCACCTTGTCGAGCATGTCGGGCATGAACTTTTGCCCGCCGAAGCCGGGCTCGACACTCATCACGAGCACGAGGTCGGCGATATCAACAAGGTCGAGGTAATCCTCGATGGGGGTACCGGGTTTAACAGAGAATCCGGCGCGGACACCTTTCTCGCGTAGAGCAACGAGAAGTGGGCGCGGGTCATCGGTAGCCTCGACGTGGAAGATGACGCAATCCGCACCGGCTTCGATATAGTTGTCGACCCACTTTTCTGGCTCCTCGATCATGAGGTGAACGTCAAGAATTTGGTCGGTCACCTCGTTGACGGCCTTCGTCACATCGGCACCGAAGGAAAGGTTGGGGACGAAGTGTCCATCCATGATATCGACGTGGATCCAGCCGGCGTTATCGACCTTGGCGATATCTTCTCCCAGAGCTGCGTAGTTCGCAGCCAGAATCGACGGGGCAATAATGGGACGAGTAGGTAGTGTCATGCCACCAATACTAGCCACGTTGCAGATTCCGGTGGCTAAGTACCAGAACCCATCTCCCCAGTTGCGGGGTATCCGGGGTACGGAGTCCTTCGCCGTCCCAAAACGAAAGGAGCGCTCCTGTTGCGAGCGCCCCTCCCACGAACCAACCTGCTCCATGTTGCACATCGAGCAGATCGGCCCCATCAGGCAGATCGGCCCGATCTGGCCTTTAGGTTCGTTTTATTCTAGCTACCTATTCGGCTTTCTTGCGCAGCACGGCAAAGAACATCGAATCCGTGCCATGGCGATACGTCCACATCTGCACAGATTTCTCGCGTCCCACGTTGTCCATCGGGGCAACGAGCGGATGTGCGTCTAGTTCCTCTACGGGAAGAGTGACCAGGGCCTTGTCAACGATCTCGCGCGTCTCGCGCAGATCGGGTGAGCACGTGGAGTACACCACAACGCCTCCTGGCTTGCACCGAGACACTCCGGCCTCCAGGAGTTCGTACTGGAGCGCGGTGAGCTCCTCGATGTCGCTCTCGTCCTTCGTCCAGCGCGATTCCTGGCGACGACGCAGGGAACCCAACCCGGAACAGGGAGCATCGACGAGCACTCGATCAAAGCTGGAGCCGACGTCAACAGTTCGGCCGTCACCAACCACGACGGTGACGGGCAAGCCCTCCGTCGCCTTCCGGATGAGATCACCACGGTGCGGTGCAATCTCTACGGCGGTCACCGTGGCCCCATCAATCGCAGCGAGAGAACCGATCATCGTCGCCTTGCCACCGGGACCCGCGCACAGGTCGAGCCACCGGCCAGCATCGTTGTCTACATCGACGCGCACGAGCGCCGCGCCGATGAGTTGCGATCCCTCATCCTGGATAAATGCGAGCTTTTCCTGGACAGGTTCGATGTCTGCGGGGTTGCCGCCTTCGAGGTAAACCGCGTACGGCGAGTAGGCCCCTTCCTCGCCTCCTGTAATCAACGCCAGTTCGTCAGCGGAAATCTCCCCCGGCTTCGCCGCCAGGTGAACGATTGGCCGCGTGGAATCTGCTTCCAAGGCCTTTGCGAGTTCGTCGAAAAGAATGGTGGAAGAACCAGTAGAGGGTTCAGCGGAAGGATCAGTAGAGGGGTCGGAGCGGGCAGCGGAGGCATCAGCACGCGCCCCATCTGCAGATGACTCAGTACCCACCCCATTTGCGGATGGGACGGCACCGCTAGGAGCGGATAGCGTTGCTAGATAACTACGCGCGATCCATTCCGGGTGACCGGTACGGAACGCCAGCTGAGCCAGTTTCCCCTCCGGTGCCAGTTCTTCGATCCACTGCTCAAGGGGCTTCTTTTGCACCGCCCGCAGGATCGCATTGACAAACCCTTTTACCCTCTGGGGCACGAGTCGAACGGACGTATCCACAGCAGCGTGATCCTCGACCCGGGTGTACAGGAGTTGGTAGATACCCATGCGCAGTGCGTTGAGAACGATGGGATCAAGCTCGCTCATGGGACGACTGGAGCAGCTGCCGATGATCTCGTCTAGGACACCGACCATCCGCATGGTGCCGTAGCCAATCTCGGTAGCAAAAGCGGCATCTCTGCCACTCAACCCGGCCTCCGTAATTTCCCGCGGCAAGGCGATGTTTCCGTAGGCACCGTCGTTAAACACCGCACCGAGAGCCGAGAGCGTAATCAGGCGTGGGGTGTCAACGTCGGGTACCTCGAATGATGCGTCCTGGCCACGTGACCGGCCGCCGCCTCGCCTATCATTCCGCTCGCCGCGTCGCCGGTCGTTACCGCCACGCGGACGGTCATTTCTACCTCCGCCTCTCCGGCCGTTGCGTCCGCCACCTCTGTGGTCACTTCGGTTGTTGTCCCGCTGGTTGATCCGGCCACGATTTCCTCCGCCACCGTTCTTTTCGCCTGCAGGCCCCTTCTGCTCCTGCGCCTGCGCATCATCCCGATTTCCGGCATGACGCTTGCCGCCGACACTGATACGTCCACGCTGCTCGGGATGCTGGCCATCAGCACCCCTGTTTGCTTCGCTACGGGGCTCCCGCTTGGAACCCGTGCTCGCCGTCGATGCCTTCTTACTGCGAGACCTAAATCCACCACTCATCGCTTGCGCTCCGTCCTACTTCCACACGATTCCGTCTTGTTGTTGAACTCCCCGGCCCCACGATGGAGCATCCATCATCTTCTTCCCCGGAGCCTGCACAGTAGACAGTGCCACTGCAACGGAACCTGTACCGACAAACACATTGTTCTTCTCAATTCGAACCTCCCCTGGTGAGAGGCTGACCTGCGATGAAGGCGGCAAGGATGATGTTGGGGCTTGCGTACACGGCAGCGGTGAAACCGGGCCGAGTTTTACTTTCGCGCCGTCCCACTGCGTCCATGCACCGGGTGCAGGTGTGAACGCCCTGATCCTGCGGTCGATTACATCCGCTGACTCTTCCCAGTCTATGCGGGCGGTATCTTTATCGAGCTTGTGGGCGTACGTTGCTTCGCCTTCCTGGGGAACGGGAACAACCGCGCCCTGCTCCAGGTCCGTCAGTGTTTGAACCAAGAGATCCGCACCTTCGTAGGCAAGTCGAGTCAGCAGGTCATCGGCCGTGTCATCGGCTGTGATGGCGGTTGTGACAGTGGACAGGACGGGGCCAGTGTCCAGGCCGGCATCGATGCGGAAGATTGTAGCTCCCGTCTGGTCGTCTCCTGCGGCGACTGCTGCCTGCACGGGTGCTGCTCCACGCCAACGGGGTAACAGGGAGTAGTGAACGTTGACGAATCCGTGTTCCGGGATGTCCAACAGCTCTTCGGGAATGAGATTGCCGTAGGCGATGACCGGGACACAGTCAGGGGCGAGCTCCTTGAGCAAAGTAACAAAACTCTTATTACCCCGCAGGGTTTCAGGTTTGTACACCGGCAGGCCGTGTTTGTCTGCACATTCCGCCACGGGAGAAGGATGCAGAGTCCGTCCGCGCCCGCGCCGTGCGTCGGGTCGCGTGACCACTCCGATCACCTCGTGGTCTGAAGCTATCAGCCTTTCCAGCGTTGCGACAGCCGGTTCCGGAGTGCCAGCAAAAAGGATCCTCATTTACTTATTTCTCTTTCCATGATGTGTGCAACGGGGGTCACCTGCGGGGCGCTGTCCTGTTAATTATTGCTCAAGAACCACTCGGAGTTACGGATCTCTTTCATGGCTTCCTTACGGCGCTCTTTAGTCAGGCGCTTGATAAAAAGAACACCGTCAAGGTGATCGGTCTCGTGCTGAATGCATCGAGCCAGAAGCCCCGTGGCTTCGAAGTCAACGTTGTCACCATTTTCATCCAACCCTGTGACATGCACGTTCATATAACGCTCGGTATCCGCGTATACGTCAGGAATGGAAAGGCACCCCTCTTGCCCGAGTTGCATTTCTTCACCGACTGGTTCCCAAACCGGGTTGATGATGGCACCACGCTTGTACTCCCGATCAGGGTTGGGATCTGAGTCGTCTACCGGGCAGTCGTACACAAACACTCGCTGGAGGACACCAACCTGATTTGCGGCAAGACCTACGCCACCAGCGCTGTCCATCGTCTCAAGCATGTCGGACACCAGTGTCTTGGTGGAGGCGGTTACCTCATCGACGGGCTCAGCTTCAGATACGAGAACAGGGTCTCCCATTAAGCGCAGTTTCCTGATCATATCGTTCCAGTCTTCCCTTTCTCTTTTGCTTTCTATCGCACACCACAGGTCCGTTACTCTATCTCGAGTATGTCTCGAGCAAGCCTCGAGCATGTTTCTAGGATGGCTCTAGCGATCCTCTCGTGTGGCTCACGGCGGTTTCACTACCCACAAAGCAGCGTCTCTGGGGCATTTTACGTCTTCGCGCTGGTCAAGTCTAAAGCACTAATCGATGTGAGGCTAAGGACGAACTGCTGAGCATGACCTAAGCACTAACCGATGTGCAGCGGATCGACGTGAACGCGCATTCTCGTCCGGTTCGCTAGCGCGCTATTCAAAGCTCGTGCACGACGCAAGGCACTCCCCAGCTCCGAGCGGGGACCGAGCGGGCTGCGGATGAGGATCCGCTGAGGAATTCCCCACTCGCCGGTATCGTATTCCGCCGGCATCCGGATACCGACCGGCAAATCAACCGGACCGAGGATCTCCGACTGCTCCGGTAGTTCGGCCTCCTCGACAAATTGAGAAATCGTCTCCATCGGGCCGTCAATGGCCGCCATATGCACAGTCGGGGGAAAAGCAACCTCCGCACGACTGGCTAGTTCCCGTTCAGCCGCACCCGTCATATTCCATTGAAGAAAAGAACGTACAACTGCAAGTGAAGGCTCAGCCATGATAACCACGCGCCCATCGAGCCGCACTCGTGCTGCTACCTCGGCCCACTGAGCGATCGCCTCCTCGTGAGCACGCAGATCAGCACGCGACAGTACCGACCAGGTATCCAAAATCAGTGCTGCGCCGAACCCTTCTTCTGCACGGGGCTCGGCACCCGGGGTGGCGACAACGATGCGCGGACCGCTGTCGACATCGTCAATGATGTGGTCACTCGAGGAGCTGATTACTGGCACGTTTCGGAACGCCCGACCTAGTTCTTCTGCAGTCCGGTCGCTTCCGCGCACAACAGCTCGTAACCTCGGCGAACCGCATTCCAGGCACCTGTGGTTAGCGGCAGGTTTTCCACACCACCCACAAAACGGTGGGGCCTGGTTATCACCCTGTTTGAGGCGCAGCGGGCCGTTGCAATACCGGCACCGGGCAGGGGCACGGCAATCCTGACAGGCCAGTGTGGGAATGTAGCCTGCTCGTGGCACAGAAACCAACACGGGTAGCTCACGGCCCAGGGCTTCACGGGCTGCGGCGAAAGCCAGCGACGGAATACGTGCGTTTACGGCCACTGGATTTCGATCGAAGGCCGATGCCTGGTCACCCACTGCCTCAATGCGCGGGCGACGTTGCTCAATCACTCCTCGCGGAGCTTCCAGGGAATGCATCCATCCAGAGGAAACAAAAAGCTGCGTTTCCGCTGTCCGCGAGTACCCGCCGATGATGAGTGGTACCTTTTCCACCGTCGAACGAGTAGTCAATATCTCTCGCGCATGGCAGTACGGGGCTCGAGGATCGGCAAGCGAATCATCCCCATCGAACATGCACACGATGAGGCTGAGGTTATGAACGGGCGCATAGGCCGCTGACCGGGTTCCTACAACAATACGTGCCTGACCTGACAGAATGGAAAGGAAGCGCCTGTAACGTGCCTGATGCCCGAGTGAAGCCTCCAGTGTGACAAATTGCCGCGGCGAGATGTTCGTACGCAGCTGCGCGTCGATTCGCGCGACATCGCGTGCATCCGGAACGACGATGAGAACACCACCACCATCGATCGCTACTTTCGTCGCCAGCGCTGCCACGGGCTCTTCCCATTTCTCGCCGGGGAGAACTTGCCATGCAGCGCGTGGAACGGCTGCTGGACGATCAGCCGTGCTGGCATTGCTACCGGCATTGGCACAGGCGCCAACACCACCTTCGGAATGAGCACCTGCGTCCTTGCTCGTATCCCTGCTGGGAGCATTGGTACTTGGCGCGTCACCGTGTTCTTCATCGGAATAGTCCGGCACAGAGGCAGAAACCGAGGGGCGCTTATCAGCCCAGGACTGAACTCCGTGGGCATTGGCTTCCGGATGTTCGGTGAGAACATCGTCTTCATCCACCGGGGTGCCTGTCGATGGCGTAACGCGGTCCCCAAAAATGCTCTCTCCATCCTTAGCCCCTATGCGGGCATGAGTATCCTCAGCTCCTGTCTGCGCATGTGTTTCTCCGGAATCAGCTGGTTGAGGAATGACCCTCGGCGGGTGTTGTTTTTGCTTCCACGAATCTGGAGCGCGCCGCTTACCTTTTTTCTTTTTCGCGGACTTACCGGACTCTTCGTCGGCGGGGTCGGTGGCCACCGGCTCTTCCTGCACCAACCGCAGCACAGGACGGGACCTGGTTTGAGTGTCGCTGTTGGTTGCGCTCCCATCATCTTTGGCTTCTCCTTGCACCACGGAGAGTCTCGGGGGGGACGTTTCCGGGCGTTTCGCAATCTCTAACCACGTGTCTATGACGTGCGGACGTGGCTGTTCCCCCACCCGAGCAATAATCGCGTCGACGAGGGACGGCCCGAACCGGTAGCTCGTCCACCCCGACAGATCTGGCTCACTCGGGGTCCCCAAATCCTCCCAGGGGGTGGAGAAATCGGCCTTTTCTGCGCCGGCATGCCGAGTAGGGATAGCAGCGCGGAGAATATCCGACCGAATGCCTGCATAGCGGTCTGCCAGCATTTCGACTGTACGAGCGATCGCCGGGGTGAGGACCGGTGCCGGGGAGATGACCCGGTCGATATAGCTGAGCTTCCCCGAGTGCTCGCTGGATGATGCACGGGCGTACACCAGGGCGTCGACAAGCCTGCCAGAGAACCGGATGCGCACCCGACAGCCGATGAGAACCTGCTCGTCAAAAGCGGCGGGCACATAGTAGTCAAAAAGACGGTCGAGGTGTGGCAGCCCCAGCAACGGCAAAACCCGCGCCACCGGCTGGTGAGGAGCGGGGACGCGGGCGACTGGCATGTTTGCCTATGTTAGCAGGGCTGTGCGGAGATCATCGACCTTATTGGTGTGTTCCCAGGGCAGATCGATATCCGTGCGGCCGAAGTGACCGTACGCAGCCGTCTGTGCGTAAATCGGCCGGAGCAGATCCAGATCGCGGATGATTGCTGCCGGACGTAGATCGAAGACCTTGCTCACGGCACCCTGAATGAGGTCATTGGTGAGCCCGTGCTTAGCGGTGCCGAACGTCTCTACGTACAGCCCCACCGGGTGGGCGCGACCGATTGCGTATGCAACCTGGACCTCACAGCGATCCGCAAGATCAGCAGCCACGATATTCTTTGCTACCCAGCGCATTGCGTAGGCACCAGAACGGTCCACTTTCGAGGGATCCTTGCCGGAGAACGCACCACCACCGTGGCGAGCCATGCCACCGTAGGTGTCAACGATGATTTTGCGGCCTGTGAGTCCCGCGTCGCCCATTGGGCCGCCGACGGTGAAGGACCCGGAGGGGTTGATCAGGACGGTGAGCTCCTCGGTGATGAGATTGTCCAAGCCCATGTCTGCGATGACAGACTTAATAACGTGCTCCCGCATCTGCTCCGCAAGCCAGTCCTGTGTGATCTCAGGGTCATGCTGCGTGGAGATAACGACCGTGTCGAGGTACTTCGGTGTCGCTCCGTCCTCCTCATATGCGAAGGTAACCTGCGTCTTTCCGTCAGGGCGGAGATGGGGCACGATACCCTGCTTGCGCACCTCCGTCAGGCGGCGGGCGAGGCGGTGTGCAAGTGCGATGGGAAGGGGCATCAGCTCCGGTGTCTCATTGGAAGCGTAACCAAACATGAGCCCCTGATCGCCAGCGCCGCTCTGGTCCAAGTCGTCCTCAACGGCACCGGAACGAGCCTCGTGAGAGGTATCCACACCGTCGCCGATTTCCTTTGACTGTTCACCGATCGCCACGGTCACACCACAGGTGGTGCCGTCGAAGCCGACCTCGGAGGACGTGAAGCCAATTTCCTTCAGCTTCTCGCGTACGAGCTGTGGAATCTCCACGTAACCCGATGTCCGCACCTCTCCCACAACGTGGACAAGCCCGGTGGTGACAACGGTCTCAACGGCGACGCGCGAGTGTGGATCCTCGCGCAGCATCGCGTCGAGAATAGTGTCAGAGATGGCATCACAAATCTTATCTGGATGTCCTTCAGTGACAGACTCACTAGTAAAAAGTCTCACGTAAAACTCGATTCTTCCTTGGAATACTTGGTCGGCTTACCGTCTCTCACGGATGTTCAATTCTTGCGGCTTTTCCGCCGATCATCCAGCACTTTTATGTGCGGTGCTGGCACTAGCGTACACCCGCATGCCACCGCCTGTTCTTCCTCACCCAGAGACGTGCCGGCCTGCGGGTCGAAACAAAACAGACTGCGGGCACGAGCCTGCGGAGTTGTGCCACAGATGCTCCTTTGCGGTCGAGGTGGGATCCACAGCTCCACAGCTCGGTGCACCACAACCTTCATTTCGTTGAGCCGCATCCACATTCGGAGCAAGGCATCTGCAAATTTTACACGCACCAAAACACACGATCATCCAGCAGAAGCCAAACGGGAAGCGGTCACTTTCACCTACCTAAGATAGACCAAGCGGTCTATACATGCAAATGATGCGGCGCAAGTGTTGCCACAGCATCGAGAATCTGCCCGGCGACAACGTACTTCGATGCCGTTTCAATTTCCTTGTACCCTCCGGCTTTATCAATCAACCAGCCCGAATTGGACGAAGAGCCAAACGTCTTGTTTCGACCAACCTCGTTGCACATAAGCAGGTCGCATCCTTTTCGCTTCGTCTTCGCTAGACCGTGCTCCAAGGGTGTGTGAGTGGAATCGCCAGTTTCGGCGGCGAAACCTACGAGGATCTGATGATCCCGCTGCTCAACCAGGCCACGGAGGATATCCGGGTTCTCGGTCATCTCAAGCGACGACAAATTCCTTTCCGCTTCCGACCCCTTTTTCATCTTCGTTTCAGATTCCGATGCTGGCCTGTAATCGGCAACCGCAGCCGCCATAATGATGACATCGGAACGAGACATATTCTCCTCCATTGCTGCCTTGAGTTCCCGCGCCGATCGGACGTGCACCATCGTTGCGGTCAGCGGGTCGGGCAAGGCTTCTGTGCTTGCAGCAACAACTGTTACCTTGGCCCCACGTTGCGCCGCAACCTCGGCTAATGCGAACCCCTGCTTACCCGAGGACCGGTTGCCAATGTAGCGGACGGGGTCTAGATCCTCCCTTGTCCCTCCGGCACTGATAAGCACACGAATCCCCTCCAGGTTGCGATGAAATTCCACACCGCCAAGCCGTGCCAGAGCGAGCTGTTCGATCTGCTGCGGCTCCGGAAGTCTTCCTGCACCAGAATCCGGGCCTGTCAGAAGCCCGATAGCAGGATCGAGAACCGTCACTCCGTGGTCGCGGAGCAGCGACACGTTCTCCTGAACAGCTTTATTCCTCCACATTTCTGTGTGCATAGCCGGAGCCACGACCATTGGGCACGTCGCGACAAGACACGTTGCCGTGAGAAGATCATCGGCTCGCCCGTGCGCAAGCCGAGAAAGAAAATCTGCCGTGGCAGGGACGATGACAACCAGATCAGCATTTTGCCCTAACGAGACGTGTCGGACCTCGTCTACGGCTTCAAAGACTGAGGTCGTTACTGGATTCCCGCTAAGCGCCTCAAAGGTGACTTTACCTACGAAGTTCAAAGCATTCGGAGTGGGAACTACTGTAACATTGTGTCCCATCTTGGTGAAGTCCCGAATCACCTGGCATGCCTTGTAGGCGGCAATGCCACCGGTAACCCCGACAATAATGTTTGCGGGTGTGGGCAGCGATTCCTGCCCGTCCCTGTGCACGGCTGACGTTGACACGAACTCACCTTTCAATAACGCACCAAACATGCAAAGGAATCCTCTGAAGAGGTTCCGTCACCACCTCGATGCTGATAGGACGCTAGGACCATGGCGCAGCAATGGCACCATGCTTTCCTACCTACCTTACTTTGTCCTCTTTGCTCCTGTGCTGCGAGACTGATCCTTCCTCGACACCCTTAATGAACGTCTTTCTGCCTGAACCACGGGTGTCGCCATTTGCGGGATCGACGAACTAGGCTCAGTTCCCAACTTGCATATCCACGCCTTTAAGTGAGTGAGCACGTGGTGGCGGTTCCAAACGTCGCTCGTGTGGAGCAACGAAAAAGGCCGGCAACCGATATTGCGAATTACCGCCCGCGACAAACCGTGCAAAAGCCTCAGCAGATCGAAGCTGGAGAAATCGGGGCTCTCGGGGCTGTGAGATCGGGGCCTCTGGGGCCGTGAGACAGTACGGAAGGCTCGGTGAGCCCAAAGCGCATTCATCTGCGTCCCATTAGGTGAAGGAAATCCTCCGCACGGAGATACCTCCAGCCGTAATACGCTGGGTCAGCCCTCGCGCACAAACGCGAAATATGCTCAATTGGCTAAAGAAGCTAGACATGGCGCACGGGTCCACGGTGCAGCCAGCCCCCTGCTTTTGTTCCCCCACTTCGATATCCGTCCTCGGGAGTGGAAAAGCAAAAAGACCGCTACGCATAAACGCGTAGCGGCTGCTTCAATGAGGGATGGAACCCGGCTCAACTGGACATCCAACTGAGCGACGAGGTTTAACCTTCCTCGTGATCCAGGAGCCCCTGGTTAATCTCACGCAGAGCAATTGACAGTGGTTTCTCGCCCGGCTCCGGAGGAACCAGTGGGCCGACGTACTCGAAAACGCTATCGCCAGTCTGCTGATTGTAGCTGTTGATCTGACGGGCACGCTTTGCCGCAAAAATCGCGAGAGCATACTTGGAGGAAACCTTCTCCAAGAGCTCGTCAATCGGCGGATCGGTAATACCTGTCGGCGGATCGAAAACCGCCTTGTTCTCTGAATTATCAGTCACCACGTGTACTCCACATTCCTCTAGCTTGTTTTCTCCGACAGTCAACCGACAAGTTCTTACCCGGTCGCGTCGGCGAAGGTCGCAATTCCCAGCAATTATAGTAGATGGCGAGGCGCGACCCAAGTTAACCGGCCATTTTCATCTAGATTGCCGGTCACATCATTTTTGTCCAAGAAGAATCTCGGTCAGTGCTGCAACGGCGTCATCAACGTCCTTGTTCACCACCACAATATCGAATTCATCCTGCGCAGCGAGTTCTGTCCGAGCCGTTTCCAGCCTCCGTTTCACCACGTCGTCGGTCTCTGTGCCACGCCCTTTAAGCCTTTCTACCAGTTCCTCCCAGCTAGGAGGAGCGAGGAAAACGTGAACGGCTTCGGGCGTAGACTTCCGGATCGACCGCGCACCGGCCAGATCGACCTCTACAAGGACGGGTCGACCGGCGCTAACTGCTTCAGCAACAGGCTGCCGGGGGGTTCCGGAGCGCTGCAGCCCTCCATGGATATCCGCCCATTCAAGCATTTCACCGTTGTCGATGTGCTGCTGAAACTCATCAGGTGTGACAAAAAAGTAATCCCGACCATTTACTTCTCCAGGACGCGGGGAACGCGTTGTCATAGAGACGGAAAAGTAAAGGTTGGGAACTTCTTCACGGAGCCGACTGACTACGGTGGACTTCCCCACCGCCGAGGGGCCAGCTAGAACAACAAGCCGCCCCTGACGATTTTGGTCAGTCATGTACCGGTTTTACTCCTCGCCGTAACCGAAACGATCGAGGAGGGCGCGACGCTGACGGTCACCGAGTCCGCGCAGACGGCGGGTCTGAGCAATCTCCAGCTCTTCCATGATCTCGCGAGCCTTGACCTTGCCTACCTTCGGCATTGCCTCGAGGAGAGCGGAGACCTTGGTCTTACCGACGATCTCATCGCTACCCGCCTTGTCCAAAACTTCCTTGAGGGTGATCTTGCCGCGCTTGAGGTTTTCCTTCATCGTTGCACGTGCCTTGCGGGCCTCAGCTGCCTTCGCGAGGGCTGCCTTGCGCTGTTCATCCGTCAACTTGGGAAGGGCCATGAGGAGTTCCTCCAAATCTAAAAGTTTCTCTCGGTAATTCTATGAGCAAGTTTATACCCTTTAGGTATAAACCAACCATGTTTGCCATAGCCTACCACGTAAGGTTCGCAGCAATGCGCGGAACCGACTGTGGTTGACCTGCGAATGGCTGTCGAAACTGCAATGAAGCTTACCACCTTTTCGCTGGCACAAGGGGCTAGTGTACAGGCACAACGGCCGAAGTCAACGATTAGCCCCACCAACGCGCCCCGCTACGCCACGCTAAGCAAATTCTCTACCAGCCTCGTCACAAGCTTTTTGCAGGTCAGCAACGTTCGGCCCGTGCGAGAGAATAGCTCGCGAAATGTTCGGAAACGCATTGCCCACATTTCCACGCATGAGAGAATGTACGTCGTCTGAAGTTGCCCCCTGTGCCCCCACTCCAGGCATGAGGACAGGCCCGTTGAATGTGCTGAGATTCACGTTCATGGTTACCGTTGCGCCGTACACCACACCGAAGCTTCCCAGTTCATCCCCTGCGAAGTGCTTACTGTTTAACGCGCTGACACGAGAAATGACATCCTCCGCCAAGGTGACACTATCCCGGGTCATACATCCCTGAACAGTGTTTCCTTCGGGATTGCTCGTTGCAGCAAGGACGAAGACACCCTTGCCATTGTCCGCTGCTAGGTCGAAAGAAGGGCTGAGGGATCCCACACCCAAGTAAGGACTCACCGTGACGGCATCAACTTCAAGAGGTGACCCCTCCGACAGCCATGCACGTGCGTACGCAGACATCGTTGAACCGATATCCCCCCGCTTCGCATCAGCGAGCACGAGCGTTCCCGACTCACGCAAGCCAGCGATCGTCTTCTCGAGAATCGCATATCCGCGCGAACCGTAGGCCTCATAGAATGCCACCTGTGGTTTCACCATAGCGACCCGGCCTGCAAACGCCTCCACACAGCGAGCAGAAAACGTATCGATGTCCACTCCCCATTCCTCAAGAAGGTAAGGATGCGGATCGATCCCAACACACAACCGGTTTGTTTTGTTTGCTGCCTCGCGTAGTCGCGCACCGAAGCTCACCATGGAATTATCCTTTCGCATAGAGAAAATATGTGCTTCTCACAGGTGCTCTGCGTATCATCCCACAATCACCTGGTATCAAGATTACATACATACCAGCTGTAGTGCGCAAACAACCGTCTTTAACGCGCTGACTAACGCCTATCGACGCATCCCCGCCCTTCTATATCGTCTTCGTTGTCCTCCCCACCTCGTATTGGAAGCACAAAGAAAGGGAACTTTCCAGCTTCAATTTGCTGCCGCATTGGCTACCGTATCGCATAAATACTTCGTAATAATACTGAGAATACGTCCTCATTTTTCGCACGGAATGTAACCACACCATCCCGCCCCAAGAGGCCCACAATCCTGGGGGCAGGGCCGGGAGATACCGAACCACGATGACCCGCTCCACAGCTCTATTTACTCGTTAGCCCATCTGCCCGAGGTGTCAGGTGCGTCGTTTCCTTCCATCCCTCACGAGCCTTCTCCCCCGCGCATTTCGCCCCCAGATTTTGAACAGGGCATGAGAAGCACCACACGGAGTACCACGTCCCCCTCCACTGCAACCGTCAAAGTGGCCGCACCTCCGGCACACGATATCGTCGATACACGGTATTTTCAGCAGGCAAGAGAGCGTATGTCGGCGCGAACGTCCCCGCAGATGAAGCGAAACGAAAAAGAAAGGATCCTTCCGGGCCACAACCACAGGTCAGAAGCCAAAAGAGACGCCGCGAGAGCCCGCACCCCTACATGCTCTCACGGCGCCTCATGTCGCCCCGTTACGCTCTCCGCAGCAGGTGCGGGAGCGACGCCAGTTTTCCTACTTAGCGGTTATCTATCTAACAGAGTGATCGACCTCTTGCAGCGCACGGACGGTCAGGCCACCCTTGCGGAGCGCCTCGATGCCCTGCACCGCCGCAGTGATGCCCTGCACTGTAGTCACGAGGGGCGTGTTGGTCGCCACCGCAGCGGCGCGGATCTCGTAGCCGTCGTGGCGTGCCCCAGAGGAACCTGCAGGGGTATTGAGAATGAGATCGACATCGCCCGCATAAATGCGGTCTGTGATGGACTGGCGCGTCTCCGCACCCTCATGCGCCTCGCTGCCCGCATCCTCGTTCTTTTCTGCGACCTCGGAAACCTTGTAGACGACCTCGCACTCAACACCGTTACGGCGCAGCATCTGGGCCGTGCCTGATGTTGCCAGCAGCTTGAAGCCCATGGCCTCCAGCTCCTGGATCGGGAAGATGAGTGTGCGCTTATCACGGTTTGCGACGGAAACAAAGATCGTGCCCTCTGTTGGAAGCTTTCCTGCAGCAGCTAGCTCGCCCTTTGCATATGCAGCACCGAAACTATCGGCAAGTCCCATGACCTCGCCCGTGGACTTCATCTCCGGACCGAGGATCGTATCCAGGACGCTTCCATCCGGTGCACGGAAACGGTTGAACGGAAGGACGGCTTCCTTCACAGCGATCGGAGAATCAAGTGGTAGAGAAGCACCATCGTAGGTCGTGGGAATCATACCCTCGCCCTGCAGCTCTTCAATCGTGGCACCAAGCATAATGCGTGCTGCTGCCTTGGCCAGCGGAACACCCGTTGCCTTTGACACGAAGGGAACGGTACGCGATGCGCGCGGGTTCGCCTCGATGACATAGAGGATGTCATCCTTGAGCGCGTACTGGACGTTCATCAGCCCCTTCACGCCAATGCCGTGGGCGAGAGCCTCGGTCGAGCGGCGTACCGCTGCGAGATCCTCGTAGCCGAGCGTCATCGGTGGCAGCGCACAAGAGGAGTCGCCAGAGTGAACGCCAGCCTCCTCAATGTGCTCCATGACGCCACCAACGTAGACGTTCTCCCCATCACAGAGGGCATCAACATCGATCTCGATGGCGTTATCCAGGAAGCGATCCACGAGAACCGGGTGATCGCTCGTGATCTCTGTCGCACGGGAAATGTAATCGTGCAGACTGTCTTCGTCGTAAACGATTTCCATGCCACGGCCACCGAGCACGTAGGAGGGGCGGACGAGCACGGGGTAACCGATATTTTCTGCAACGGCCTTGGCTTCCTCAAAGCTCGTTGCTGTGCCAAAGGCCGGAGCTGGAAGCTGAGCGTGCTTGAGGACACCACCGAACTCGCCACGATCCTCTGCGAGGTTGATGGCTTCCGGAGTAGTACCCACAACCGGTACACCAGCGTCGCGAAGCCTTTGAGCCAGCCCCAACGGGGTCTGCCCACCAAGCTGAACGATGACACCTGCTACGGTCCCGGATTCGCTCTCCGCGTGGTACACCTCCATAACGTCTTCGAACGTGAGGGGCTCAAAGTAGAGCCTGTCGGCGGTGTCGTAGTCCGTGGAAACGGTCTCGGGGTTGCAGTTGACCATGACGGTTTCGTACCCGACTCGAGATAGCTCGAGGGTCGCGTGGACGCAGGAGTAATCGAACTCGATGCCCTGGCCAATGCGGTTCGGGCCGGAGCCCAGGATCAGCACCTTCGGCTTCTCCTCCTGCTTGGACACCTCTGATTCGGCGGCCGGGTCGAGCTCGTAGCAAGAGTAGTGATACGGCGTCTTAGCCTCGAACTCCGCAGCACACGTATCCACCGTCTTGTATACCGGGCGGATACCAAGCGACCAGCGGAGCCTGCGCACGCCATCTTCGCCGGCGATCTCCGGGCGAAGTGCGGCGATCTGAGCATCGGAAAGACCGTAGTACTTGGCATGGCGGAGCAGATCCTCCGTCAGCGTCGGTGCTTCAAGCAACGTCGTCCGGAATTCCTCTAGGCCCTCCAGCTCTGCGAGGAACCACGGGTCGATGCCACTCGCCTCGTGCAGCTCCTCTACCGTTGCGCCAAGGCGCAGCGCGAGCTCAATCTGGTACATACGTCCATCGGTCGGGCGCTTGGTGAGCTCAAGGACAGCATCCTTGTCGGTGCAGGCATCGCCAGCAATTGCGGAGTCCGGAACCGTCCAGAAACCTGACTTCTTCGTTTCGAGCGATCGCATGACCTTATTCAGGGCGGAAATGTAGTTACGCCCAAGCGACATCGCCTCACCCACCGACTTCATTGTCGTTGTGAGGGTATCGTCCGCGCCGGTGAACTTCTCGAAAGCAAAGCGCGGGGCCTTAACCACAACGTAATCCAGAGTCGGTTCAAAAGCTGCGGGAGTCTCGCCCGTGATGTCGTTCGTAATCTCGTCCAGGTTGTAGCCAATGGCGAGCATGGCGGCGATCTTGGCAATCGGGAAGCCGGTAGCCTTCGATGCCAGTGCCGACGATCGTGACACACGGGGGTTCATCTCAATAACGATGACCCGACCGTCATCGGGGTTAATGGCGAACTGAATATTGCAGCCACCCGTATCGACGCCCACCTCGCGAATAATTGCCAGGCCGAGATCACGTAGACGCTGGTACTCCTTATCCGTCAGAGTCAGCGCGGGAGCGACAGTGACGGAGTCGCCGGTGTGTACACCGAGCGCATCTACGTTTTCGATCGAGCAGATAACGACGCCGTTATCGGCTCCGTCACGCATGAGCTCCAGCTCGTATTCCTTCCAACCGAGGATGGACTCCTCGATCAGGACGTTGGCCTCTGGAGATGCAGCGAGGCCACCGCCGGCGATGCGGTCGAGATCTTCTGGGGTAAATGCAAGTCCTGACCCCAGACCGCCCATGGTGAATGAGGGGCGAACGACGACGGGCAAGCCAAGCTCGGCTACCGTCTCGTGGACCTCGTCCATGTTATGGCACACGCGGGAACGGGCGGATTCGCCACCTACCTTTTCCACAATGTCCTTGAACTTCTGGCGATCCTCGCCACGCTCAATAGCGTCAATATCCGCACCGATGAGGGACACGTTGTATTTCTTGAGAATCCCCTGGCGGTCTAGCTGGATCGCCGCGTTCAGTGCGGTCTGTCCGCCGAGGGTGGCGAGAACGGCATCCACGGGGTGTCCCTGCTCGATCTCCTTGGCGAAAATCTTGTCAATGAACTCCGGCTCGATGGGCTCCACATAGGTGTGATCGGCGAAGTCCGTGTCCGTCATGATGGTGGCGGGGTTGGAGTTCACCAGCGTCACGCGCAGGCCTTCCTCCCGCAGCACGCGGCAGGCCTGGGTACCGGAATAGTCAAACTCACAGGCTTGACCGATAACGATCGGGCCAGAGCCGATGACCATGACATGCTGTAGATCTTTACGCTTTGGCATAGTTACTTATCGCCCTTCTTAACGTTATCTTTTTCAATGAGGCTCGACGCGCTGTGTGTAAAGGCCGCCGGCGGATCGTACGGGCCGTTGCCCGGCCCCTCCGTCAGTAGCTGCACAAACTGATCGAACAGCTGGTTCGCATCGTTGGGGCCAGCTGCGGATTCTGGGTGGTACTGAACCGAGAATGCCAGGCCATTCTCCAGGGCCACGCCCTCGACGGTGTTGTCATTGAGGCACACGTGGGTCACGCGAGCAGGTCCAAAATCAGTTTCAAAAGTGTCGTCCGGCGTTCCTTTCAGGGCGAAGCCGTGGTTCTGGCTTGTGATATCGATCTTGCCGGTGATGAGGTTCTTCACCGGCACGTTGATGCCACGGTGGCCGAACTTCATCTTGTACGTCTCGAGACCGAGCGCGCGACCGAGAATCTGGTTACCGAAGCAAATCCCGAAGAACGGAATCTTTGCAGCTAGAACCTCGCGGACGATCCCCACCATCGTGTCTGCAGTAGCCGGGTCGCCGGGGCCGTTTGATACGAAGACTCCGTCCGGTTTGTACTGCTCAATGTCCTGGAACGGGGTGTTGGCGGGGACGACGACGACACGGAGACCGCGGGCGGCCATGTTCTTTGGCGTAGCGGATTTAATGCCCATGTCATAGGCGACAACGGTAGGTACGGATTGTGCAGCATGCGCACCACTAGCCACGGTTCCGGTCGGCTCGACGACGTAAACGTCATCGGTTCCCGCCTCGGCGGCTAGATCCGCGCCCTCCATTGCCGGCTGAGAGGTAACGATGGAGACGAGCGTCTCCGTGTCCTGTAGCGCCTCGTCGCCGGAGAAGATACCGGCGGCAATGGATCCGTGGTTGCGGAGGTGACGCACGAGGGCACGGGTGTCCACCCCTCGGATTCCCACGATGCCCTGCTTAACCATCGCGTCTTCAAGCGATTCATCAGCGCGCCAGTTGGAGTGCTTGACTGCAAGATCGCGGATAATGAGGCCGGCGACCCAAATCTTATCGCCGTGGGACTCCCAGTCCTCCTCGTTGTAGCCTGTGTTGCCCACCATCGGAACGGTGAGGGTAACCAGCTGCTTGTGGTACGACGGATCACTCATTGTTTCCTGGTAGCCGGTCATTGCTGTGGTAAACACAGCCTCGCCGAGCGCGCGGCCAGTCGCACCGAAACCGATCCCCCTAAACGTCCGGCCGTCGGCGAGAACGAGAACCGCCGGTGTGTGTTGACGAGCGTTGTTGTTGTCCATTTACTTGCTGCTTTCCTTCGCTTCTTCCAGGCTGTGTGTAAGCGCGCCACGCAGGAACGTGTGTGTCACGCGTGTATGGAATTCCATGCCCTCGTAGGGGTTATTGGAGGCCTTCGATGCCAGATTGTCTCCGCGCGAGACCCACGTGCGATCTGGGTCGACAACTGTCAGGTTGGCGGGCTCCCCGACGGTGATGGGTCGGCCTTGATCCGCCAGCCGGACGATTTCTGCCGGGCGTTCGCTCATCACTTTGGCCACAAACCGCCAGTCTGCAAGCCCCGAGCGAACGAAGATCTCCGCGATAATGGCAAGCGACGTTTCCAAGCCAAGCATGCCTGGGCGTGCGTTTTGGAACTCGACGCATTTATCTTCCGCCGCGTGCGGGGCGTGGTCGGTGGCGACCACGTCGATAGTTCCGTCTAGAAGGGCATGGCGGAGGGATTCGGTATCGTGTTTTTCCCGCAGTGGCGGGTTCACCTTGAAAATCCCGTCGTAGTTGACGAGCAGATCGTCGGTGAGCAGAAGATGGTGTGGGGTCACCTCAGCTGTGACGTTGATGCCCTGCTCCTTGCCCCATTTCACGAGATCCGCAGAGGCCGTAGTGGACAAGTGGCACAAGTGCAGGCGACCGCCGTAGTCACGGGTGAGCAGCATGTCGCGAGCAACGATGGACTCCTCTGCGGCACGTGGCCAGCCCCGCAAGCCGAGTTTCCCGGCAACAGGGCCTTCGTGGGCACATGCACCTTCTGTGAGCAGCGGGTCCTCACAGTGCTGTGCGAGGAGAACATCAGTACCAGCGGCGTACTCAAGTGCCCGCCGCATGATCTGGGAATTGGCGACGCACTTTCCGTCGTCGGAGAACATGGTGACGTGGGCCATGGAGTTCTTCATGAGCCCAAATTCCGTCAGTGTCTTTCCCTCAAGGCCCTTTGTAATGGAGCCGATCGGGTGAACGTCGACGAGTCCGTACTCGCGTCCTTTGAGGTAGATCGATTCGGCGATGATCGGTTCGTCATCGACGGGTTGGGTGTTCGCCATGGCCATGACAGCCGTGAAGCCACCGCGCGCTGCCGCGCGCGACCCGGTTTCGATTGTCTCCGTGTGTTCACGTCCGGGCTCACGCAGGTGGACGTGCATATCGACGAGGCCAGGAAGAAGCACTCCACCGTTGCCATCGACAACATCGAAGCCGTCTTTCTTTCCTGCTTTGCCGATTGCGGTGATCATCCCGTTTTCAACCGTGATGTCTGTGGGGTCACCTTCGCCGTATGGGCGAACGTTTGTGATGATGAGATTCACGTTTTTCTTCTCCATGTGAATTGCTGCTTTCGCGCTACGAGCGGTTCGTTTCGTTGCTGGTTGAATCTTGGGCATTTTCGCTGCGGATGAGCTCGACGCTGTCCGCGTCATCGAGTTCCTTCAGCTTGCAGATCACATCCTCGCTACGGGAAGTCGGGATGTTCTTGCCTACGTAATCCGCGCGAATGGGAAGCTGCCGGTGACCTCGATCAACAAGCACAGCCAGCTGGACTTCCTCTGCCCTGCCAATATCGCGCAGTGCATCGAGTGCCGCACGGATCGTGCGACCGGAGAACAGGACATCGTCGACAAGCACAACAACAGCACCGTCGATACCACCGCGAGGAATCGTGGTGGGCTGGAGGGCGCGGTGCGGTTTGTTGCGAAGATCATCGCGGTACAGCGTGACGTCGAGAGCCCCGACGGGGACGGAAACCCCCGTGAACGTTTTGATTAGTTCGGCCAGACGATTGGCCAACGGTACCCCTCCCGAGGGGATACCAAGAAGAATGACTGGGCGCGCAGCGTCCGAGTCGAGCGCAGTTTTTTCAATAATTTGGTGCGCGATGCGTGCGATAGTGCGGGAGACATCGGCGCTGGTTAACAGCTCCGTGGACTCCGATCCCTGTGCGGTACTACCGTCGTTTCTCATCGTGACCCCCTTCCCCGCCTCTCTGTGCGGTCCGTTAAAGGTTGTCTAGTGGTAAATATATGAACTTTTTCTTCCGCACATGCTACCACGCTGTGCCCCAAAGCATTACATAACTTCTCCTGCATACCTTTAATTCAACCCAGAGCCACCCCCACGCGCGCCGGTCTCCTGCTGCAACGTTCGGGGTAGCAAGCGCAGTCCTTCTCATGTGTGAGACCATGGACGCATGACCTCAACCACTCCTACCCCCTACACGTCGCAGAGAGCTGCCGCGATCCTGCAGGAAAACGGAATCCGCTCGGAATCCCGTGGCGACAACCTCCTCGTCGGATTCAGCGACATCGTCATCCAATTCACTCTTGCTTCCGACCAACTTACCGCGACGGGTGTGTGGCGAGGCACGCTGCCTATAGACGCGTCTGCGCAGCTGCTTTCTGCCTGCACGACGTTTAACGAGACTCAGCTTTTCCCGACGATGAGCTTCGAAAAACAAGGCGAACGCCTCAGCATTTTCATGCGACGTGGGACCGATGCCACGTACGGTCTGAGCCACAACCAGCTAGGTGCGTGGTTGCTCACCACAGTTGAGCAGTGTGGGAGCGCTGCCCAGTGGCTCGCTGGCATCTTCCCGGAGGCCGTGAATTGGAATGAGGACGGAAGCCCCGCCTAACCTCCAATGCACGGCTTGTGAAAAGGCACCCCCTTCCACCATGGCCGGAAGCATGTCGCACCAATACGTGTACCGAATAAGACACGTACAAACACAGCAGCAAAAAACTCCTCTATTTTTACTGAACGGGAAATGTCAGTCCCGAAGAGCAAAGTAGTACGTGTTAGCCCATCCTGATGCCCGGGCACAACCACATGCTCCATAAACACAACCACACACTCCGCTGACACAACCACATACTCCAAAAACACAGCCACATACCCCAAAGGAACGTGAATTGATAGAACCAACCGAAGTCACCCCCGACCGCATCGTCCGTGCCGCAGCTGCAAACGATGTCACTCTTACCCCTGTCGAGCTCCCCACCCCCGAATCCTCGACCGATGCCACCACGGCCACGGAGCAAGCTCAAAACAAACCAACTGTGTGGAAGGTCAACCTCAACGGGTTCGACACTCTTGTCGTACAGCTCTCTCCCGCCGCAATGATTGTCCGCTCCGATCGGCGGTTGAATCCCGCCGGGGACGACGTGGATGACGCGACCTTCACCGCAGATTACCTCGCGGCAAACACCGTTAACTCCCGCATCTACGGGATCAAGGCCGTTATCGCCGATGTCGATACTGATCCAGTCGCCCGAATCGAGTATGAGATTCTTACCGGTGCCGGACTGACCGACCAGCAGCTGACCCAGGAGCTGCACACAGCGTTCACCGGCATCATCGCCTCGCATGGAATTCTCGCGAGAGAGTCCTCGGAGATCCGCAACCATCTCTAGCTTCACCCGCGAGCGACGCGTGAGAACTCAGCGTGTGCCGCCGGAAACATGTGCGGAGCCCAACACACAGGGCGCACGGCACCTGATGTCCAGGTGCCGTGCGCCTTTCCTTCACCGCAGCGCTAGCATGCGGAATCATGTTGGTCCTAGCCGGGGTTCGCCTTCTTCGACGTGTGTCCTCTAGGAATTCTTCAGCCGTTCCTTTTCTTCTTCGGGGTCAAAGTCTGCTTCCGGCCAGCTAAGGTTCATCGCCCGCAGCTCGTTGAGGAGGAGGTACTTCACCACCATCCGGGCGTAGGGCTTGTTATCCGACGGAACACAGTACCAAGGGGCCGTCGCCGTCGAGGTCCGCGTCAGCGCAATCTGGTAGGCCTCCATGTAGTCGTCCCACTTGGTGCGCTCCGTGATGTCTCCGGGATTGTATTTCCAGTGTTTATCTTCTCGCTCTATGCGCTCGAGCAGATTCTCCTCCTGGAAGTCACGCGAAATGTGCAGCATCACCTTGATAATCCGGGTACCTTTTTTCACCAGGTCGGCTTCCCATGCGACTATCGCCCCATACCGGCGCTCAATTTCCTCTGCAGGCGCCATCTGGTTCACGCGCTGGATCAGGATGTCCTCGTAGTGGGAGCGGTCGAATACACCGACGAAACCCGGCTTCGGGAGCTCCTTTTCCACCCGCCACAGGAAATCATGCTGGAGTTCCTCGTCAGTTGGCTTCCCAAAGGAAGCGAGGGTTACCCCCTTCGGATCGAAGACGCTCACGACATGGCGAACGATTCCTCCCTTGCCCGAGGTATCCATTCCCTGGAGGACAAGAAGAATAATTCCGGTGCCCTCCACACCTGCACGGTAGTTCGCGTAGAGCATTTCCTGCAGATCTCTCAGCTCATCGTCGTGCTTGTGAAAATATTCCTCCCAGTCGTCCTCGTCCCAATCGAAGTGGGGTGTGGAATCGGGTTTCACATCCTCTAACCGGAAGTGGGGGCCGACAGCAAGATCAAGAGCGTCATCAGTGGAGAATTTAGCCATAACCTAAAAGCTACCAGTGCACGGTCTTATGCGTTTGGAAAGACCTTATCCGGAGAAATAGGTGCGCGAAATCCTACACCCACCCCGGCAGGGAGCGCATTGCGAGCTGAATCGTCTTCCCGAATCACCACCGTTATGACGTGGAAAAAGCCAGGGACAATACCCTGGCTCTTTACATCATCGCCTACACAGGTCGAACGTACCCCGCCATCCGGGACGGACGCAGCCCCGGCCGATGCTGGCGTTACTTCTGCTCGTCAGAGCCTTCGGCATCGCTAGTGGGCTCTGGCGCATCCGCAGCAATGGTTGCGGTGTGCTCACCGGTTTCATCAACTGCGGTGTCCGCGATAGGTTCAGGCTTTTCGACGCTCAACTCCTCGCTGTCCCCGGCAGAGCTCCTCGTCTCAGCAGACCAGGGTGACTCCGAAGCCGGTGCAGCTGCACGGTCCTTGTCACCAGCCCCCGCAACGGCAGGCTCTGAGGAATCAGAATCCGCCTCTGGGGAATCGGAACCAGCTGCACCCTCGTCCTCCTGGGAGTAAGTGAAGGTATGGGTGAATCCGCTGACGACACCGATCTCGGGTGGCGAAGTAGGTTCTGCCTCGCCCGCATCGTCGCTAGGAACGGGATCCTCGGGAGCGACATCCGCCACTTCCGTGACAGTATCCGCATCCGCATCCGCTTCCAAACCCTCGATGGTGAAAGCAGCATTCTCGGCCGCACGACGCTCTGCTTCGGCACGGCGCTCCTCGGCTTCGCGTTCGGCTTCCAGGCGCCTTTGTTCCTCCTCGGCCTCCACGCGTGCAAGCGCGTCGGCCGGTGACTCGGGATTCTTCCACATTGCGTCAAGAACGGCATTCACGTAGGCAGGCGAATCGTCGGTCGACAGTTGGCTCACGAGTTCCACGGCCTGGGTGACTGCGGTCTTCTGTGGAACGTTCGAGGCATTGAACAGCAGCTCCCATGTGGCTACGCGCAGCACCGCGCGGTCGACGCCGGGAAGGCGGTCAAATGTCCAATCCGTATCAGCCAGCTCCCGCTCAATAGCGAAATCAATGAGGTCTAGGTTGACGGCAACCCCCTCAATGATCTCCCTAGTGTAGGGACGCACAGGAGCGGTAACAGGTTCTGGTCCGTGAGAAAGCTCCTCGCGGGTGCGAGTTACTTCAACCGGATCGATGTCACGCGCTTCGGCTTCAAACAGGATTTCTGCAGCATGACGCCGCGCTTTGTAGCGGGCGCCATGCTTAGAGTGGGTATTGTTTTCGCTCAAGGTTTTAGTTCTGAACCCTTGAAAGGTAGGAGCCGTCTCGAGTATCAACCTTCACAATGTTGCCGGTCTCCAGGAACAGCGGAACCTGGATCTCCGCGCCGGTCTCCAGCTCAGCAGGCTTAGTGCCACCGGTGGAGCGATCTCCCTGCAGGCCCGGATCGGTGTGGGCGATCTCGAGCTCAACAGACGTGGGGAGAGTAGCAAAGAGAACCTCACCCTCGTGGAAAGAAACCTCCACGGGCATGTTCTCCTTGAGGAAGCGAGCGGGCTCGCCAATCTTTTCGGGGGCGACCTCGACCTGCTCGAAAGTCTTGTCGTCCATCATAACGTATGCGCTGCCGTCGTTGTACAGGTAGGTCATGTCACGGCGATCGACCGTGGCGGTCTCAACCTTCACGCCAGCATTGAACGTCTTGTCGGTGACCTTACCCGTGACAACGTCCTTGAGCTTCGTACGCACAAAAGCAGGCCCCTTGCCGGGCTTCACGTGCTGGAACTCAATGATCTGCTGCAGCTTGTTGTCTTGCTTGAGAACAAGACCGTTCTTGAAATCAGCGGTAGTTGCCACCGAACGAACTCCTTCGAAACACATTGACACGTCCCGAATCCGACGAAAGAGCGCGTGGAAAGCCCACTCTAGAGAGCGAAACGCACTGTTTAGTCCGCCGAATACCTCGGAACGTCGAGGGTTATCTTTTTACTAGCGGGTAAATCTTACACCAGTCGCAATTCCTTTGGAGTATCGGTTATGATTTCCGGCGCGCCAGCCCGAATAATGAGCGAATCCTCGATGCGAACTCCGCCCTTGCCCGGAACGTAGATACCGGGCTCGATGGTAAGCGTCATCCCCGGCTCAAGAACGCCTTTTCCTCCTGTGGAGGCGTAGGGGGCCTCGTGAACGTCGAGTCCGACCCCATGTCCGGTCGAGTGGACGAAGTATTCGCCGTAGCCGGCTTCGTCAATAATATCCCGGCATGCACGATCCACATCAACGAGCGCAGTTCCAGGAGTTGCGGCATCGATGCCCGCGAGCTGTGCGCGGAGGACGACATCGTAAATTTCCTTTGTGAAGTCCGTGGTGTGACCAACGATGACGCTACGAGTGATATCGGAATTAAAGCCGAGCAGGTGTGCGCCGAAATCAACAGTGACGATGTCGCCGTCTTGGATTTCTGTGTCGTCTGCTCCATGGTGTGGCTTGGCGGAGTTCAGCCCGCTTGCCACGATCGTATCGAAGGATGTGTGCTCACTCCCGTGTTTGCGCATCCGGTATTCAAGATCTGCGGCCACCTCATTCTCCCGGCGGCCAGCCCGAAGTTCCCCAGCCTCCAGGAGTTCTTCCCACGCTACGACGGCGATACGCGCAACGTGGCGGAGGTGGTCGAGGGATACTTCGTCCTTAACCAAACGGATTTCCTCGATGACGCCGGTGACAGGCACAAGAGTGATGCCTTCGGGGCAGGCTTTCTGCAGGCTTTCGAGCTCACTCACAGTGACATAGTCGGCTTCGTATCCCACCCGACGCGGCCCATCGACGGTTTCCAACAGCGCAGAGCCACAGTTACGTGCACTGATGAGCTCGAGGTCGGAGGCTTCTTCTCCGACTTGCGTTGTGTAACGGCCATCGGTGGAGATAAGGGCCGTGAGATCCTTCTTCACCAGAACTGCACCGTTGGACCCTGAAAACCCGGAGAGGAATCGCACATGGGTAAGGTGCGTGACGAGCATCGCGTCTATGCGCTGACCGGCAAGGGTTGACGCCAGGCGACGACGTCGATTTTGGAACCGGGTATCTGCATAGACTGTCATGTTTAACCACCTTCACGTAGGGGATGAATCGTTTACCCTATAGTAGCCCCGAACTGCGATTCGGCATTGCAGTTTTTCTTATCTCCCCCACTTCCGAGGTTTTACGGGCAGTTTTCCAGAAAACCTGGACGACGAAGACGGGGTTGCCAGCACGGTGAGGATAGAAAAACCGGGGCGATGGAGATGGAAATGCCAGCGCATTGGGGATAGAACTACCGGCACGATGGAGATGGAGCCGTGCGGAAACGGTCTACCATGAGCTCTCCGGCAAAAAATTGATCCGGAGAGAATATTCGGAAAATCTGTCGTATGGGTGCCGACGCCGTCCGGTGGTTCCGTCCGGTCCACGCGTTGGGTGCAGCTCACCGAATCAGGGATCAGAGTGCAAAAATGCTGCTCCTATGCGGGGAGAGGAACAGCTAGCACTGGGATGGCCTAGCAAAGTAACCGAGTGCAGCGACGTACCCGTAAATTCCAAGGCCGGCAATCACGCCTCGCGCGATTGGCGAAAGGAAGCTGTGATGCCGAAATTCCTCACGGGCATGGATATTGGAAATGTGCACCTCTACAAACCCGGCTCCGTCGGCAATTTCGGCTAGTGCATCTCGTAACGCGACGGAGGTATGAGTAAAACCGCCCGGGTTGATGATCACTGGGATACCCGCATCGGCAGCCTCGTGGACCCACTCGATGAGCTGCCCCTCAAAATTAGATTGACGATGGCACACGGTGACCTGGTAGGCGTGCGCCTCCGAATCGATAAGCGCACATACGTCAGACAGTGTTGTTGTTCCGTACACCTCAGGCTGGCGTTTCCCGAGTCGGTCCAGATTCGGACCATTAAGCACGAGAATATCCGCAGAGTCAGACACGCGCCCGCTGGTGGAAAAATCGAGTGGCGAGTTCTCCTGCTGATGTGTCATGGGGAGGTATTCCTTTCTCATCGGATCGTGAAATCACGCGTACGCTACATGCACGAGTGCCGGCCCCACACCGCGTCGGTGGTGTATCACCTGCTCAGTGTAGACCAGACAGCGCTGTTACCATCGCCGTCATCATCGCTGAAAAACACTCCGCCACCGACGAAAACGCACGAGGGATCTAAAAGGACGCAGGTGAAAATAGGGTAATCAGCAGGAACCGAGCAATCGTGCGTGCGTTACTTATTTTCACACAAGGCGCTGGCGATCCGAGTGCAAACGGGGCCATAACCTGCCGCTTCACCAGTGAAACCACAGTCATGGACTCACGTCGAATGAGCCCGGCGGGCACCGTTGCATCTCCCCCAGATAACCAAGGTTGTGTGAGGTTGATTTTATTCGGCGGCGAGGGCTTCGTATGCTGCGCGCAGCTCCGAAAAACTCGGGCCTTCAACGCGAGTCGTTTTTCCGACACCTTCGAGGCAAACAAACCGAAGCTTGCCCGCCCGCGCCTTCTTGTCGTGTTTCATGGACTCGTAAACGAGGCCAAAGATACCTTGCTTATACGTCGTCGGAAGGCCGACAGAGTCGAGGATCTTGATATGCCGATCGACGAGATCCTGCGTGATCAGGCCACGATTCTTTGCAAGCTGTGCGGCAAATACCATCCCCACAGCAACCGCATAGCCGTGCTTCCAAGTGTACTGCTCGTAATTCTCCACACCATGACCGAATGTGTGCCCGTAGTTAAGGATCTCGCGTAGACCGCTCTCCTGGAGATCCTGAGAGACAACATCGGCTTTAACTTGTATGGAGCGCGTAATAACTGAGGTGAGGTCCGCCGCCTTCTCCTGGAAGCACGCCGGATTCTTCTCTACAATCTCGAGGATCGCGGGATCTTTGATGAAACCACACTTGATGATTTCGGCTGCCCCGGAAATGAGGTCTTCCTCCGGAAGTGTGGAAAGAAAGTCGAGGTCAACAAAAACGGCGTTGGGCTCGTAAAACGATCCGACAAGGTTCTTGCCGTAGGAGGAATTGATACCGGTTTTTCCGCCTACAGCAGCATCAACCATGCCAAGCAAGGACGTAGGAATGTTGACAAGTGGGACACCGCGCATCCACGTGGCAGCGAGGAAACCTGCCAGATCTGTCGCTGCACCTCCACCGAGCCCGACAACGACGTCGGAACGGCAAATATTATTCTCCCCACACAGGTCCCAGAGTTTTTCTAGTACGGCAGAAGTTTTGCCAGCCTCAGCATCGGGGATTTCAGCCAGGGTCACTACGAGCCCAGAAAGGGACAATTCACTTTCCAGCTGTGAAGCAGCGTGAGCCAATGTTGGCTGGTGAACGAGGACAACGTGACGAGCCTTCTCCAAACCTGCGATAAAGGCTACAACTTCTTTCTTCAGGTCGTTCCCAATCGTGACAGTGTACTGCCTTTGAGCATTGACAACGATGCTCTGCCTGTCTGGCATTCTCTACCTCCATCGGCCCGTAGCGACCCTACATCTATTTGCTAAAATTTTAGAGAAAATCACGCGAAGTTACGTAACATAGCGGTTTCTTCTTTGGTAATTTTGCCACATGCTGAACAAATTTAGCTCAATTCTTCAGCACCAACGGCTCTGACCTGCACTTTTCCAACGAACGCCTACCCCCGAAATCTGCACAATTAGCGCAATCTTCAAGAGTTATGAGCCGTACACTTCCCCCACGATGAGCACGTCGGCCAATAATTCCGACAATACTTACCGACTCTCCCCCACTTACAACTCATTAGCACCGAAGCTTAACCACGGTTCCACTGACGTTCCCGGGGTAAATTCAGGACCACGGTCACCACTTATCGGCCGGTTGTTGCTCGTCCTCCGTTCGGCTTCGCAGGAACGAACAGCGATTCCTCTAACGCTTTAGCTCACATGCTGCGTCCCTCCAGTCGCACCGAAGGAACGCGGGTGTTTATAGCGATAGCGACTACCCCCAAATGATCTCGAGGATCTCCCCTACAATGGCGGTCGGTCGCTTGTCGTCGGTACGGACACGGTACATTGACACGTCGCGGTACCAGTCCCGCCGTGTTGCGAGAAGCTTTGCGTAGTGCTCCTTCGGATTTTCAGCTTCCAACACCGGGCGCGTTCCCTCTGCGCTGGTGCGAGCGAAGCCAGCCTCGTCTGAGACATCAAGCCACACCACAGTGTGACCGGCAAATAAATCTCGAGTCGCTTGCGTAGTTACTGCCCCGCCACCCACGCTGACGATTCCGTGGTTGGAAAGAGCCAGAGAAATGGCTTCACGTTCGACATCTCGGAATGTAGCTTCACCAAGTTCGGAGAACACGTCTCCGCACGCCTTCCCGTATTCCTTCTCGATGAGCTGATCAGTGTCAATGAACGGAATGTTGAGGGTGCTTGCTAGTCGATGCCCGATGGTGGTCTTCCCAGCTCCGGGCGGTCCGACGAGAACAACGCGCGGCTTACTCATGCGCATCATTCCCCCACGTCAACAGCTCGTTGACGTACGAGCGGTAGTCAGAAACCCGCTTCGTGATCTCACCCACCGTGTCTCCACCGAACATGTCTAGGACTGCCCGAGCAAGTACAAGTGCCACCTCAGATTCAGCTACGACGGCTGCAGCGGGAACAGCGCATACGTCGGAGCGCTGATGAATTGCAGTAGCCGGTTCGCCCGTCGACATGTCCACCGTACGTAGCGCTCGTGGAACGGTCGAAATTGGCTTCATTGCGGCTCGGACGACGAGTGGTTGGCCGTTGGTCATTCCGCCTTCGAGTCCACCAGCTCGGTTGCTGGCGCGAGTAGGCACACCGTCGTCAGTAACAATCTCATCGTGAGCGGCGCTTCCGGGCCGGTTGGCTTCTTCGAATCCATCACCAATTTCCACGCCCTTGATGGCCTGAATGCTCATGACGGCCTGGGCCAGTTGGCCATCCAGCCTGCTTCCAGCCGTCACGTGTGATCCCAATCCAATCGGCAGCCCATGCGCTACCACTTCAACCACACCGCCGAGAGTGTCGCCTTGTTTCTTCGCTTCGTCGATGCGAGCGACCATAGCTGCAGTCGCTTCCTCGCTCATTGCGCGGACCGGGGAAGCATCAATGCGTTCTTCGTCCCCCGGCTGGGGGACACTCGTGTCTTTCGGTTGACTCCCACCGATCGATACGACGTGGGACAGGATGGTGATCCCCGCGACTTGTGCCAGCAGCTGTTTGGCCACTTCCCCACATGCCACCCGTGCTGCGGTTTCTCTCGCAGAGGAACGCTCCAAGATGTCACGCGCGTCCTCTGCACCGTATTTGATCATGCCCGCGAAGTCCGCATGACCCGGCCGTGGCCGAGTCAGCGTTGCTCCCCTGCCAGAATGCAGCGCCTTATCTACCTCGGGATCATTCTCGTCAACGGGGTCGGCGCTCATAATCGTCGTCCACTTCGGCCACTCTGTATTTCCGATGACAATGGAAATCGGGCTTCCGAGAGTATATCCATAGCGAAAACCCCCCAGGAAAGTGACCTCATCGGCCTCGAACTTCATCCGGGCGCCACGCCCGTATCCGAGCCGACGTCGTGCGAGGGCACGCTGCACATCGCGGGTGCTCATTTCGATCCCGCGGGGCATCCCCTCAATCAGGGCTACTAGCGCCTGTCCGTGTGATTCTCCTGAAGTAGACCATCGAAGCATAGAGCATATTCTTTCACGAATATCGTGAAAAACAATTTCCTCCCCGCTCTGTGCACGTTCTTCCCCACTCTGTGCACCTTCTTCCCAACTCTGCGCACGGCTCTGTTCGCCCGGAAACGTCACCCACGCACATCCGCACTGCGTGCCTACAGCCAACCTCCACGCACACCTGTCAGCCCGCACCACTAGCTCACCTTCGGGAAACCAAAGCCAGTCCCCCATGCTTTCACGCTAAAACCCTGCACAAAGTGAACGAGCGTAGTAGCACAGGACAACCGCAAGGATCATTGCAGGCCCGTGGGCTACCGGGTGTGTGGGGCGAGCGGAAAGGAGTGTGATTACAGACGCACCGGCGACAGCGGCGAAGAGATACGGAAAACCGACAATGATCCCGAGGGGAAACGCGAGCTTGATGTCTCCTCCGCCGACACCGCCCGTTAGAAGACCAACAGCGAGGTAGAGCGCCACCCAGACCACTCCAGCTAACAGCCGTTCCTGAGCATGCGCCCCGTCAAGGACCACGCATGCAGTAGGAGCGACAAGCCAGGCTGGGACTGTCAGCCAATTGGGCAACCGCCGAAAGCACACATCCCATCCGACAAGCAGGCACATCCAGACAAAGGTAAGGATCAGAACAGCTGTCCCCACCCACTCATCAACACCCTTCGCAATAACACCGACGAGCAGGTGCGTGGCTGGTAACTGTTGTTCTGCCTGAGCGATGGTCCCCCACATGAGCCCCAGTGTACGAACATAGTGGTTGCGCTTCCGACTTGCCCCGCACAACCGGTTTCGCACGCCCTTGCTTGTCGACGCACATGGTTACTCGTCCACCAGGCACACCGTTACCTCGAGTACGCTTCATCCTTCGTATCAATGTCGGGGTTTCACTCGGCGAGATATTCATCCAAAGCATTCCGCATTGCGTCGCGAGGAGCCCGCAACCCGGTGTACTGCTCGAACTGGGAGAAGGACTGGTAGGAGAGCATGACGTTGCCTTCGACCGCGCTGCACCCTTTCTTTCGCGCGGCGGTTGCCAACGGAGTCGGGCGAGGATCGTAAATGACATCTAAGACCGGACATTGGGCAATGTCCTCTTCTTTTCCTGTTAAAACCACAGATGGAACTGTTGATATCACAACTGCGGCATCTGAAGTCAGTGAAGCTAGGTCGACGGAGTAATCGACGTAGTGGAAGTCCGCATCACCGACGATGGGGCGCAGTTCATCAGATTTGTCGGTCCTATTAACTACGGTGACACCCGACGCACCAAGATATCCAAGAGCCCACAATGCTGGCCGCGATGTGCCACCTCCGCCAATGACAACAGCGTCACGCCCACGCACAGTGCCAGCCACACCCAGCTCTTCAAGCGCACCGAGGATTCCTTCACAATCGGTATTGTCTGCAAACCACGTCCCATCCTCGTTATGCACAAGAGTGTTGGCGGAACCAATTGTGGCTCCCCGATCGGAAACTTCATCTGCGACATCCAGTGCCACAAATTTACATGGCATCGTGACGCTCACTCCCCGCACCGATGAGTCAAGGTGAGAGATAAAGTCTGCCACCTCCTCGGCCACACATTCGTGACGGAGAAATGTCCATTCGGCGGCAATACCGTACGCCTCGTAGCCGGCCGTGTGCAGTACCGGAGACAGTGAGTGGGCGATGGGTGAGCCGATTACATAGCAGGTGTTCATAGATTCTCCACTGATAAGTTGTGCACTGCGCACGCGCAATGCTCGATTTTTACGCTGACCACACGCATGCTGCCGTTCCACACACTCCAAACACAGCTCCCGCAGGTCGGTGCCCTCATTAGGTTTACCTCGACAAACATGTCAGTGACAAACGAGAACGAAACCTAACGTGCACACCAACCCACGATCCAGACACCAGGATGATTGGCGAGCGATTAATAAAGGGCGCGTGCGTGGCCAATGAGCCGTGTGCGAGAGCACTGTTAGGAGCAAATGTACCAGGAGAGAAAGAAGGGCCGCATCCGTATTCCTGCATACTGTCGGGAGAAACTCGGCTGCCAACTGGTACTCAGCGTGTTCGGCGAAGCGATTCGCGCTTTGGCCAAACCGGGAGCCTGCGGGAGCCTTCCACGCTGTCGCACGGAGGAGAGAGAACATACGTGGAATCTCAGCACACAGCGATGCCGTTCAAGCTGGGATGCCGTACAAGCTGGGTAGAAAAGATGTAAAGCACATCGACGTGTCCGCGCTCGTGCTCCCGCACTCGTCCATGTTCACGATGATCGGCAGGGTGCGGCCTACGTCATCTGAGCGCAAACGCAAACCGCATTCTCCTGAATATCACACGACGTTGGTAGCGAGACATGGGGAGACAGAACAGTCCGGCGGTTAAACGTGACCAGTAAATAGGGAAATAAAGGGAAGGGAGCGCCCATAGGGCGCTCCCTTATCCACTAAAAGGCCTCTGATCCTCCGCTAGCGGTTGGAATCCAAGACTCCTGAATCTGCAGCTTTTTGGGTATCGGCCATGTGCTGCTCGAACGTGTCGTTAAAGACAGTCGTTCCGTCCCTGTCAATGGTGACAAAGAATAGCCAATTGCCGGGTGCCGGATTCTCCATGGCAGTCACTGCTTCGATAGACGGCGAGGCGATCGGTGTGGCCGGAAGACCGTCCTTTGCGTAGGTGTTCCAGGGAGTGACGCGGGCGCGATCCTCGTCCGTCGTTGCAACTTCCTGCTCGTCCAGGCCGTAGTTGACAGTGGAATCAAACTCCAAACGCATCGGCTTTGCCAAGCGATTCAAGATGACGCGCGCCACCTTATCGAACTCGCCAGCGGGAGCCTCCCGCTCCACCAGCGATGCTGCCGTAAGCAGCTCGTAGGGACTCAAACCGATTGCTCCGGCACGCTCGACGATTCCAGTTTCTGTGAAGCTCTGAGCGGAGGTTGTGACCAGTTGTGTGAGAATCTCCTCTGCGCTCGCCTCGGGGTCGATAACGTATTCACCAGGTTCAATCAACCCTTCGAGGCGCTTCGGGTCACCTGTAGCCTCCTGCACATGTCCCATTGCCCATGACGGCACGCCAAGCGAGGTTGGGTCTGCGTTTGCGCCTGCAGACTGCAGTTCCTCTGGGCTCAAGCAGGAATCACCCACGCTGCAGGAAATAGCAGAGATGAGTGAGTAAATACCGAACCGAGTGTCCCCACCAACTACCTTGGAATCCATGAGGGTTGCGCCGGTAGGAACCTTCAGCAGATCAATCGCGTTTTCTGGATTAACAAACGCGTTGACAGCCGCCTCGGCACTCATCTTCTTCTGCAACTTGTAAAATCCGGGTTTTACATCCGCTGCTTTTGTATTCGTTGCCGCTGCTGATTGGAAAGCCTCGTTGCTCGAAACAACTCCCGTCTCCACCAGCGTCGGTCCCAGTTCTGAAAGCGTTGACCCTGGCTTGATTTCTGCTAGCACAATTTGTCCGTTACCATCTCCGCGAAAATCCCCACCACTTTGGGCCTTGACTCCGATGAAAGCAATTGCAGCGATGAGTGTGAGGATCAGGCCGATAAGCACGCCGATCCGCCGGCCACGTCCATCTCCAGTACCACTGCTGCCGGCATGCGAGCCATGCGCACCGCAGTAACCATTGCGAAACGCCGAGTCTGACGTTGGTTCTGAGCCTCCGAGAGCTGGTGATCTACGTGCCATAATCAGAAATTTTATCCTATTGTTACCAAACCGTGTGCAACGACCCGGCAATATCGGTTAGGAATTAATAAAAAATTTACCTCTCACCACTTTGCTTGCGCACAGACGGTGACTATTCGAAGACACCGAAGCGACCAGCTACCTGGCGTCGACAAGCCACATGAACCTTCGACCTCTCATCGTTGCCGTGGAGAGGTTGCTGCAATGGGGACTGTATTGCACCAGAATCCTCAGCTGGAGTGGTGAACCTCGAGGCGGAAAAGAAAGAGCTACCTCGAACCAATCGCCAGCTAGGCCCACACACCGGCGAGAGGTAACCACCAACCGGGAAAGCCTACCGGCTGCGAGATGTCAGGACAGAAGCATTCGGGACTCTATGTCCCTCCCCTGCATTGCGAGCTGTGCATTACCGAACCGGCAGATGCAGAAAGCAGTGCCCGTGCCCAAAACACCCGCACCCAAAAAACGCCCGCGCCCAAAAAGAGCACAGGAACGCGACAGAAGTATCGATCCGTGGGGTGTTCGCAGCGAGGACAGTCATGTAGGTACGAGGACTACCACTAGGACCACGACAAAATGCGTAGACAATAACTGCGGTAAAGCGGGGCAGAGACCCGTTCACACCCCGTTGGCATCCGCCTCGCCGTCTTCGTCCTGTGTCTTGTCTTGCGAGGTAGCTAAATAACTCCGCCGAGCATCGAGCCAGGTCTGCAAAATCTCCACAGCGGCCGCCTGGTCGACCACCTTACGCCCCGCGCGTTCCGTCAGGCCAGAGGCATGAAGAGCCTGCGTGGCGATGACGGTGGTCAGGCGCTCATCAGCGAACCGAACCGGAATTGCTTGCCCGGCCCCAGCCAGAACGCGTTCCAGGCGCTGACCGATATCGCGAGCATGGACAACTGATGCCGAACCGTTGCCCTTCAGGTCCCGTGGCAATCCGATGATGACCTCGACAGGTTCGTATTCGCGCACGATCTGCATAATTCGACGAATATCCTCGCCGTCTGGAATTTCGCTCCCGACGCGCTTATGAGATCTGGGAACAGTCTCCACGGGCATGGCCATTCGGGCATCGCGATCGGATGAAGCGATGCCGATTCGGACAGTCCCCACATCTAGCGCTAGTCGGCGACCATCCCCAGGATCGTCGACCCCCGCTACGGAAGGTTCGATATCCTCAAGCCCCATCAAGCGCAAGGCTTCGACACCGAGACGGGGGTCAATTCCCTTTTCAGGGGCACGTGACTCCCCTTGCCTACTGGGCCGGTTGCCTCTATGACCACCGGTTGCCCGATGCCACTGGCGGTTACCGCGTCCGCCCCTTCGCTGCTGCGAGGAGCGTCCACCGCCATTGCCCGTGCGCCTGTTCTTCCCCATCAGTTAGCGAGCAGCCAAATCGCGGGTAACCGCGTCGAAAGCTGCGGTGAATCCAGCAGGGTTCGATCCCGAGCCCTGAGCCAAATTCGGCTTGCCACCGCCCTTACCGCCAACGTGTTCACCAATCACCTTGACCACATCTCCGGCCTTGATACCTGCGTCGACAGCGGCAGCAGTAGCGGCAACGGCAAACGGAGCCTTTCCGCCCTGCGATCCACCAAGGACGACAACCGCTGAACAGCTCCCGAGTCGGTTGGCTAAATCCTGCGCCATGGCGCGAAGATCCTTGGCACCAACGGTCTCACCGAGGTTCTCAGCGATGAGTTCAAAAGAACCGGCCTTCTTCGCGGAATCAACGAGTGCACCCACACGATCAGCCAGCGCCTTCGCGTGCAGATTCTCGATTTCCTTTTCGGCAGCCTTCAGTTTCTCCGTCAGCTGTGCAATACGCTCCGGTAGGTCGTCACTCGGGGTTTTGAGAGCCGTAGCGAGTCCTTCCGCCAGGCTGCGCTCCTTAGACAGGTAGCTGAAAGAGTTGAGACCGGAGTAGGCCTCGATTCGGCGGACACCAGAACCAACAGAGGATTCGCCGAGCACGGCCACTGGCCCGATCTGCGCAGAACGGGCCACGTGGGTACCACCACACAGCTCCATCGAGAACGGTCCACCGATCTCGACAACTCGGACAATGTCACCGTAGTTTTCGCCGAACAGTGCCATCGCACCCATCGCCTTGGCTTCCTCAAGCGGCATCTCATTGGTGTTCACAGTCCAATCCGTATCCACCGCTTCGTTCGTGATGCGCTCGATCTCCTCAAGCTGCTTCGGAGTAAGAGCCTGAGCATAGTTGAAGTCGAAGCGGAGGTAACCCGGTTTGTTCATGGAGCCGGCCTGAACTGCTGTCGGCCCAAGAGTCTGTCGAAGTGCGGCATGGATGAGGTGTGTAGCGGAGTGTGCCTGGCGAGCAGCGTGACGCCACTGCTCATCCACATGCAAAGCAGCAGTATCCCCGACCTCGAATCCGCCGGCGGTGACGGTGGACTTGTGCAACCACAGCTTCTTACCAATTTTCTGAACGTCATTGACGTTCAGAGTGGCATCGCCGATCGTCATCGTGCCGCGATCACCGAGCTGACCGCCTGCCTCCGCGTACATCGGGGTGGCCTCGACGATGACCTCGACCTCGTCCCCTTCCTTGGCCGAATGAATCTTCTCTCCACCGGCGACAAGGCCGATCACTGGGCTCTCGCCCTCCAGCTGATCGTAGCCAATGAACTCCGTCGGATGGTTATCCACAAACTCACGGTAAACGGTCAGATCCGCAGCACCGTGCTTCTTGGCCTGGTTGTCAGCCTTAGCGCGGGCCTTCTGCTCCGCCATGAAGGAGTGGAAGCCTTCCTCATCGACAGTCAGGCCCTGTTCGCGGGCCATCTCCAGTGTCAGGTCGATGGGGAAACCGTATGTGTCATGCAGCGTGAACGCCTTCTCGCCGGAGATTTCCGTCTTGCCGGCACCCTTAACTGCGGACACTTCCTGCTCAAAAAGCTCCGTGCCGGACTCGAGAGTGCGAAGGAAAGCCTTCTCCTCATTCACAGCCACGGTGAGGATGCGCTCGCGGGCCTTCTCGATCTCCGGGTAGGAGGGCGTCATCGTATCCATAATCGTGGTGATGAACGTCTCCATCGTGTTGCCCTTAGCACCAAGGAGGCGAGCAGAACGGATGATGCGACGGAGAAGACGCCGCAGGATGTAGCCGCGCCCCTCGTTGCCCGGGGTAACGCCGTCAAGGATGATCATCATCGCGGTGCGGGAGTGATCCGCAATCACACGGAAGCGGATGTCATCCTCGTGAGAACCCTCACCGTAGGTCGAGCCAGTCAAGCGTTCCGCAGCATCGATGACGGGACGCAACAAATCTGTCTCGTACACATTGTCCACGCCCTGGAGGATGCAGGCGATACGCTCGACACCCATGCCGGTATCGATGTTCTTCTTCGGCAACGGGCCGAGGATTTCGAAGTTGTCCTTGCCGGTACCCTCACCGCGCTCGTTCTGCATGAACACGAGGTTCCACACCTCGAGATAACGGTTGTCATCGGCGACCGGGCCGCCGTCCTTGCCGTATTCCGGACCGCGATCGTAGTAGATCTCAGAGCACGGACCACACGGGCCAGGAATACCCATGGACCAGTAGTTGTCCGCCATGCCAAGGCGCTGAATACGCTCTTCGGGAACGCCGATTTTGTCCCGCCAGATCTCTGCTGCCTCGTCATCGTCGAGGTAGACCGTTGCCCACAGGCGCTCAGGGTCAAGGCCGTAGCCACCTTCGTCCTGCGAACCGGTCAAAAGCGTCCACGCGTGAGTGATTGCCCCTTCCTTAAAGTACTGGCCAAACGAGAAGTTACCAGCCATCTGGAAAAACGTGTTGTGACGGGTGGTGATGCCTACTTCTTCGATGTCGAGGGTACGCACGCACTTCTGGATGCTTGTTGCCGTGCCATTCTCAAAGGGCGGGTTCTGTTGCCCCAGGAAGTACGGCTTAAAGGGCACCATGCCTGCGTTGACAAACAGCAGGGTGGGATCATCGAGGATCAGGGACGCACTGGGTACCGGGGTGTGGCCCGCATCCACAAAGTGCTTGGTAAAACGTTCCCTAATCTCATGGGTCTGCATGCCTGATGGCCTTTCTCACGCGAAAAATATTTTTAACTTGGGATATGTTACCCCACCACTGTGCTTGCCCTCGTGTCTCACCCCCACCACATGCCAACGTCCGCACGGGGTGAGTCACAACAAAACGGTGACCGTCCTATTTCCCACCGCGCACGATGGACCTCAAATTGGCTGCAAACCCCTGTATGTTCGCTTCTCTGCCGTGGGATGTTGGCTGATAGTACGTTGCACCGTCCAACGTTTCAGGCATGTAGCGCTGTGTGACAATCCCGCGGGGGTCATCGTGCGGATACGTGTACCCGATAGCTGCACCAACACGTTTCGCGCCTTCATAGTGTCCATCGCGGAGATGGCGAGGGACCGGCCCGCTCTTCCCTTTCCGCACATCGGCCAGCGCGTTATCGATGGCAGTAATGATCGAATTCGACTTTGGCGCAAGCGCGAGATGCACCGTTGCCTGTGCAAGGCTGAGGCGCCCCTCTGGCATACCGATGAGCGCGACGGCCTGTGCTGCCGCCACTGCAGTGGACAGCGCAGTCGGATCAGCCATCCCGATATCTTCGCTGGCCAGTATGATGAGCCGGCGTGCGATAAACCGCGGATCCTCTCCACCCTCTATCATCCGCGCCAAGTAGTGCAGGGCTGCATCCACGTCCGAGCCGCGCACAGATTTAATAAATGCGCTAATGATGTCGTAATGCTGATCACCGTCGCGATCGTAGCGCACCACCGCTTTGTTGATTGTCTCTTCGAGAGTCTCCAGCGTGATTATCCGCGTCGGTGACTGCGCACCGTCTTCGGGATCCCCACCATCGACAGACAAAAAGTCCCCGCTTCCTTCAGTGTGCGCGTTACCTCCGGGAAGCGCGCTACCTTCAGGATGCGCGCTACCTCCGGGATGCGCGCTACTTTCAGGCTCCGCGATGTCCGCGTTTGCTCCAGGCGGAGTGGGAACGCGTTGTGCGGAGCTTTTTCCACTTGGGGTGACCTCCGCCTCGTCGTTATGTGCATCGATCCCCGTGGGTCCAGCGGCATTAGTGGCTTCGGTGGCTTCAGAGGGTTGATCCGAACCAGCGACGGATTCTCGCCGCTGACCGGAGCGTTCCTCAGTGAATGGGGAATTCCCATCGCCGGCAGAGCCCCGTTCCGCGTCGATGCTGCGTGCACCTTCAGCTGCGGCTTCCACGTAGGTCAATGCGCGGCGGGCATCTCCACCTGCAAGCGTTACCAGTTGATCCAGGGCGTCGTCGGTGATACCTACGTCGCCCCCAAACCCCCGCTCATCTTCCAATGCACGGAGTACAACCGTTTTCAGATCTTCTGGTCCCAAGCTCTCCAACTGGAGAAGGAGAGACCGCGAGAGTAGCGGCGCATTCACCGCAAAGCTGGGGTTTTCGGTGGTTGCGGCAACGAGCAGCACGATTCGATTCTCTACCGCCGCCAGTAACGCATCCTGCTGCGTTTTGGAGAAACGGTGAACCTCGTCGATGAACAGGACAGTGCGCGTTCCCTCAATGAGCTTCTTTCGCGCAGTATCGATGACTGCACGTACTTCCTTCACCCCGGAATCAAGTGCCGACAAGCCCACAAACCTGTTGCCAGTAGCGACGGAGATGAGCGAAGCGATCGTCGTCTTCCCAGTTCCGGGAGGCCCGTAAAGGATAACGGATGCCTCACCGTCGCCCTCGATGAGCCTGCGTAGGGGCTTCCCCGGTGCGAGGAGGTGTTGCTGGCCGACAACTTCATCAAGACTCCGTGGACGCATCCGCACAGCAAGCGGAGCGTGTCCGCCAGGATGGAAGTACCGCTGAGCCGAATCGTTCTTCGTGTCTTGAGGCCCAAAAAGTGAATCCTGCGCCACTGTCTCACCGCTCCTGCAACCAGGAAACAAAATCATTGGCAAACCGGCTCACATCAGTGAACCTGTCGCTCTTGCCCGAATACGTGGCGAGTGCAGCAAACGTCTCTGTCAGATCCTGCCGACCGAGCTCAACCAAACGCTGGATTTCTGCGTCATCAGCGCGCAAGACGGCAAAACCGCTATCCGGAACTGGAGGAACCTCTGTGCCGCTGATCTCGATAATCTTACTGAGCGAGCCGTGGTGGATATAAGCCAGAGAGCCGAAAGCCCAACCAACCATCGCCGTCACAATCCGTGATTGCAACCGTTCCGGATCTGCCAGCGAAGGCCACACATCCGTGATTTCGGCGGTCCAGCTGGAAATAAATGCATCGACTTCCTCTGCAGTGAGCGGGTTGGTGGACACATATTGTGGGAACCCCGTGGCTACACATGCAATGTCGAATGCTACGTCACGGTACGCGCACCACTCGTAGTCCAAGAAGCTCGTGCGGTCACCGTGGATGATGTTGTCGGGCGCGAGATTGAAGGGGGTAAAAGCCTTAAAATTGGACTGGTTTAGACGTCGAACCGCATCTTTGGCTAGCTCGGTGGCTTGAGAGGGAACATCGAGCCCTGTTTCTCCCAACAGGCGCGTCCCTTCTTCCACCGCCGCGCGAAGGGAATCGGTGTGCAGCGACTTGTACTGCTCGATCGAGTGATCCAGGTGCGCCATCCGTTGGACAAGGGTGTTGAAGTGCTTTTCGTGACCGGCAGTACCTGCATGCATGCGGCCAAGGGTCGCCCCCAGCCTGCGGATCACGGAAAGACGAAGATCCTCATCGTCGCTAACGAGGAGATCAGCGTACGTGTCGGCATCCCCGGTATCCGAAATGATAAGAATTCTGCTGTCTACATCGCTGCCGAGCAGTATCGGCCCAGGCCGTACATCTTCGGGCAACGCAGTCAAGAACTGGTAGGCAACAAGCTGACACTCGAAGGTGTACCGGTGGTACGGGTGATCCCGAACCTCCGTCTGTTTGACCACAAGGGTGCGCTGCTCAACGAACGGATTAGGGACAACTCTGACACGCACAACTGTCGTCCCTGGTGAGTTGGACATGTCGTCCACAACCGTGAGTTTTTGTTGGCCACCAAAGCGACGCGACAACAGCGCTTCCGCCTTCTCGACGAGCGTCTGGTACTGCGCACTGCTATTTGTCTGCGAGTCCGGAGGTTGCATCCCTATCCTTTCTTTCATGTATACCTTACATTCGCGCGGCCACGCGCCCCCGAAGCGAGGAGAATCAGCTGCATATCGGGTACCGCACAGCTGCTGATTGGAGTGGAGGTTGACGTGTGATGGCCGGTCACCGTCTAACCCCGTCGCTTATTTCCCTGCATCTCAGCTCCGTACCAGCAGAGAATGAAGACAGCAATCCCCTCCCCCGCAGGCTTCCCAGACAGCAGCTGGAACGTTGCATCGTCCGGCTCCCCTGAGCATGGGAACTTTCCCTATGCGTCCCGATCACCGATTGTGACTAGAGCGCAAGGAAAGCCGGGATCCGTACGTGGATCCCGGCTCACCTGTTCTCATGCGAAGTAAAGCTATGCGTTAGATAAAGCTATGGCAGTCCTACTTTGCTTCCTTCGCCGTATCATCCTGCTTCTTCTTTGGCTTGAAGTCGATGCCAGCTTCCTTACGCTGCTCGGGCGTGATGGCTGCCGGAGCATCGGTCAGCGGGTCGATTCCGCCACCGGACTTGGGGAAAGCGATAACGTCGCGGATGGAGTCAAAGCCGCCGAGCAGAGACACGATACGGTCCCAGCCGAAGGCGATACCGCCGTGTGGCGGTGCGCCGAAGGCGAAGGCATCGAGGAGGAACCCGAACTTCTCACGGGCCTCCTCCTCAGTGATCCCCATGACCTTGAACACGCGCTCCTGGACATCACGACGGTGGATACGAATGGAGCCACCACCGATCTCGTTGCCGTTGCACACGATGTCGTAGGCGTAGGCGAGCGCACTGCCCGGGTCGGTGTCGAAGGTATCCATCGACTCCGGCTTCGGGGAGGTGAAGGCGTGGTGAACAGCCGTCCAGGAGGAGTGGCCAAGGGCCACATCTCCGGAAGCGGTTGCATCTGCAGACGGCTCGAACAGAGGAGCATCGACAACCCAGGTGAATGCCCAGTCGCCTTCCTTGATGAGGCCAAGCTTGTTGGCGATTTCGCCACGTGCGGCACCGAGAAGAGCGCGGGAGCTCTTTGCGTCGCCGGCTGCGAAGAAGATGCAGTCACCGGGCTTGGCGCCTACGTGAGCTGCGATACCCTCGCGCTCGGCGTCGGTGATGTTCTTGGCAACAGGGCCGCTGAGGGTGCCGTCCTCGCCAACGAGGATGTAGGCAAGTCCTTTGGCACCACGCTGCTTGGCCCAGTCCTGCCAGGCATCGAGCTGACGACGCGGCTGGGATGCGCCACCGTCCATGACGACGGCACCGACGTATGGGTTCTGGAACACGCGGAAGGTGGTGTCCTTGAAGAACTCCGTGCACTCCACGATCTGGATGTCAAAGCGGAGATCCGGCTTGTCGGAGCCGTACTTCTCCATCGCTTCCTTGTAGGTCATACGCGGAATCGGGGTCTTAATTTCGTACCCGATCAGACCCCACAGAGCGGTGAGGATCTCTTCAGCCAAAACGATAACATCGTCCTGGTCAACGAAGCTCATTTCCACATCCAGCTGTGTGAACTCAGGCTGGCGGTCCGCGCGGAAGTCTTCGTCACGGTAGCAACGAGCGATCTGGTAGTACCGCTCCATACCTGCGACCATGAGCAGCTGCTTAAACAGCTGCGGGGACTGCGGCAGCGCGTACCAGGTGCCCGGCTTCAGGCGAGCAGGGACGAGGAAGTCACGCGCACCTTCCGGAGTAGAGCGGGTAAGCGTCGGGGTCTCGATTTCAGTGAAATCGTGCTTGTCCAACACAGTACGAGCGGCGCGGTTAGCCTTGGAGCGCAGACGCAGGGCATCGGCCTGGCGCTCACGGCGCAAATCGAGGTAGCGGTACTTGAGGCGTGTTTCTTCGCCTACCTCACCGGAAGAAGAGGGGTCATCGATCTGGAACGGGAGAGCTGCGGACTCGTTGAGGATCTCCAGCTCACTGACGTTAACTTCGATGTCGCCGGAAGGAAGGTTCGGGTTCGAGGACCCTTCCGGGCGAGCCTCAACTACGCCCGTAACCTTGATACAAAACTCGCTGCGGAGATGGTGGGCCTGCTCAGCAACTTCCGACTCGCGGAAGACAACCTGTGCAAGACCGCTCCTATCACGCAAATCGATGAAGATCACACCACCGTGATCCCTCCGCCGAGCTACCCAGCCGGTCAGGGTGACAGTATCGCCGGCGTTCTCTTTGCGTAATTCGCCTGCTAGATGAGTGCGAAGCACCTGTCGTGCCTTCCTTTCGTCCATATGTATGTTCTGACGTACCGTGTTCCGGCGACGCCTGAAGATAAATTCACTACATTTTCATGTGCCATCGACGCTTTCGTGCCGGTGGGCACACATTGAATGGTAGTTTACTCGCCACCACCGCGCCCCGTGCACCCAGTCACGAACCCCACGTCGTTCACTACAACGCTCCCATTCCTTCTAGCCACGGAAGAGCCCCAAGACGTTTCAGGCATGCGCAACAGATAAGTATCACCCACAACAGAGACTGCGAGCTGCCCGCATCCTTTTCTCACGGTGGAGGTCAGTCTCTACATGAAGGCATTAACGGGGCATGAGCCCTTCTGTGGCCGGCACGATGCGGGCTTGGAGCACGCTCGCAGTGCCTCTTCCCAAGCCGAGGCCACGGCACTGGGTCCACCTGTGGAGTGGACCCCTCTAGACCCTGTGCGGTTTCTTCTCATCTTCAGCTTCCGCCAGCGCATCCCCCACTGCTTGTCGACGCATCCCCTCACCGTCGGATTCTATTCTCTCGGTTCCCTTTTTGAATGCTCCCGCGATCTTTTGCAGTACTAAGAAAGCTACCCCCAAATCTGCACACAGCGACGGGTAACCCGCGCCTGAAATCACCAGGCATGAAAGAATAGTCGCATGACATTCCGTGAAGGCTTAACTTCTAGTTCCAACCGAGCATCCCGCGGTGGCGGTGGCGGACGTGGCGGCATGATCGCTGGAGGCGGTATCGGCGGCCTCCTCATCGTCCTCGTAGCTCTCTTCTTCGGCATCGATCCGGGTCTGCTTGGCGGCCTCACTGGTGGCGGATCAACCTATGACACCCAGGAAGCGCCGGCCCCCTCGACGGACGGCGAGGTCATCTGCAAAACTGCAGAGGATGCCAACACAAACACAGAATGTCGCCTGGAGTGGACCGCCAAATCCCTCGACCAGGTCTGGACCGAGCAGTTGCCCAAGCAGGCCGGTATTGAATACGAGGCTCCTGGTCTCCACCTCTTCAACCAGACGGTAAGCACCGCATGTGGCCAGGCCTCTTCTAACACAGGCCCGTTCTTCTGCCCAGCTGACCGCACTGCTTATTTCGACGCCAGTTTCTTTAGTCTTCTTGAGCAGCTCGGCGGGTCAAGCGATCCATTTGCTCAGGAGTACATCGTTGCCCACGAGTTTGGCCACTCCATCCAACAGCTGGAGGGAACGCTGGGCCTCAGCGATTACGAAAACCCCGGCGCGGACTCCAACGCTGTGAAAATTGAGCTGCAAGCAGACTGCTATGGCGGGATTTGGGCTCACCACGCTGCACAGGGCCAGGATGCTTTCCTCGAGCCGATCACCAACGAACAGGTTGCTTCGGCAATTCAGTCGACCAAGGCAGTGGGCGATGACAATATCCAGAAGCGTTCCGGCGGCCAAGTTCGCCCAGACCAATGGACCCACGGCTCTTCTGAGCAGCGTACACAGGCTTTCCTGACTGGCTATGAAACTGGTTCAATGGCTAGCTGTGATTTCCTCGAACGCGGGGTATATCAGCAGTAATTGCATAGTTCCGGACCTTTCGGCCCGACTTCACCTGCCCTGGCTCGATACGTGCCCCGACAGTTGGACGGAAGAACCCGATTCCAGCTGAAGGGGCACAGTTCATTGAGCGGGGCATTTTTCTTGAGCGGAATATTCTCTATGGTGCCCTTCACATCCTCCTCTGCAGTGACCGTGCGGTGCACCATCCCACGATCGCTACCGGTGTATTGAGGTTCACCAGTTGGCGATATTTCTCCGCGCGGAGGCAACGATGTGTGCCAACGGCACCGATCCTTATCTGGCTGCGTATCCCCATTTCTCGTTCGCTAGCTCGCCGCTTTTGGACTCGCACCCTTTGGATAGGCCGTCTCTCGCTCGAGGACCGGCAATAGTCACCATGGAAAGTGTCGGTTATTGGGGCAACCTGATCCAGGGGTTATGGAAACCACTTCCAGAGGTATTACCCCACTGAGACATAGGAACAACGCCAGCCTGATCTAGCGGGTACACGCCGCTGATCTTGCAGATATCTCTGCATACCAGGCCACCTCAGCATAGACTGAGGTAACTGATGTATTAACGAGATCGGCGTCTGCAAAAGATAGCCTCGCCCTAACCATCCAAAGGTGCGCTACCACAGGACCCTTTTCCTACTGGTGTCGCTATCAACGGACATCGCCGACGCGACGGCAAGGAGGAACCACATCCCATGGCACAAAACGAGGATCCGGCTCTCGCGTTTCTGACGGTATTCAACAATATCGAGGCAACGATACGTCGCCTGCTTGATGCCAAACCGTCGGATTCATTCACGTGGATGGTTCGGTTGTGCGAAAAGAAGCGCATCATCACCCCCGCGCAGTCCGACACGCTGCAAGCAGCAGCAAACTTACGCAACTCCATCACCCACGGCTCGTACCTGCACGGCGAACCGGTAGCAGATCCACGCGAAGACATCATCAACGATATCTCTGCAATCTACGCATTCCTCACCGATCCCCCGTTGGCGCTATCGGTCCTCCCCCAGAAAGACGTTGTCACATTCGCCCCGGACACGTCTGTGCGCGATGTTTTGGCTAAACTGCGGAGCACGAGGTTTTCCCAGTTTCCTATTTACGAAGGCCGAACCTTCATTGGTGTGCTCACCGCCAACTCAATTGCCAAGTGGCTGGCTGAGGATATCCTCGATGACGGCGAGCTCAGTGCCATATCTGTTCAAGATGTCCTCGACCGTGCACGAGACTCACAGCGTGTGGCCTTCCTCCCGCGCACCGCCACGTCCTACAACGTAGCTGAGACTCTTATGCGCGCAGGAAAGAAACAACGCCCCCCACGGATTATTCTCATTACTGAGCACGGGAAGAAGGACGAGCGCCCCCTCCGGGTCGTCTCAGAAGCAGACGTTGCGCTTCTCTTGGATTCCCTTGACGTTTTTGCCGATTAAGTGTCGTAACTGGCCCGTTCGTTTATTTCAGCGAGCGGGTTCAACTATCAGACACGAAACTGTAGCGCCGTGGGCGGAATAACTTCGCCTGTCGAGCGTTGAATCTCCTAGAGCAACGTAGGTTGACCTAACCTGGAAGCTCGCACTCTCTGCGATGCGCATAGCACCGTGGGCGAAGCGATTTCGCGTCACGTGGTCTGCCTACATGCCTTGCCCCGGAATCCGCACCACGCACGCTGTATACGTTCGTGTGTGAACATACGTATGTGTGTGAGCATACGTATGTGTGTGAACACCAGACGAGACGAGGAGAACAATGCAGTTTGGAATTTTCACTATTGGCGATGTCACCCCAGACCCGACCACAGGGAGCACGCTCACAGAGGCCGAACGAATTGAGGCTATGACCCGCATCGCCCTAAAGACCGAAGAAGTTGGGCTTGATGTCTTCGCAACTGGTGAACACCACAATCCGCCGTTCGTTCCTTCCTCTCCCACGACCCACTTAGCATTCATCGCGGCACAGACGAAAAATATTATCCTGTCTACTTCTACGACCCTGATCACAACAAACGATCCTGTAAAGATTGCAGAGGATTACGCATTCCTTCAGCATCTGGCCGGTGGGCGAGTCGATCTCATGATGGGGCGTGGCAACACAGGCCCGGTCTACCCGTGGTTTGGCAAGGATATCCGCAAAGGCATCCCGCTTGCTGTGGAAAACTACCATCTGCTGCGCAGGCTCTGGCGCGAAGATGTTGTTAACTGGAGAGGCGAATTTCGCACGCCTCTCAACCGTTTTACGTCAACTCCACGCCCCCTCGACGGAATTCCACCATTCGTCTGGCACGGATCCATCCGCTCTACAGAGATCGCTGAACAGTCAGCATTTTACGGCGATGGATTTTTCCATAACAACATTTTCTGGAACAAGGAGCATACAGCTCGCATGGTCCAGATTTACCGGCAGCGATACGAGCATTTTGGCCACGGTCGTGCGGATCAAGCGATCGTCGGTCTGGGGGGCCAGGTATTTATCGCAGATACAGAGAAAGAAGCCAAAGACTTCTTCCGGCCATACTTCGATAACGCACCCGTCTATGGACACGGACCGAGCTTGGAAGAGTTCACGGAACTTACCCCACTGACCGTTGGGACAGCTGAACAGGTTATTGACCGTACGCTCCAATTTGCGCAGTGGGTCGGCGATTACCAACGCCAGCTATTCCTCATTGACCATGCTGGCCTCCCCCTCGATGTCGTTTTGGATCAGATTGAGCGCTTAGGCCGTGACGTAGTGCCAGTGTTGAGGGAAAAATTCGAGGAGCGTCGACCTGACCATGTTCCCAGCGACCCACCCACTCACGCGTACCTCGACGCACACAGAGACTCTCCCCACTTTGCTGTCCTGCCTGGAAAGGATGATTAATCAATGTGCACCATCGTTGTCGTAACAGCGGGCCTTTCTCAGCCCTCGACAACTTCCTCTGTCGCACAAAGAATTGCCGACTCAGTAAACGCAGCTGTTGGTGCTCGCGGAGAGGAGGCCAACATAACCACGATCGAGTTACGCGATCTTGCCGTCGATTTGGCTAAAGCCCTCGTATCGGGTGCGCAGTCGGCTGATTTAGCATCCGCCTACGAAGCTCTCGGAAACGCAGACGGCATCGTCGCAGTGTCCCCCACGTTTTCAGCGAGCTACTCCAGCCTCTTTAAGATGTTCTTCGACGTCATGGACAAAGATCTACTGACGGACAAGCCCGTTCTTCTAGCGGCCACGGCAGGTACCCCCAGGCATTCCCTCATGCTCGAGCACGCAATGCGACCGCTGTTCTCCTTCCTCCGCGCACGTATTGTTCCGACGGCAGTCTTTGTCGCGACGGAAGATTTTGCAGGCGAGCATTCGGAGGCGATCGATCACCGTATTGCCCGCGCCGCCGGACAACTCGCACGCGAAATTGTCACTGAGCGAGATCACGCAGGTGGCCTTGGAGGACCGTTGTCAGACGGGCCAACTGCCCCGTTAACTGAATCCAACCCGAAAAGTTTCACGTCCCTTCTCCGCAAGCACACAGGAGAGTAACCAAAGCTCTCCGGCACCAGCTCGGTGTCACCTGGCGTCCCCGGTGCTCGCTACGCTAGGCAGCAATCAACGGACACTCTGCCCAGCCATTGCCACCTGTGCTAGTAAGTGCTAGTAAGCCATTTGCTCGTCCTGACAGCTTGAGCCTTCCTGCATCACCCATCTTGTTGGCCCCATCGTCCCCTGGTTGCTTCCGGTTCACCACGGTTGCTGTAATTCTCAGCCCGCACGCTCTCAGAACTGAATCGACACAGAGAAAGAAAGCGACAGTTACCAACGGACATCGTGGAGGTGTTGCCACGCCGTACCATTTTCTGCTCAAGTCCAGCATTCAGCGCCCCCACTAGCGGATGGTGTCTACCACACCGCACGCATAACGGTATGTGATTATTGTCTCTCTAGATTCCGAACGAAACCTAATTAACGGGGCACTTTCTCACAGCGCGACCGAGGGACGTGAATTTTTATACATCAGACTGTATAAGGCACCTTTTCGATTTAACGAGGTGTCATAGTTTTCCGTTAGAGTAGGGATCATGACCATCAGCGCTGTTGACATTTTTAGCATCGGCATTGGACCGTCGTCGTCACACACGGTCGGCCCGATGCGAGCCGCCAAACGATTTGCTGAGGAGTTCCACCCCACCAACGTGAGAATCGAGCTTCGGGGGTCTCTCTCCTCCACCGGCCATGGGCATGGAACTGACCGTGCTTCCGTACTCGGACTGGCAGGTTATGAGCCGGTCACTGTTCCCTTGGACATCGACCCTAAGCCGGGTGCAGCCGTCCCCACCCATGGTTCGATCACGAGCATCGACGGGAAGGAAATTTCCTTCCACATCATTTTCAACGATGTCGCTCTCCCCGAGCACCCCAATGGCATGATCTTCACCGTGCTCGACGAGAACGACGAGCCGACCGACCAAACTGAGACGTACTTCTCGGTCGGCGGTGGCTTCATCCAATCAGCCTCGGAGCTCAAGGCGGCTCAGGACGCACCGGGAGAAACGTCCGGCGGTGTCGCAACCCAGGACCAAGACGTGAAGGTCCCGTGGCCGTTTACCAACGGCGCAGAGATGCTCGACCGGTGTGAGCGCTCCGGCATGTCCATCTCGGAGATCATGATGGAAAATGAGGTTGCACTCCATGGTTCCGAGGAGTTCGTCAACAACCACCTCGATCTTGTCTGGGACACGATGGTTGAGTGTGTCGAAAAGGGCATGCGCGGTCGTGGCATCCTTCCTGGTGGCCTCGGCGTTCAGCGCCGCTGTTATGCGCTGCATCAGAAGCTTCTCCGGCACGAAAACGCTGAGCGTGCCGGCCAGCTGACGGCTATGGAATGGGTCAACCTCTATGCCATGGCTGTCAATGAAGAGAACGCTGCCGGTGGTCGCGTCGTCACTGCACCGACCAACGGGGCTGCCGGTGTCATCCCCGCCGTGATGTACTACGCCAAGACGTACCTGCCCAACTTCGACCGCGAGGCTTCTCGACGCTTCCTCCTCACCGCTGCTGCCATCGGCATCGTCATCAAAACAAACGCTTCGATTTCCGGTGCTGAGGTCGGCTGTCAGGGAGAGGTCGGCTCTGCGTGCGCAATGGCCGCTGCGGGCCTGGCAGAGCTCTACGATTCCACCCCCGCCCAGGTAGAAAACGCCGCTGAGGTTGCTCTCGAGCACAACCTTGGCCTCACCTGCGACCCGGTCGGTGGCCTGGTTCAGATTCCGTGCATCGAGCGCAATGCGATCGGTGCAGTGAAATCCATTAATGCCGCCCGGCTCGCACGCATGGGTACAGGCAGTCACCATGTTTCTCTCGACGATGCGGTTGTCACGATGAAGGAAACTGGCCTGGACATGATGAGTAAGTACAAGGAGACCTCAAAGGGTGGCCTGGCGGTCAACATCGGACTCCCGGTCACTATCACCGAGTGCTAAGCATTCTGTAAAAATCAGCAGCTAAAAGCGTGGACCTGCACACACAGGTCCACGCTTTTTGAGATGCTCACACTGAACCATTCGATGCTCGCCCAGTACTCGTGGACTGCGAACAAAAACCGGCCTACGCACTCGCCCGGGCCGGTTCTCGTCTGTCAGTAGCAGCGTTTTCTAGAGTCGTTCCTCCAGGAATGCCTGCACCGCGCTCAGTGAGACGGTTTCCTGCTCATGGTTATTCATATCACGGACGGCGACATTTCCGTCTGCGAGCTCCTGCTCGCCGAGGACGAGGCAGTAGCGTGCGCCGGAGCGGGACGCACCTTTCATAGCCCCCTTCAGCCCACGGTCACCATAGCTCATATCGGTACTGACTCCCGCAGCTCGGAGATTATTGACCACACCTGCGAGAACTCGCTTTGCCTCGCTACCGAGTGGGACGCCGTACACGTCCACCCGCCTGGGGCTGCCTGCGGATACACCTTCTGCCTCCAGTGCAAGCAAAGTGCGATCAACACCGAGACCGAAGCCGATTCCGGAAAGCTCCTGTCCTCCGAGCTGAGCCATGAGACCGTCGTAGCGGCCACCGCCACCGATCCCGGACTGAGCGCCAAGCCCTTCGTGGACGAATTCGAAGCAGGTCTTGGTGTAGTAATCCAAGCCACGCACGAGCTTCGGGTTGATGGTGTAGGAAACACCGAAGTCGCCGAGAAGCCCCTTAACTACCTCAAAGTGCTCTCGAGACGAGTTTGAGAGATGATCCAGGAGAAGTGGCGCGTCGACAAGCATCTCCTGCACTTCTGGACGTTTGTCGTCCAGAACGCGCAAGGGATTAATTTCAGCTCGACGCTGGGTCTCCTCATCCAGCGGAAGTTTGCGGAGGAAAGCCTGAAGCTTTTCGCGGTAAGCCGGGCGACATTCGGCATCACCAAGGCTTGACAGATCCAACCGGTACCCGGTCAAGCCCACAGACTTGTAGCATCGATCAGCGAGTGCAATGATCTCGGCATCCAGCGCCGGATCGTCTACGCCGATTGCCTCCACACCTACTTGTTGCAGCTGCCTGTAGCGTCCCGCCTGCGGTCGCTCGTACCGGAAGAACGGGCCCGAGTACACGAGCTTTACCGGTAGTTGTCCGCGATCAAGGTTGTGCTCAATCACTGCACGCATAACTCCAGCTGTGCCTTCAGGACGAAGCGTCACAGAACGACCGCCACGATCCTCAAACGTGTACATTTCCTTCGTCACAACGTCCGTGGACTCGCCCACGCCACGCGCAAAAAGGTGGGTGTCCTCGAAAATAGGAAGCTCGATGTGCTCGAAACCGGCACGCTGAGCCTCGTGAGTAAACGTCTCCCGTACCGCAAGAAACTCGCGGGAAACCGGGGGCACGTAGTCGGGTACACCTTTAGGAGCAGAAAATGATACGTCAGTCACATTTAAGCATCTTACTCGAGACCCGAAGCTGAAGGACGGCCCCCTGTGCAGATCAGTCCACAAATGGCCGAGTTGTCGTAAACTGGTCGCTATGCTCTGTGGACTAGCCCCGGCCGCGACCACATTCATGATTTCAGTTGAGCCGGAATGCACTGGCCTGAACACAGGCCCGACTGCATGACTGGAAAGGCACGCGACCTTCTGCCCACCAATGAAAACCGGACGTTACTCTCGGAAGAATTGGATCAAGCCGATCTGGCTCCGGTCTAAAAGAATTCACCTGCGCCTCCATCCCACTGCGAGCTTTGCTCGCAAAAAGTCGACTTCGACATGCAGCACTTTTATATATTCAGGGTGGCTGGAAAACGCCACGCGCTGTGAACACCAACCTTGCGTGCAGAAAAACAAGGGGAGATAACACCCGGTAACTGCAAGCTAGTGATAACTATTCGAGCACCTCAATCATTCTGTAGTTGAATGAAACCCTCCGCGTTAGGAGGACAGAGTACCCACGTGAATCTTTAGCCACATGGCTATCCAATGGACTACCGCAAGTATGGATTGTTTTCTAGTTCTGCAGCGATTGTTGTTCCGGGTCCATGACCGGGGAAACACGTATAGGCCTCGGGTAGTGTCCTCACTTTATTGTGCAGGGAATCCCGCATAGCTGCCGGTGAGCTACCGGGAAGATCTACCCGGCCCATGGATCCACGGAACAGAACGTCACCTGTGAAAACGGACTTAACTTCTTCGCTTACAAGGATGACGCATCCCGGAGAATGCCCCGGGCAGTGCCGGACCTCGAATTGGTGGCCGGCGATGATTGCTCCAGAGTCCTCGGTCAACTCGCGTAGATCGTCTACCTTTTCCATGTCTTCCGCGTGGTACGCGCGAGCAGCTTCAGGAGAGACTCCAGCAGCTGGGTCATCCATCATGAACCAATCATCTGGATGCAAGTAAACGGGCACCCCAGCAGGGTTGGCAAGCGCGGCGGCATCGCGAACATGATCGATGTGGCCGTGCGTAAGCACGACCGAGTCCAGAATGAGTTTTTCCTTCTCAAAGAATTCCGTTAGAACCTGAGCAGCCCCCATACCTGGATCAATGACCGTCGCATGACCGTTATCGATGACAGCGTACGTGTTGGCCTGAAAAGGACCAGTTACCGCGATCTTGCATTCCATGGGCTTTAGCCTACCAAGACAAAGGAGTCGAAATAAGTACGTTTGCGAATTCCCACCGTCAATGCAGATACCCTGTGAGCACCACGAGCCCCAGAGCCACATTTTCCTTTCCTAATTTCGGTTTGGTCTTCCTTTAACTCTTCGCCTGATGACCAGGTTGCAGCGCGAAGAGAACTGGGAGAAGGGCGGAAAGTGCCATTGCCTATGAAAGGAAAAATTGCCTATGAAAGGCAAAACGGCCTAAGAGGTAGTCCGACCTAGGAAGTTCTCTTGACTTAATCATCGGCCCCCTTATTCCCGTGCGCTCGTTTGCTTTCCCGATTACTGCGACCCTCCGCCATGTGTTTTCTTCTCCCAGCCAGCAGAAGCAATGGACGTAGTAACGCAAGGGCTAAGATAAGATGCGCACGAAATACAGTTTTATTAACAGTTGAGCCGACAGGGAGTTTTTAGTGTCTAATTCCGACTCACAAAACAATAGGCAGATTCGCGAGGAATCTTTGGAGAAGCTGCGCAAGGATCTCGCAACACGAGAGCGCAAGGAGAAGCGTGGCCCGCTGGGCACGATCCTCGCCTCTGCTCTCGTCATCGTTCTCGTTGTGGCGGGAATCTACTTCTTCGCTACGAAAGACGATGGTGCAAAGATCGAAGCCGAAGACAGCACGACAACTGTCGAGTCCACTACAATGACCACGGCTACCGAGGAGCCAGAGGTTACCGCTCCTGCGCTGGCTCTCACTCGTTCGGAAGCTTTGCCGGAGACTGTCACCTGTGAGTACCCCGAAGAAGGCGGCGCTGCACGGGAAGTTTCCGCACCGGATACTCAGGATATCCCTGCTACCGGAACTGTTAACGTCACTCTCAAAACCAACCAGGGTGACATTCCGATGACCCTTGACCGCTCTGTCAGCCCGTGCACAGTAAATGCGATTACCCATCTCGCGTCTAACGGTTACTACGATGACACCGTCTGCCACCGCATCACTACAAACGGCATTTACGTGCTGCAGTGTGGCGACCCCACTGGTAACGGTGCCGGCGGCCCCGGCTTCAACTTCGCCAACGAGTACCCAACCGACGAAGCAGAAGATCAGTCCTCGCCCGTGAACTACCAGCGCGGCACTATTGCGATGGCGAACGCAGGTATCGGCACAAATGGATCCCAATTCTTCCTCAACTACAAGGATTCGCCGCTGCCCCCGCTGTACACCTATTTCGGCAAGATTTCTGATGAAGGCCTCGCAACAATCGACGGCATCGCTGCGAAGGGCACAAAGACCGGTGGCTCAGACGGCGCCCCGGCTGAAGAGGTTCGTATTGAAACCGCGCAGGTGAACTAGCTGTAAAGGCCGCTTGCTGAACCACTTTTCCCCGCGCCATTCTTCCCCCGCTTTCGGGAAGAATGGCGCTTTTGCAATTGCTCAGACTTTACACAGGGAATTTCAGGTGTGCACCAAACGTTCGTTTTGGTACCGGACTCCACCGAATTTGACCGTTGCGATACAAACTTGTTCATTGCTACTGCACAGCGGGCGGATTATCGTCTATACTTTCAGCCAGAAGATTTCTCGGAAGCCTTTGAGAGATCAGAGCTGGCTAACAGCTCGCCCCAAGCCAGACATATTTTCGACTTCCACGTAAGGAATTTTGATATGCGCAAATCTATCTTCGCCGCAGCGACGGCTGCAATGCTCACATTCGGCCTCGTTTCTCCAGCATCTGCATTGGACTGGGAAAAGCCCACCACTATTCCGCTCGGTTCCTCCGATGAAGCCTACGACTATGAGTTTGGCTGGAATGACGAGAAGCCTTGGAAGCTTGAGGAAACTCGAGTTACCGGCCCGGACAATAAGGTTGTCTGCGATACTCTGAACCCCGGTATCAACGACTTCATGTTTACTGTAAGCAACGGTCGGTGCCACTACCGCACTCCTTTGGAAGTGATCAAGGAAATTACTAACTACATCACTTCGATTTCTTCGGTTATTTCCGCTGTAATGGGGATCGTGAACAACGCCAACCGATTCATCAAGTAGTCAAACGTTTCAAGACTCCAAAAGGGCACGCTTCGGCGTGCTCTTACCTTTTATGTACACCAGGTCAATCATTTGCGTTTGCAAAGCAAAAACAACGAAATTCCCTAACGACAGTTCACCTTTCTACCTTAAGGACTCGTCGCTAACTCTGAAACACTAATTTCCTGAAACCAAGCAAAACCGTCACGACCGAACTAGTCGTTGACATTTTCAACCACCTCAAATTCTCCCCAATTGTCTGTTTTGCCTTGCGTAACTCCCACCGTCCGTTTATTATCGACGTATGCGTAAATTTCTAGCCGTTGCCACAGCCTCCACTGTTGCACTTAGCTGTGCGACCACCGCACTCGCCGACGATAACACCACTACTATCAACCCGCCGTCGGGCTACAAGTACCATGGCGATATCACCCAGGGTGAAGGTTCTTCGCAGGAAGTCTTCAAGCTTTACCAGAAGCCTGACAAGGATGGCGATCTCGCCCAGCAGATCGTATACGACAAGGATGGCAAGGTAGTTTGCGACACCGCCAGCAGCAAGGCCGACTTCATGTGGACCGCCGGTAACACCAGGTGCAACTACAAGAAGCCGCTCGATGTCATCAAGGATATCTCCTCCTACATTGCTGCTATCTCTGCGGCGATTGGCGCGCTCTTCGCTATCTACACCACCGCTCAGAAGTTCATCAAGTAGCCTTTCTCGCGCTTTAAGAAAGTAACTCCGGCACCTGTTAATTGGCAGGTGCCTTTTCTTCTTTAAAAAGCTTCTCCTCTTTTAGTAGCAACGGGGAGAATCGACCGGCAACAAAACCTCAGTTGCGACGGTTTACAGATCCCTCAAATCTGCTGCTTCGAACGCACCTCTTTCCTTCATTCCTTCCGCGAGAGTTCAGGCCAAAACGCCATTCCAGAATTTCCTCACCTGAAGGTCCGGCAATTTAAAGGGCCAGGTGCCCCGTTTTAGGAATTCAAGAACTAGTTTTGGCCTATCCCCCAGAAGTGAGCCTATACACGTCATACACGCCTTCCACGTTGCGCAGCTGAGACATGAGGGCACCAAGCTGTTTGGTATCCGAAACCTGGAAGGAGAACCGGCAGAACGCAACGTTGTCGTCACTGGAGTGAGAAGACGTGGCTAGAAGCGAAACCTTCTGATCACTGACCACCTTCATCAAGTCAAACAAAAGGTTGTCGCGGTCGAGAGCTTCCACCTGCAGAGTCGCGGAGAAAACTCCCTGCCCTTGGCTTGCCCAGGTGACGTTGATTAAGCGCTCGGGTTCTTTCCTCAACTGAGCGGCATTCGTGCAGTCCGTCCGGTGAACGGAAACGCCACCGCCACGGGTAATGAACCCAAAGATCGCGTCGCCAGGAACGGGCATACAGCACCGGGCAAGCTTTGCAGCAATATCTGGGTCGCCCTCAACGAGGATCCCGGCATCATTGCCTTTCTTATCCGTCGGGTGGATGCGAGGGCCAGCAGCGATGAGCTCTTCCGCAAGGGCTTCACCGCTCTTTGATTGATCGATCGGCTCTTCTTCATCGCCGAAAAGTGCGATGAGTCGCTTTGCCACGTGAGCGACGGATTCTGTCCCCGTCCCGATTGCAGCAAACATCGGTGCAACGTCGTTGTAGTGCAGGTCCTCAGCAACCGTCTTGACGGTCTTTTCCGTGAAGACCTTGGAAAGTGGGAATCCCGATCGCTGCATTGCAGCCGTGAGTTCTTCTTTGCCAGTTTCCTGGGCTTCCTGGCGGCGTTCGCGGGCAAACCACTGGCGGATCTTCGTCTTCGCACGTGGCGAAGCGACGAATGATTCCCAGTCCTTGGAGGGACCCGCGTCGGGATCCTTAGAGGTGAACACCTCTACCCTGTCGCCATTGTTGAGCTTTGTCTCCAGAGCTACCAGCCGGCCATTTACTTTGGCACCGATAGTGCGGTGTCCGACTTCCGTGTGCACCTGGTAAGCGAAATCAATCGGGGTCGAGCCTGCAGGTAGATTCACAACGTCAGATTTCGGTGTGAAGACGAAAATCTGCTTAGCTGTTAGGTCATGGCGAAGGGTATCGAGGAATTCGTTCGGATCGCTCGCCTCTTTTTGCCAGTCCAACAGTTGACGCATCCAGGCCATCTGGTCAACCTCAGCCTGGCCACCCGTGTGCTTTCCTTTAGTCTCCTTGTAACGCCAGTGCGCGGCGATGCCGTACTCCGCCTGATAGTGCATTTCATGCGTACGCACTTGCACTTCGAGAGGTTTACCGTTGGGGCCGAGCAGCGTCGTGTGGAGCGACTCGTACACGCCATAGCGGGGATTAGAGATATAGTCCTTAAAGCGTCCTGGTAGCGCGGGGTACAGCGAATGCATGACGCCAATGGCTTCGTAGCAGAGCGCCTTCGTATCCACGAGGATCCGGATTCCCACGAGGTCAAACAACTCGTTAAAGTCATGGCCACGATCGGTCATCTTCTTGTAAATAGACCAGTAGTGCTTCGGCCTACCGACAACCTCAGCGATAATGTGGTTGGCTTTCAGTTCCTTCTTTACGGCGCTGATAATTTCCTTGAGCTGGCGGTCACGCGCAGGAGCTCTCTCTGCAACAAGGCGAACGATCTCGTCGTACTTCTTGGGGTACAAGATGGCAAAAGATAGATCCTCAAGCTCCCATTTGACGCTCGCCAGCCCGAGCCTGTGCGCGAGTGGAGCAATGACTTCCAGCGTCTGGCGCGCCTTCTTGGCCTGTTTCTCTGGAGGCAGGAAGCGCATCGTACGCATGTTATGAAGTCGGTCCGAAACCTTAATCACAAGCACGCGCGGGTCATCAGCCATGGCGACGACCATCTTGCGGATTGTCTCAGCCTCCGCAGCCGCACCGAGGGCGACCTTATCGATCTTCGTGACACCGTCGACAAGCTTGGCAACCTCAGCCCCGAAATCTCGAGTGAGGTCCTCGAGGGTGTACTCCGTGTCCTCCACGGTGTCATGAAGGAGGGAGGCGACAACCGTTGTCGTGTCCATGCCCATCTCTGCAGAGATGGTTGCTACGGCCAGCGGATGCGTAATATACGGATCCCCGGACTTCCGCTGGACACCCTCGTGAAGGCGCTCGGCGGTATGATAGGCGCGCTCGATGGTATCGGCATCAGCCTTCGGGTAAAACTTCCGGTGAATAGATAGCAGTGGCTCAATAGCCGGGTCGACCCTCGACCACCCTCCCGTGAGACTTTTTGCCAGGCGGGCGGACATACTCCGTCGCGGACGCTGCTTGTTTGATTCACCTGCCATTTATTAAAATTTACTCGCCGTCTACGGAAAGTACCAGAAGTGGAGCATTTCCGAGCTTTTCGCGGCCACCGAGACCGTCCACTTCAAGAATGACAACGTAACCGACAACTTCCCCACCAGCCTGCTGAACAAGCTCGGTGGCGGCCATGAAAGTCCCACCGGTTGCCAGAACATCGTCGATAAGCACAATCTTCTTACCCTGGATGTCAATGCCCTCCGCCGGGATTTCCAGCGCTGCCGTTCCGTATTCCAGAGTGTATTCCTCAGTGATGACCGGTGGCGGAAGCTTGCCTTTCTTCCGCACGGCGAGACACCCCTGTCCGAGCTTGTAGGCAACGGCAGAGCCAACAAGGAAGCCTCGCGCATCCAGTCCCGCAACCACCTCCCCGCCGAGCTTCTGAGAAAACGATGCGAGCTCATCGATGACGAGCGTAAATGCCTTAGCGTTGGCAAAGACAGGTGTCAGATCCTCGAAAACGACTCCTTCTTCAGGAAAACCCGGTACATGCCGTGTTAGCTCGTCGAGAGCCTCGCGCGCGGTGTTGAATGTCATGAGTTATTTAGCTCCTTTTGGCCCAGCGGTCCATGTTCCAGCCGATCCCGGAACGGGTCGTTCCGATCACTACATTGTCTACTGTCGTATCCATAATAAATACTCGGGGTTGAGAGGACAGTGGAATGGTCGGCACTTCCTGCCACAGCATCTCTTCTGCCTTCCTCACTTCCTCCTGATCCTCCGTCGACGCCGCAACGTGACCGTATTCAAACGCCGGCTCCACTGCTATAAGCAAGGCATCCGCCATCGGCGGAACGACAGCGCCAGATGCTGTAGCGTAATTTCCCGCCGCGTACGTGGTCAGCGGTGGCTCGACGGGTTGCTCCGGGACAATCCCTGCATCGGTGGGGTACGCCGCTGCAGCATCACCGACAGTTGGGGGCTCAATAGTCGCGGCTTGTGGGTCGAAATCCGCTGATACATCGACGACGGTAATTCCTGCCGGCTCACAGGATTGACGAATCGCCTCCACCATCGCGGCATATCGCTCATTCGGACCCACGTATGCAACGCGAATTGTTTTACCGCGAAGCCGCTCTGCCAGCGGGAGGTCAACGGCCATATGTGCCGCACCTATATCTTGAGTAGCGATCGTTGTAGGGGTTTCGGCAGAGGACAACCGGGTTCCAAGAGGGGTCACGGGGACCCCAGATACGCTGGTTGACTGCTGTGCAACTGCCTCCTGGTTAATACAGGCCGCGAACGCCTGCCGATCCTCAGGCGCAGTAAAAATTCCGGTCTTCGAGAGCACAAGTTGGTCTATCAGTTTCCCGCTTGTTGGCTCAACGGCGTACCCGCTCTTCTTATCCGTCCATGACGCATCAGCCACACGCGGAACGTCAGCGATACCGATGACTCCCCCCGACTCGTGGAACTCACCCGTGGATCCGCCATGTGGACGAATCACAAGTGGGGAGATCGCGGGGGCATCACCGTTGTAGTGTTCGTTCGCGACCAGCACGAGCCCGCCGCCCTCAGTCACGCGCTCGATACGATACGGGCCGAAGCTAACTTGTACGGCTGGGTCAAAGTTATCAACGCGGAAGTCCTGTGCCCATGCATCACCGATCTCCTGCATCTGTGCGACGTCGCCACTTTGCACACGTGCAAGGAAATCCGCCTCCGTGAGACCAAATTTCGTGGCAAGAACGTGGGCTGGCATAACGGTGCCTGAGCGGAACAGGTTCCTCCAACGCTGCCCTTGTCCCTCATGGAACACGACCGTGAATTCTTTCGCTCCAGGTTGGCACTTAACTCCCTCGATCTGCTCCATAAGTGGCAGGTGGGAGTCAAAAACTTCCGGGAATTTTCCGGCCTGCACTGCGAGGGCGAAGTCATCGCATGTCAGAGGTACCCCATCGGAAAAGGTGGCTGTATCCGAAATGGTGTACACGACCTGGCGCTTGGCCCCGGGAAGCAGCTGTGCTGTCGCTACATCCCGGTTCGGAATCATTTGACCGGCTGGGCCGTGCACGAAAACACCGGGGAAAAGGCGCGGACTGACAAGTGCGGAATCGGTGAGGAAACCGATATAGCTTGCTGAGTTCGTTGTCACGACGTCCCCGGGGACAAAGTAGGAAAAGATTTTCTCATCATTTCCATCTTTCCCACCGGATGAGCAGGATGCGAGAAGCCCTACCGAGCACACCGCTGCTACGAGTGCTCGGATAGCTCTGCGTACTGTCACGTAAATCTCCTTCACTCACCTCGTGCGACGAGCTGCGTCGCACCCTAAGACCCAAACCCACCCCGCTTTACAAGCGCCGCCTGAACGTAGGCGAGGCGTACCTGACTATTCTATGCCGTTGACTTGATTAACGCTAGATAACATCTGTCCCATCATTTCAGGCTGTTGGCTAATGCTCCGCTCACCTCTCTCCCGACCATCGCTGCTGTCGCTGGAGGAAACGAAGGAAAATCACGCAGAATGATCTCGCACAGTCGCGAAACCTTTTTCTCACCTAGGCACGCATTGCAGCTCTGCTGCCCTTCCAATGCCAACCACAAGACTCACGCGACAGCGATTGACGCGCGTCTCATAAGCACAGGCGTTCTATGGGCGCTCACGATGCGCAACAGGCGGCACCGTGATCAGCGATGACAAGACCCCGCGAGGGAGTTCGTAAAACCGGACTCCCGCGCGGGGTCTAAATCGAATTATGACTTTTGAGTGGTCTGCCTCCGACCAAGTTGTTGCGCCAGCACGAGGGTTTTCGGTGATCTGCCTCGCCGTGCGATCGAAGGAGCGCTACTAGTAACGACGCGTTGGTCGCCAGCTAGCGCCCAACGAAGTCTCACCATCTGGGGTGTTAAACCGCTCGGCATCCTCAGAGTTGACTCCTGTGGGACGAAGGCCATTCGCTCCCACAACCTCGTCATGCTCATCTACAGCGGCCGTACCATCTTCATTCACCAGTCCAGCCTCAACGGCCTCTTGGTAGGTTGCCCCATCAACGTCAGTCCCGCGAACGGCTGCAACCTGCAGGTTGTGCTTCTTGAACTTCTTCTGGCGATTCTTCATACTGACCAAAAGGGGTGTTGCGAGGAACACGGACGAGAAGGTGCCCTCAATAACGCCAATTAGCTGAACCACGGCCAGATCCTTCAAAGTACCAACACCCATGAGCCACACCGCCACAATCATCAGAGCGATGATCGGTAGGGCGGAGATAACCGTCGTGGAGATTGAACGCATGACGGTCTGGTTCACAGCCAGGTTAGCCAACTCAGCATACGTCTTCCGCGTGGTGTGCTCGAATCCCTCGGTGTTCTCCTGCACCTTGTCAAACACGACCACCGTGTCGTAGAGGGAGAAGGCCAAGACCGTGAGGAGACCGATGACCACGGCAGGCGTGACCTCCATGCCAAACAGCGCATAGCAGCCGGCGATGAAGACACCGTCGACGCCCAGCGCCGCAATTGCGGCAACGGACATGTCACGCTCAAAGCGGATGGCAATGTATATGAAGATCAACAGCAGGAATGCGCCGAAGGCAACAATCATTCGGTTGGTGATCGTGGAACCCCACGACTCTGACACCGTAGAATCGCCGACGGCATCGGGAGTGACTTCGCCCGACGCGTCCTTGGGCTGGAACTCGGTGTACAGAGCCTCCCGAGCAGACATGATTTGCTCGTCGGAAAGCCGCTCGGACGCGATCTCAAGGATGCGTGAATCCTGTGCACCCACGATCTGCACGCCTTCTGGGGTGACACCCGTGGCTTCCTCAAATGTGCGGGACACCGCTGCAGTATCCAGGTTTGCAGCAGGCATCGTCATCTTTGTGCCACCCTGGAAATCAATCCCCAGGGTGAAGCCCCGGAAGATGATGCCAAGGGCACAGACCGCAAGCACGACCAGGGTAATGATGTACCACAGCTTGCGACGCCCGACGAAGTCGATGCCACCCTCGCCGGTGTACAGCCGCGTTAAGAAGGAGTGGTTGGTTTCTGGGGTTACGTCGTTGTCGACCCGTACCTGAGTAGTCATTGTTACTTCTCCTCCTGGTTCACGATATGGGAACCATCTGGGCTGCCATCATCAAGGAGCGGAGCTCGCAGGTGTTCGGGCACTTTTGGCTCGTTGGCGATGGATTCCTCAAGGGTGATAAGTGATGATGGACGGTCGTCGGCAATCATATTCGATTCCGGTGCTTCGCTTGTGGCAGTTGATTCTATGTTGCCGTCCTCGTCGGAGACGGATTCGCCATCCGTGGCACCCGCATTCCGCTTGGCAAGCATCCGCTGGTTGTACCAGCCGGTATCGGCGGCCAGCTGCTCGCCGGCTGCACGGCGCTGTTCAACGAGCTCGTACACCTTGCCTAGGCCGTTGACGCTCGCCTTAGCAAAGAACTTCTTCCGGGAGGCGAGGATAACCAGCGGTGCGGTGACGAAGAAGGTCACCGCAAGGTCGAACACCGTCGTCAGTCCGAGGGTAAAGGCGAAGCCCTTCACGTCGCCAACGGCGAGGATGTAGAGAACCACCGCGGCGATGACGGAGACGAAGTTACCGGAGATAATCGTCTTGCGGGCGCGATCCCAACCACGCGGAACTGCTGACCTGAATGTTCTGCCGTCACGTATCTCGTCCTTAATGCGCTCGTAGAGAACGACAAAGGAGTCGGCCGTCGTACCGATACCGATGATCAAACCTGCAACGCCTGCGAGGTCGAGCGAATATCCGATCCATCGGCCGAGAAGGACGAGGGAGCCGTAGACGAGCGTGCCCGATGCCACGAGGGTGAACATTGCCAGCAGGCCGTAAAGGCGGTAGTTGACCAAGGAGAAAACGGCGACGGCGAGGAGACCGATCAGGCCTGCAATGAGGCCGGCGCGAAGCGAAGCTGCACCGAGTGTCGGCGGGATCACTGTCGTCGTGCCGCCACGCTCACCATTCTCACCGACGAAGCTCAGCGGAAGGGCACCGTACTGGAGGTTGTTAGCCAGCGTCTTGGCCTCTTCCTCATTCTTCATACCGGTAATCATGGTGGAGGATCCAACCGGCGTGGCCGATTGCACCTGCGGTGCCGAAATAATCTGCGAGTCCAAGGTGACAGCGACCTGCTTGTTCAGGTACTCCTGCGTCAGCTTGGCCCACGTCTCAGAACCGGTCTCCCCATTGTCAGACTTGAAGGTGAAAACGACCTCGTTCTGTGCGGTCTGCGGGTTGATGCCACCGTTAATCGGGCGGTTGGTATCAATCTCGTTACCAGTCAGGCGACGTCCGTCTTCAGGCTCACCCACCAACAGTGGAGAGGGTCCGAGAAGCAATGGCTGACCCATCTCCGGGTAGCAAGCGACGAGTGGCTTGGACAGGTCGTCGCCACCAGCGATCGGGTCGTGGGTGTTTTCCTCGGAGCATTCCATGAGGGCTGCTGCGGCCATCTGGGTAGCACCTTCAGTGGACTGACGATCCTTCAACATCATGTCGAAGACCTCATCGCGCCGCTTCTGCTCCTCGATGGAGTTCTTCGGTTCTGGCAACGGCTCGGCAGTTACGGTCGGCGCCTCGCCGGTTGCGGGAGCAGCCTCTTCCCCACCATTTTGAGCAGCCTGCTGGTTAAGCAGGTCGTGGTACTGCTTGAGTACTTCGTTGGCCTTTTCCGGCGTAACAAGCCCGTAGGAAACCCAACGGTTAGCCATATCCGTCAGGGTGGGCATGATCTGATCCACCTGCGGAGCAGCTGGCTGCGATACTGTGCGGAAAACCAGCTGCGAGGTCTGGCCAAGGTTACGGGCCTGTGCTGTGTCCTCGCCAGGCACAGTGATGACGAGCGTGTTGCCGTCGGTTACCACCTCGGCACCAGACACGCCCATGCCATTCACGCGGTTCTCAAGAATCGTGCGAGCCTGGTCCAGCTGCTGGGGGGTAGGTTCGCCCCCCTGCGGCACCAGCGTAACGCGTGTACCACCTTGCAGGTCAATGCCTAGCTTCGGCGTGTTTGCGCCGGGTGTAAAAAATAGGAGCGAGTACACCAGAATGAGAATGATTCCGAAGATACCCAGGGCACCCCACGGGTAGCGACCTACGAAATCCGTGGTGCGCCGAGCCTTAGGTTCGGCCTTGCGTTCAGATTGTGACGCCAATGTAAATCCTCCACGACAAGCCATGAGCAGCGCGCCCGGTGTGGCGTGCACCTGTGGCAACCGAACTGGTTGCCGGTATCATGGCCAGTCAACTTATCATCTCTGACGCTTGTGAGCGCCACGTTTAGCAAGTAGTACTGTTTTACCCTTCATAGAGAAGGGTGCACAACGGGTCTATGTTACGACATGCGCTGCTAAAGCGCACGCACCACCCCTGTCTTCCTGGCTTTTCGACGCCCGGTAGTAGCCCTTTCCAGTCATCACACGGAGAGACGTCATCTGCACCGCTTGTGCTGGCTCTCTCGCTGCAACGCTCACTGTCACGCCGGAGGGTAGCACACTGGCCTCGCTGCCGGAGAGAAGGTTGCACGCTCGCTGAGAAGCAATTTTCCTCCACCGCACATACCTCCACCATAAATCTCCACCATAAATAAAGGACCCGTCCTACTCGCGCAAGTAGAACGGGCCTGATGAGCGGACCCACGTACCGGACTCTACAGGCGGGGTCGTCCTAGCGGACTCCTAAAAGCGGACGCGGATTTCTATGAGCCGACTAGACCTGCTCGTGCAAGACGGGATGGTGGGGTTACCATTCGGAGGTTAGCGCGCGTCGCCATCGTCAGGTCGACCTGCATCGGACCCAAAACTCTGTGGGCGCTCGTATCCATCGGTGTGCTCCGTTGCACCACCAGCGGCCTCCGTCTCGGTCTTGGGAGACTCGATGAAGGCATTATTTGCGGCTTCGGGAGAGTCCTCAATCTTCTTCACAATGGCGATCTTCTCCCAGCGGGTAATGACACCAGGGGCGATTTCGAGGTCCACCTCATCCTCGTCCACCAGATGAACGAGAGCATGGAGGCCAGCGGTGGTCACGACGTGATCGCCGGGAAGCAGTTGCCCCTGCATGCTCCGGAGCTGTTCCATCTGCTTCTTTTGCTTACGCTGCATCAAGAACATGGGGGCAGCAAAGATGACAAGAATGACGAGAAGAATAATGAGATCCATGAACTGAATTGTTCCAGAAAACGGCCGACAAGAGAAACGTAGGGCACCCGCGGACCAGAGTTACTACGAGGAGATATCGCCAGATTCACCACTATCATCCCTGTTCCGTACTGGACCAACGTGGCACTGACTGCTCCAACTAGTTTTCTCTCGCGGGACTTCTAGGCGAATAACAGCAGCACACAAAGACCAACAGCCTACGAAGAGCAGCAGCGCACAAAAAGCAGCAGCTTCACGTAAGAACTTGGACACATCTCCCCCGGTGTTACGGAATCTCATCTTCCTTCCGTTTACCAATGCGATCTGGGGCTTAGCTAACGAAAGCGGCAGTAGAGAATTAAAACTCAAGCAAGAAATGCCCTTCGACGCAGAAATAGACTCCCCAACGTCAGCCTCCGTATTCAGGCTCTGCCGTGTGAGGCCTGCACCGTCACTTTGGCAGAACCGGCGAGTTTAGAGACAGGACCGGCGATCAGCCACAGTACGTTACATGAGAGCTGAAAATGGAACCTAGGAACTGTAGCCTGAGACAGGAAACACGAGCCAAAGGGAGCGAAAAGAGACCTCGATCCAGACGTGTCAGAAAAGTCCGAGAGCACCATCCGGTGGAGTCAGGCCCAAGTGCTGCCAGGCTGCGGCCGTTGCCACACGTCCACGCCCAGTACGAGAAATAAGCCCAGCGCGGACGAGGTACGGCTCGCACACCTCCTCAACTGTCGACGGTTCTTCTCCGACCGCGATGGCCAAAGTGGAAACGCCAACCGGGCCACCGCCATGCCCCTTGATAAGCGCGTTGAGCACAGCCCTATCCAACCGATCCAACCCTTTTTCATCCACGTCAAACACGACAAGCGCTGTCTTTGCGGCATCCACGTCGATGTGGCCATCTGAATGGACTTCAGCGTAATCACGTACACGACGCAGGAGACGGTTAGCGATACGTGGCGTTCCCCGCGAACGGCCGGCAATCTCAGCAGCGGCCTCTTTATCGATATTGACTCCGAGGATCTTCGCTGCGCGAAGGACCACTGCGGTCAGGTCCTTGGGCGAATAGAACTCCATGTGCGCTGTAAAACCGAACCTATCCCGCAACGGGCCCGTGAGCATCCCTGACCGCGTAGTCGCACCGACGAGTGTGAAGGGTGCCAATTCCAGCGGAATAGAAGTAGCACCGGGGCCCTTACCGACGATCACATCGATGCGGAAATCCTCCATCGCCATGTACAGCATCTCTTCTGCAGGGCGCGCAATGCGGTGAATCTCATCGATGAAAAGCACATCGCCTTCCATGAGGTTGGACAGCATGGCTGCGAGGTCACCAGCGCGTTCAAGAGCCGGCCCGGACGTCATGCGGAGCGAGGTGCCGAGCTCTTGCGCAATAATCATGGCCATAGTCGTCTTGCCTAGACCAGGCGGACCAGAAAGCAGGACGTGGTCCGGTGCCGACCCACGCTTCTTGGCACCTTCCAACACCAAGCGGAGCTGCTTACGGACCTTATCTTGGCCAATGAATTCATCGATAGACTTCGGGCGAAGGCTCACCTCTAAATCGTGATCAGTCTCCTGCTTCTCAGGGCTGACGGCAGCCGACTCTGGGTTTCGTCCGATACCGACGTTATTGCCTGGAGCGTTGTCATCTCCAGGTAATACGAACTCCGTCTTTTCTACATTGGCCATGGCATGAGCCCCCTTTCTTATTCGACCTTACAGCTATCTTGAATCTTTGTATCTTGAATCTCCGGCCTAGGGTGTTCCTGCGGTCCACCGACTAGACAAAAAGTCGGTAAAAACACGAGTTTCACTCGACCGATTCGGTCAGTACCACGCTTGCTGCTATTTCTTTTTACCTAGGTACTGCAGAGCATGGCGAAGGTTTGTTCCCGTGTCGCCACCTGGGTTGGACTCTTCTGCCCAGGCTGCAGCGTGATTGGCGGAATCCTCATCGAACCCGAGCTGAACAAGGGCAGCAACTACGGTTTCCGATCCACCGGTTACTGGTTCAGCGGCGGACGAAGTAGTGGCGGTCGAATCAATGAACTCGTCTAGCTTTCCGTCGAGAACAGCTGTCATTTTCGCGGCCATGCGCGCGCCAACTCCGGGGATAGCCTGCAGTGTTTTCTTATCATCGTTGGCTACAGCCACTGCGATCTCCGATGGGGAATACGTGTTCAAACATGCAAGCGCCAGCTTCGGCCCGAGGCCTTGGACGCCTTGCAGCTGCGAGAACATTGTGCGCTCCGAATCATGGGCGAAGCCGTAGAGAGTTACAACCTTCTCCCCGATCACCATGGTGGTTAGAACCCGACCATCCTCCCCCAGCGGTAATTCTGCAAGGGTCGCCGCGGTGGCGAGGAACTCGTAACCGACACCACCGCATTCGATGACACCGCCAGTAAGCGACTTGGCAACAACCTCACCGTGAAGGGACGCAATCATCTACTACTCCTTTATTCGACGCGCATGCAGCGCGCGTCTCCACTTTCACTTTTACTATTCTATGAACTCCGCCACGCCCCGACCACAGCGGAGAGTTGGCACGTCACTGTGCATTCAAAGTGCATCATTGTGCTAGATATCTGTACATATTGGATGCGACTCGTATCGGCGCAACGTCTGCTGCTGACCTCTGATCACACCCGTCCTAACCAGTGCCGCAGTTTGGTTGATACTGCCGTCGAGCGCGGCATACCACACATGACCACCGGCATCGCAGGTTACAGGTGCCACCGATCTACGTCTTATTGGATCGATCAACGCCTCACCCATGACTGCGCCCCTCCGAGGTCGCGTAGAGATTCTCCAGTCACTTGAGGCGTTGGCACGACGCGCGGGTGGTACGTCGTGTTCATGCCCTTCGGTCCGGCTGCACGATCTGGGTCGATACCCATTTTGCGAAGCTGCTCCTTCGCTTTTTCCTCACGGAGAATTTGGGGTGCACGCCAGCAGTGAGTGATCGCGATAGCCAGTGCGTCGGCCGCGTCTGCGGGCTTTGGCGGGTTCTCAAGACCCAGAATCCGCGTCACCATGGCAGTCATTTGCTTCTTGTCGGCTCGACCGTTACCAGTAATCGCCTTTTTAACCTGCGAAGGAGTGTATTCGTGCACGTCGAGATTCGCCTGCGAAGCCGCGAGTATAAGCACTCCTACAGCATGCGCTGTATGCAAAACGGTCGAAACCTCCCCACGCTCGAAGAGACGTTCCATTGCAACGACATCCGGTTTGTACTCCGCAATCCAATCCGTGATCGCCTCATACAGTTCCTTCAAGCGGTCACCCATGGATGATTTATATGGTGTCCGCGCCACACCGACCGCGACGGGAATGACCGTTCTGCCTTTCCCTGCCTGCACAATGGATAAACCACAGCGTGTCAGACCTGGGTCTATGCCCAGAACCCTGAGCCCCACTGTTGATTCCATCCTGACAAACTCTTTCCCGTGTATTCGAATTTACGTTCCAATATAAGGTAGCACACGAGAGCCACTCGATGTCGTTGCAACTGCTACACAACGCATCATCCGGTGTTCGCGGGTCAGTATCCCATGTTCGCGGGGTCAGTATCCCATGTTCGTGGGTCCGCATTCGGTGTTCGCGGGTGTGCATTCCGCGTGCTTAAGTCTTTGTCCGCACACCGTCGCGTGGAGCTAGGGGCAGCACCGTGCTATCCCTCAAGAACCAACGGGGACGGCACCAAGACCAAGAACCTAGGCAGCGGAGCGTCGACAAGCACCAATCCCCCATAGCAACAAAAGATGCTCCAGCGGAATTCGCACCAGGAACATTCATGGCGACGGGGTACCCAACAATGACGAAAGCAGGCCACCGCCACTGAATATACGGTGACCTGCTATACCCATCTGCCTGGACCTGACATCGGTTACCAGGAGCAGAAAGCGAGATTAATCTTCGTCCTCAAGCTGGGCTGCAACGTCCTCAGGAATGTCCATGTTCGTGTACACGTTCTGAACATCGTCGGACTCCTCGAGAATATCGATGAGCTTGAGGATCTTCTTCGCCGTTGCGAGATCCGCAGGGTTCTCGACGGAGGCACGGAACTCGGAATCGGTGTCCTCGACCTCAATGTCAGCGGCCTGAAGTGCGTCCTTCACAGCGGTAGTGTCGGAGGCATCGGAGACAACCTCGAACATCTCACCGAGATCGTTAACCTGCTCTGCGCCAGCGTCAAGGACGGCGAGGAGAACATCGTCCTCGGTGAGCTCACCCTTCTTCACGGTGCTTACACCCTTGCGGGAGAACATGTAGCTCACGGCACCGCTGTCGGCCATGTTGCCACCGTTCTTGGTCATACGCGTGCGCACCTCAGTTGCTGCGCGGTTGCGGTTATCGGTGAGGCACTCGATGAGCATAGCGACACCGTTGGGGCCGTAACCCTCGTACATGACCGTCTGCCAGTCAGCGCCACCGGCTTCTTCGCCGGAGCCACGCTTGCGGGCGCGCTCGATGTTGTCGTTCGGGACGGAGGCCTTCTTGGCCTTGCGGATCATGTCATCCAGGGTCGGGTTTGCAGCGGGGTCCCCGCCACCTGTACGGGCAGCTACCTCGATGTTCTTGATGAGCTTGGCAAATTCCTTGCCACGCTTAGCATCGTTGGCGGCCTTCTTGTGCTTCGTGGTTGCCCATTTTGAGTGACCCGACATAGACCAGGATCCTTTCCGTTGCTTTAACTGAACGTAGTTATTATACGAGTGCCTTCTGCACTCGTTCGTACACCCCACCCCACAGGTTACCGATCAACCGGTGGAGGAACACGATCCAGGGCACGACGCTCCGCAGCGCTGTCCTCCATTCGCGGCTCTTTTAGATCCGCAGGGCGGGGGCGGTGATCGCCACCATCCTACCTTCATTCCCCCGCTCACTGGTGGAAGGCCGACGAAAAAACGGTTGGTGAATCCTAATACCCCTTTGCGGCCTCGGAGTGCCCCGGCGCCGGTTGCCCTTCCTCGGCAGCAACAACCGTGGCTGACAGCGGTCACATTCTAGGCGGTATAGGTGAAATTCGCGTCCTCACACATCGATAGGAAATACTCGTGGACATCCGTGATACCGCTGACTTCCGGATGGAAGGACGTAGCTAAAACGCGCCCCTGACGCACACCGACAATGCGTCCCTCTGGCTCGCGACACAGCACTTCGACCTTGTCAGAAACATCCTCGACAATGGGGGCACGGATGAAAGTCGCGTGAACCGGTTCGTCGATTCCGGTGAACGTAAGGTCGGCCTCGAAGGAATCCCGCTGTCGGCCAAAAGCGTTGCGACGGACCGTAATGTCGAGGGCACTGAGCCAGATTGCATCCGGGCGGGTATCCAAAACATTGGAAGCCAACAAAATCATGCCTGCACATGTTCCGTAGGCGGGCAGCCCCGCATCCAACGCCTCTTTGAGGAGAGTATCCATGCCAGACAGGGTAAGCAGACGAGACATCGTTGTCGATTCACCACCAGGGAGGATGAGACCGTTGATCCCCTCGAGATGCTCCGCCCGCCGAACGAGCACAATCTCGAGGTTGCCCCACGACGAATCAGAGTTATCCCGATACTTCTCCGCCACCTGCCGGAGCGTACGCTCGTGTTCTGCTACTCCGCCTTGTACAGCGAGGATGCCAATTTTCATAGGGTTATCCCTTCAAGTTCGTCATGGGAACCGGCGAAGTTCCATCTTTAAGCGTGCGGGTGAGTCCCTCTTGCGTGGCTACAGCTACGAGGTTTCCCGCTGAATCGAAAATTTTACCCTGCGTCAACGCTCGCCCATTTGCTGCACTCGGCGATACCTGGTCATAAAGAAGCCATTCGTCGGCACGGAAGGGACGCAAGAACCACATAGCGTGATCCAAAGAGGCTTCCTGGACATCAATGTGCGGATGCGGGACAAGAGCAGACTGGAGCAGCGTCATATCCGACATGTAGGTCAGAGTACAGATATGGAAGGTTTCATCGTCGGGAAGCTTGTCCTTCGCACGGAACCACACCACCTGCTGAGATGGCGTATAGGGGTTGTGCTGGTAACGATCCGGCGGTACGACACGAATGTCCCAATCACTCCATTCTTCGAGCAGTGCGCGATATGTGGCGTTCATGGATTCGAGTGGCCCCTCCGGGAGCTCGTCCGCAGAGGGCACATCACGCATTCGGTCCGCGTGCTCAATGCCTGTGTCTCCCCGTCGGTGGAAGCTGGCCTGCATGATGAAGATCGGTTTGCCCTCCTGGACAGCCTTAACCTGGCGGGACACGAAACTGCGGCCGTCGCGAATTCGCTCCACAAGGAATACTGTTTGCAGCTCTGCCCTACCGGGCCTGATGAAATAACCGTGAAGCGAGTGGACGGTGTGATCGGAGTCCACTGTTTGTGTCGCCGCGACAAGGGTCTGTGCAGCGATTTGTCCACCAAATGTGCGGATGAAGTGCGATTCGACGATCGGACCGACGAAGATATCGGTATCAATGCGCTCCAGGCTCAGTGTTTTCTCAATCTTGGACTTCATGGTCACCTCCGTGTGCGTGTACGAGTAGGGAGCGGACAAACGCGCTGACCGCAGTGAGTGTTTTCTCTGACGGTTCAACTGCAGGAACGTGAAGAAACGCAAACGTATTCAAAAACGCGTAGCCGAGAGCCGTCGTTGTGTTACAAATGTACAGCCCCGCGTCGCTTGAAATGGCCAATCCGGCTTTACGCGCAAGATTTACTACATTTTCAGGTGCTCGTACCGCATACTCGAGTCCGTTTTCGCCGATCACTGCGGCCGGTGGACGAGGGCCGTCGTAGAGAACCCGTACCCCGGATCGGCGCCGAGCTCCGTCATTGGTTTCACGCTGTGGGAGAGATGTTTCACTCCCCGTCGTGTTTGCCTGCACACGAGCTACTAGAGATTCGTGGGTCCGCGAAAGGAGGATGGAGGCCAGCGGGCGGTTAAAGTACTTTCCGGTATTGTCTGTGCCATGCTGCCACAGGCGCCCCGCTATCTCCAGGCGGGCACGATCTGCAACAGCAGCCTCGCCAATGCTGATGATGGTCTCGCGCCTGTGATGCGCAAGAAAGGGGCCAATCGCATCAAACTCCACGGGTACCTGTTTCGCTTGGATGTCAAACCCCTCCTCCGCGAAGGTTCCCGCAACGCGTTCCGCCACGCGCCACGAGGCGTTTTCTGTCCGTCCACCAAATGGTTCGAAACCGGTAATTATGGCCACTTTTCATCCTTCTAATCCGCAGATCTGACTGCGATGCGGCAGCGAGCTTGTGAGCGGTGCCGAATTAATTTACGCGGTGCTCATTCAAGCGATTCTCTAACCGCGCCGCTCCATACTATGGATTCACGCGTCCCGCACCATCCATTTCACTAATGGAACAGGGGCACCCCATCTGATGGTAGCCCTCTCCGCTGCGGTTACCCCCTATTGTGCCTCAGCACTACGTGTACCCATGTAAATCCCAGCCTGGATTCCTACGCCCATTGCTCTCACCAATTGAGTCTGCCCGCACTGCTACCTGAGCCACCGCCACAGCGGTCTGCATCGTAGCTGGCACCACCAGAGCGCCTGGCGCCACTAGCGTAAACGTGGCTATGACCTGTTGTTTCCTCTTTGTGTTTCTCGTCCCCGACGCGAAACGAGCTGTGCAGGCTCCTTGGTCTGCCCACAGCATGGGAACAACTACGTACTTTAGAATGTGATCAGCCCGAAACGAGGCACCCTGCCCAGCAAAATGCCCACCCGGATTTGCCCCCATAAGGGGCAAAATCAAACCGGATGGGCTTGGTTGTTAGATGGCGCTCACTACCAGCCGCGGTCAGCCAGGCGGTGATCCTTAGGCAGGTCATCGACGTTGATGCCCACCATGGCCTCACCCAGCGAGCGGGACACCTGAGCGATGGTGTCCGGATCATCGTAGTTCTGCGTGGCCTGGACGATAGCCTTTGCGCGCTTCTCCGGATCGCCCGACTTGAAAATGCCGGAACCGACGAATACGCCCTCGGCGCCCAGCTGCATCATCATCGCAGCATCGGCAGGCGTTGCGATACCGCCAGCCGTAAAGAGCACGACGGGGAGCTTGCCGTTTTCAGCTACCTCGCGGACAAGAGCATACGGTGCACCGAGCTCCTTAGCCGCAACATAAAGCTCATCTTCAGCCATAGAGGACAGGCGGTTGATCTCCGCGCGGATGGTGCGCATGTGGGTGACAGCGTTGGACACATCGCCCGTGCCTGCTTCACCCTTAGAACGGATCATCGCAGCACCCTCGTTGATGCGACGCAGTGCCTCACCAAGGTTGGTTGCACCGCATACGAACGGCACGGTGAACTGGAACTTATCGATGTGGTTCTTGTAATCCGCAGGGGTCAACACCTCAGACTCATCAATGAAGTCAACGCCCAGGGACTGGAGAACCTGTGCCTCAACGAAGTGGCCAATACGAGCCTTCGCCATCACCGGAATAGAGACCGCGTCAATAATCCCATCGATCATGTCCGGGTCACTCATGCGGGACACGCCACCCTCGGCGCGAATATCGGCAGGAACACGCTCGAGAGCCATCACGGCAGTAGCGCCGGCATCCTCAGCAATCTTGGCCTGCTCCGGGTTGACAACGTCCATAATGACGCCGCCCTTGAGCATTTCAGCCAAGCCGCGCTTCACGCGAGCGGTACCGTGTTCGGTTTGAGCCTGATTATCAGACACTAGATCTCCTTCTTTCGTAGTCATCTTGAGACCGGAATCCCCCACCAATCATAGCGGCTGCATGAATCCCAGGTTAACTTTTAGAAAACCAATTCCGACGAGAAAATTGAACTGAAGATGGATGCAGGCTTTTCACCAGTTGAAGTGCCCGAAAGCACACGGTTTCCGGCGGACAAGACCGGGGCTTGTCGACGCTCCGTCTCACCTTCACGTAGCTAGGCACGGTAGCCGGCACAGTCGACTGGGGAAAGGAGGAGCTCAACGGTGAGGCGCGCTGCCACGGTTAGAAATAGGCGGGGTTGGGTGCATTTCCAGCAAGGTGAAGGAGTTTAACCAGCGGGCGGTGCCTCACATGGCGCGTATCTGTCACTGCCTGGTTATAGAACCGCGTGGCGAGATGAACGCGAACGTTCGCATCCGACAGAGCCACTAGTGCTCTCGCCCCCTCGGCCGCCTCTGCGGTCACAGCAGACTCTGCATTGAGCACTGTGTCTGTGCGTACTTTTCTCACCGCAGCCACGTCGTTTTCGACTGTCTCTTCCCCTATCGAGGTGCCCTCCCCCGATGGGGTGGTCTCTTTAGGCGGGGTGGTCTCCTTTGGCGGGGCGGTCTCCTTAGTCGGGGGCTCCTCCCCTGTCGTTGTTTCCTCCTTAACCATGGATGCCTCGTTGCTATCAGTTACGAGGAACCCGTCACCTGAAACCGAAGCGGGGAGTCGCCGCAGGAGCTCATTTTCAGCGGCTCTACGATCAGAAAAATTCTCGTACGTGAGCGGAATATCCTCGAGTGCCGTCGCTTGCGCGGTCAGTGACGGATACAGCGCCCCGATGACAGCTGCCCGCCGGTTGAGTGCACCCTCCAGCGAGTCGCGGGCTCTATCCATGCGAATATGCAAGCGATTGAGGCGCTGGGCGGTGAAGTAGCACCACAAGAAAACGGCGGTGAGGATGACTCCGAGAAGAAGAACACCTGCGTGACTCATGCTCGGTTCCCCTTCCCGGGCTGCAGCTGTCGCAGGAAGCTCGGACGATAACGTCGCAGTGGCTTGCATGTCACGGGGTGACCATCCGCCACCGTCTCGTACACCTGCAGCACCTTCTTGGCCACAACAGACCAGTCGTACTGCACAGCCTGTTTCTCCCCTCGTCCACGAAGGTCAGCTAACAGATCTGGATCGTGCAACAGCCTCTGAAGGACTCGGGCCAATGCGCCACTATTCCCATTGGCAAAGGTGAGCCCGGCATCTCCAAGTACTGCACGGAAAGCGGGAATGTCCGAGGCAACGACGGCGCACCCAGCGGCCATCGCTTCAACCAAGATGATACCAAAACTCTCGCCACCAGTATTCGGTGCGATGAAGATGCTCGCTTCACCCAAAAGTCGCGCCTTCTCCTCATCGGTAACCCGGCCGTGATAGGTAATCCGAGGAGTGGACTGTCGGGGTTTTCCGCCCCCGATTACGTCAAGGTGATACTCGCATCCGTCCTGATTATTGATCTGTTCCAGGGCACCGAGGAGAATGTCGAGGCCTTTCCGAGGCTCATCGAGCCTCCCTACGAACGCAAGACGGCGAGGCTGCGTACGGTGCGTCTGTTCTGCAAAGGTTTGGACATGGATTCCGTTGGGGATGGCTACAGGGTCACCTCCGAGCTGCTGAACCTGCCATTGCCGGGCCATGTCCGAAACGGCAATTCCGCCCCCGATCTTTTCCAACATCGGAGTGAGGAAAGTCGCCTGCGCGACTTTGAGCAGGAAAGATTTTTCTGCAGATGCGTGGTAGGTGGCGACGATTGGTCCGTGGGCAAGCCGTAGTGCTTCCATCGAGAAGCTGGGTGAATTGGGCTCGTGAATATGGAGCACATCGAACCCCCCATCTTCGATGAAACGCCTCGTTATTCTCGTGACATGGGGTCCAATGGCGATGCGGGCTACTGATCCGTTGTAGGGAACCCCGATTGCTGCTCCACCACGGGTCACAAACGAGGGAACGTGTGGTGTGGAGGGAGAACACGGTCCGAGTACACGAACATCGTGCCCGGAGGCGATGAGGGTGTTCGCCAGCTCGAGCACGTGGTTTTGGACGCCACCTGGTTCGTCAAAAGAATAGGGGCAGACAATTCCGACACGCATGATTGAACTAACTCTAGTCACAAAACCTGAGGTTTCGGCGCGCCACCATCCGTAATACCACCACCTATCACCTGACCTGCGGGACTTCGGCTGGCTTCAGTGTGCTGCAGCCAGCTTCGGTAGGCTTCGTTGGAATCGATAAGCTTCAGTGGGCTGCAGCGAGCTTCGGCAAGGTTCGTCGGGCTTCCCCTATCCGTCCCGTGCCTATCCGGCTATGTCCTGTCCGCAAGCCACACGGGTTGTAGCATATGCCAATCGGTGGGGTGAGCGGATAGCGTTTCTTCAAATTCATCGGCAATGCGCTGCGTGGTCTCTTCAACTGTCGTCACAGGAATCGCCGGCCGCAACGAGAGACCCCAGCCGGAGCCTGTGAAGTAGACATCTGCAACATGCAGCGGTGCCCCTGTGCGCTGAGCGAGCACAGCAGGCCCTGCCGGGAAGGTCGCTGCCTCCCCAAAAAATGAAACGGCTACACCGCGGCCTTTCAGATCTCGTTCCCCCATCATGGCCACGACAGAGCCACTCGATACATCCTTTTCAAGATTCGTGAGCGGGTGAGAATCGTGCGGATACACCGTGAAGCCCAACTCCTCTCTGTAGGAGACAAAGGCCTGGTAGAGCTCTTCGGGCTGAAGATGCTCGGCAACGGTGGAGAAGCCATCTACTTCGAGCACGAGGGCTACACCGGCCAAATCCCAATTTCCACTGTGGGTAAGCGTGATGATGGCACCGCGATCACGGTCGAGGTTGTTTATCCCCTCGATGGTGAGGGTATCTGGAACGATCTTGTGGAGAGCGAAGGCTTCATACCAGTAACGGGCATACGACTCCAGTCCGCGTCGTACTTCTTCTCTAGAGGCGGGACGGCCTAGCACGCGAGTCAGGTTCTTCTCCAACTGTGCATTACCGCCCACGCGGCGCGCAGCGAACCGAAAGAGTGCCCGGCCCCACGATTCTGGCAGCAGGGAGACAACGGACCAACCGAGAACGTAACCAGCCGCCGTCCATTCGTGTTTTTTCACTAACCGCCAAAACAACGGAATTAGACTGGTTTTTCTTCCATTGGAGTTCACCCTACCAACCTATCAGCTTGTGTTTCCGCCCGATTCTGTTCTGGTAATTAGAGATCGCTTTTCCCTTGAGAGCCTTGCAATCAGCGCGTGCACTGAAGCTGGAACGAGGCCCCATCCGCACAACTGCCCCAACGGCGCCCACAGGGTTCCTATCCCCGACGGCGCCCACGGGGTCTATCCCGACGGCAACAGTGATGTGGATCGGAGTCAGGCGTACAAGCTACAAGGCGCGTGACTAAGCAGACGCCACCGATCACGTAATCGTCGACAAGCCTGAACCCTCAGAAAACGAAAACCCTCCCACTCAGCAGAGTGGGAGGGCTCAACCTGAGGTCTCCAGCGGTTCGAGATTATTGATCCTCGGCACCGGCCGGAGGGGCACTCATCTTGCCGGCCAGCGGATCGCGGGACGCCATGATGAGTCGCTGAATGACAGTCCACACAGAGCCAACAGCCAAGACCCACATTGCGACCTCGAAGCCCCAAGGGACACCGAAACCAGCTAGCGCGATGCCAAGGTAGCCGATAATTAGCCGCTCCGGGCGCTCAATGAGTCCACCGACCATCCGGAAACCGCTTGCCTCGCCACGCGCCTTGACGTAGCTCGTCACCTGGGAACCAATCAGGGCCACAAAGGTGGCGGCAACAGTCGCCCGATCCGTCCCGGCGACGAACACCTCCCACCAGATGATGGCGGAAAAGAGTGCGCCGTCGGTGATCCGATCGCATGAAGCATCAAGCGTTGAACCGAACCGCGTACCGCCACCGCTGCGCCTGGCCATGGTGCCATCGATCATGTCGAAGGCAGAAAACAAACCAGACACGACCGCTGCTGCCACAAGGTGCCCAGTAGGAATGAGGACAACAGCCGCCAACGTGGTCAATACCGCCCCAACGACGGTCACCGTGTTGGGGGTCAGTCCCGCCCTGAGAGCAAGGTCAGCAACGGGCTCAACTATGACGCGCGCAGGCTTTCGTCCATGAACGCTGAGCACAGCTACTCCTCCCCCAACACCACGTCACCGGGAGCCCACTCCGCGTCGTGCCACGCGCGCGCGAGCAGATCACGGGTCTGCTGGAGAGTTTGCGGAAGAACCTTGGTTGCGTCGATGATCGTCATGAAGTTCGAGTCACCCGACCACCGTGGCACGATGTGCAGGTGGAGATGCTCACCGACGGAACCGCCAGATGCGCGACCAAGGTTGAAGCCAACGTTCATCGCATCGGGTGAGCTGACCTCTTTGATCACGCGGACGGCGACGCGCGCCCAATCCATAATCTCCCGGTACTCATCCTCAGTTAGCTCCTCCAAGTCCGCCACCTTGCGGAAAGGGACGATGAGGAGGTGACCGGCGTTGTACGGAAACTTGTTCATCACCGCGTAGCAGGTTGTGCCACGAGCGACGATGAGGCCTTCGCGGTCCTCCATCTCCGGGATAACCACGAAAGGATCACTCACCTTCTTGCGATCATCATTGACGATGTAGCTCTGCCGGTAGGGCGCCCACAGGCGCTCCAACCGGTCAGAACGACTCGCTTCTTCACCACTAGTCAAGGTTGATGGTGTCCTTACTGGGCTGCTCGTTCTTGCGGGAACGGACCCACGACGTGATGATTTCTACAGCCTTGTCCGCAGGAACACCGTTTACCTGGGAACCATCAAGGAAGCGGAAGCTGACAGCCCCGGCCTCCTGGTCGCGAGCACCAGCCAGCAACATGAACGGGACCTTGCCCGTCGTGTGGTTGCGGATCTTCTTCTGCATCCGGTCATCCGAGGTGTCCACCTCGGCGCGGATTCCCTGCGCCTTCAGCTTGCCGATGACACCTTCCAGGTAATCGACAAACTCGTCGGCAACCGGGATACCGGTGACCTGGTGCGGGGCGAGCCAAGCCGGGAACGCACCGGCGTAGTGCTCGAGAAGCACACCGAAGAAACGCTCAATGGAGCCAAACAGTGCGCGGTGGATCATGATCGGGCGCTTCTTGGAGCCGTCAGAGGCGGTGTACTCCAACTCGAAACGCTCGGGCAGGTTGAAGTCCAACTGCACCGTGGACATCTGCCACGTACGACCGATGGCGTCGCGAGCCTGAACGGAGATCTTCGGTCCATAGAAAGCTGCGCCGGCGGGATCAGGAACAAGCTCAAGCCCGGAGGCCTTGGCTACGCGCTCGAGGATCGCCGTGGACTTCTCCCAGATTTCGTCAGATCCCACGAACTTGTTCGGATCCTTCGTGGAGAGTTCTAGGTAGAAGTCATTGAGGCCATAGTCTTTGAGCAGGCTCAAAATGAAGTTCAATACGCCGGTCAGCTCGTCCTCGAGCTGCTCCTCGGTGCAGTAGATGTGAGCATCATCCTGTGTGAAGCCGCGGGCACGGGTGAGGCCGTGCACCACGCCGGACTTCTCGTAGCGGTACACGGTGCCGAACTCGAACAGGCGAAGCGGCAGCTCACGGTAGGAACGGCCACGGGAAGCATAAATAAGGTTGTGCATCGGGCAGTTCATCGGCTTGGCGTAGTAGTCCTGCGGCTGCTTGGTGCAGTTGCCGTCCTCGTCGTACTCGCCATCCAATTGCATGGGCGGGAACATTCCGTCCGCGTAGAAGTCCAAGTGACCGGACTTTTGGAAGAGGTCGCCCTTGGTGATGTGAGGCGTGTTCACAAAGGAGTAGCCATTCTCCAGGTGCCGGCGACGGGAGTGTTCCTCCATCTCCAGGCGGATGATTCCTCCGTCCGGGTGGAATACCGGGAAACCTGAGCCGATCTCGTCAGGGAAGCTAAACAGATCCAGCTCCTGGCCAAGACGGCGGTGGTCACGCTTTTCTGCCTCTTCCAGCATGGTGAGGTAATCGTCGAGAGCCTCCTTAGACTCCCAGGCGGTGCCGTAGATGCGCTGCATGCCGTCGCGGGACTGGTCACCTTTCCAATATGCAGCGGACGAACGCAGAAGTTTGAACGCTGGAATGTAGCGGGTGGTGGGGACGTGTGCCGGACCGCGGCAGAGGTCGAACCACTCGGTTTCGTTCGTCCGCGGGTTGACGTTGCGGTAGCCTGTGAGTTCACCGTGAGCGTCCACATCGGCAGCCTCATCGAGGACGGTCCCCTTGGACTTATCCTCAATGAGCTCCAGCTTGTACGGCTCCTCCGCCATTGCGGTGCGTGCCTCATCAAGTGATTCCCAGGCGAAGCGCTCGAAACGCTGGCCGGTCTTGATGATCTTCTTCATCCGCTTCTCGATCTTCTTCAGATCTTCAGGGGTAAAGGAGCGCTCGGTGCCGAAATCGTAGTAGAAACCGTTCTCTACAGCCGGGCCGATTCCGAGCTTCGTGCCGGGGAATTCGGCCTGGACGGCTTGCGCCATTACGTGTGTGGCGGAGTGACGAATGACTCCGCGCCCCTCATCGGATGCGGCGATGACTGTGGTCATCGTCGTGTCTACCTCCGGGGTGAAGGACAGGTCTTTGAGGTCACCCTCCGCGGTCTTGACGCAAACGACGGCGTCAGGTCCCTTGGATGGGAGATCCAGTTCGCGCATAGCCTTGCCGGCGGGGACGCCAGCGGGCACCAAAAATTCAGTCACAGTGGATTCCACTTTCATGTTGGGGGTGCGCACCGACATACCTGGCCGGCAACGTCACCCGCATTTTCTGTTTCCCCTCCCCTGGTAATAGGAAGGTCGCCCAGGCTTTCCGACGCCACGCTGGCACGGTAGTTACGCAACGTGCGCTTTCCTCGTGGTTGCTTGTCGACGTTTGAAAGCAGAGCTGGTGTCATCGTACTCCCCAACCGTGGACAACGCTGTACCGGCCTTATAAAGAGATGATTATTCGGGGCCGACAGCGCACGAGTATGCCCGCCGGTCGGTGCATCCCCCCACTGCATCGCCTCGCATCGCAATGGCTCCGCCCCACAGCGGATCTCCGCCCCCATAGGTCCTCAAAGGGCCGCATAGATCCCCACAGATCAGCATAAGTCAATGCCCTAGACATGACACAACATGAGCATGGACTGTCCCGTAGAGGCACGACGACGTGCCACCTCTGCGCGTTGCTTCTGGCAAGCGGACGTTGGTCGACCCCACACAGACCGAGGTGCACCGATATGCTTTACACATCGATGCACCTCATCAACTCATCGCCTTCGAAGGCTTATGACTCAAGTAGTCCCTCAGCCCAGTACGTGTCGCGGCCTTCACCCACACCTGGCGGGCAGAAGTACACGGAAGAGCCGATATGCGTAGTCCACTGATTGAGTCGATCAGCCTGGTCAAGCCTCTTTTGGATGGCCGTGAACTGCTCCTCAGGGTTCTTTTGGAAGCAGATAAAGATAAGACCGGAATTCGATCGATCAATGTCTCCGGGAACCGGTGGCAGATCATAGTTGTACGCCCGGCGTTTCAACTTCTGGTTCGGCTCGTCATCTGGATTGACCGCCCGCGCCATATGGCTCATCGGATCAATGACCGGAAGTCCAAGCTCATCGGTCTTCTTGTAGTCAGCCGGCGTGAACTCGTCGCCGCCGGACAGCGGAGCGCCTTCAGTCATTGTGCGCCCGAAGACCATCTCGCGGGAAGCACGGTCGAGCTTCTCCCACTCATCCATGTTGTAGGCAATACGGCGAACGACGAGACACGTCCCGTCCTTCGCCCAATCCGGCCCTTCGTCAATCCAGACCTGGTCAGCGTATTCCTCATCGGAGGAGGGATTCACCGTACCGTCCTTAAAGCCGAACAGGTTACGGCCCGTTGCCCCCTTCTCGACGCTTCCGGAGGCGTGGAGGAAGCCGTGCTGCAGCCACTTCACCTCGGCATAGCGAACGGAAGAGCGGATGAAGTGTCGGGTTGCATGGGCCAGGGTAATCGGATCATCTGCACAAATCTGCACACAGATATCGGTCTGCCCCCATTCATCTTCCAGCTTATCCTTGGAAAACGCGTCGATGTCATGCAGCCAGCTCGGCTTCTGATCTGTTAGTCCAAGCTTGTCAAAGAATGGCTCCCCCAGCCCGCACGTCATCGTGAGGTTCGCGGGGGTCCATGCGAGTTCAGGCTCGAGGTCACCCACCGGCGTTTTGCCGGTGGTCAACCGTCGAGCATCCTCTGTCCACAGACGCAAGAGACGCTTAGCATCATCACGCTTGACATCACGGTACAGATTGAACCCTAAGACGTTGGCAAACGCTTGGGGCGGGGTGGAAATACCCGCCTGGTGCTCGCCTTCGAATTCCACCTCTGTGTTCTTCAGAGGCATGTCAGAATTTGGGCCGTCCCCGGTGATGTCCTGTTCTTTGGCTTTCTTGTCCAAGGAATCCTTGGCAAATGCGGGAGCAGCCAGTGCTGAACCAGCGAGTGCCGAAGACCCGACAAGGAAGCCGCGTCGACTAAGCGAATGATGAGTGTCCTCATGCGCCATTGTTACTTACTCACTCTCTTCATAAACAGCCACGCGACGCTCGTACAGCGAGACCGTTTGGATTGATGGGAAAAATTGTGAACGTTACTTTGCGGAATCGGCGTGGTCGCCATGCTCCATGTGCTCACCGTGGCCCATGTCTCCACCCTCGTGATTCATGTGCATGTCTTCCATGCCGTTATCCACCTGAGCCTGTCCATCCGGACCGTAGTTCTCGATGCCGGACTGGATGTCACGCACCGGGATGTCCTTGAACTCGTAGCTGTTACCGTCGGCATCCTCGAAGGTGACATCGAGAGAGTCGCCAGCGGCAATCTCCGGGCTGTAGCCCATGATCATGGCATGGCTGCCACCGGGCTTCAGCTCGTAGGATCCACCGGCAGGAACGACGAAGCCGTCTTCCATCTCAACCATGGTGGTACCTTGCATCTCATGCAGCTGCCACATCTTGGCATCGACTGACCCGGACACCTTGACAATGTGGATGTCCTTGTCGGAGGAGTTCACGAGGTGACCGAAGATGCCGGTCATATCCTTGCCTTCAGGCTTAGCTTTCACAAATGCCTCCTCGAATGAAAGAGCATCTGCGGATTTCTCGTCGCTAGCCTTCACAGCCGTCGAGGTTGCTGCCGTCGTGTTGTCAGCTGCGGTGGTGCTTGCGCTCTCGCCGGTGGAGGAGCAACCTGCGAGTGCCATGGCTCCTGCCATAGCCACTGCAACGAGAGAAACCTGAATCTTCATGTAATTATTTTCCTTTCGCCTTAAGGCCTATCAACACGTGACACACACGCACACGCGCACATGTGGGTTAAACATCAATTCGCTACTCAACTGACGAGAAAGCGCTGCTTTTGCCCGCCTGCTGTCCACAGCGAGTCCGCTATTTTCGAGTGAGGGCGAAGCCCACACCTCCCACGATGACGAGAACAAGTACTGCACCGAGTCCCCACGCCCACACGGGGATGCCACCGTTGTCAGTGGATTCCGTGTTAGCGGTCGCCACAGTTGTGGCACCGCCAGCTGGGTCATCGGATGTCTCGCTTGCTGCCGCATTGGGATCACCAACCGAAAAAGTCGTACCGCCACGGGTGGCGTGACCATCCGACGAGGTGATCTGGTAGCCAACGAGATAGTTACCCGGACCGGGGTCAATATCCTCCGGAATCTTCAGAGATACATATTGTTTGTCCAGGTCAGGTTGACCAGTGAACAGTACTTCCTTTGTGTCGGAGTTCGAAATTGCAACGGTATTGAAGTTCGGCTTTGGGATGCCAGAGAATTCCAGCACGATCTCGTGTGGGAACTCTTCGACTACAGACTTATCCTCGGGCGTTGCGTGCATGACGACATCATGAGCTGCCGCGAGTGGAGCGAATCCACCGAGCATCAGTGGTGTCGCCACTGCAATTGCACCGAGCCGCAGGAAAGCGTCCTGAACCAAAGCCACGTGTATGTACATCCTTTCTCATCGACCGGAAGGCCCGAATCCAGTGATTGGGGTCACTTTCCAGTCACCCCAATTAGTCGAAGAAATATCCAGCTAAGTTCCAATGACCCCCTTTTGGGGTCAATCGCACCGCGTATTTTTCACTCCAACCAATCACTTATTCCGAGATAAACAGTCTTGCCTATGTATTGGTTATACCAACCAAACACCAGCCTAGAGAACCCGCCTCACCTTTCACAAGTAAGGCCCAACATATCTGAAATTCAAAACGTATAGAAGATGCACTACCCATCCCCATCTACCCTTTCCACCTAACGAGGAAGGCTCCAGACCTCACTCCTGATCCGCGCCATCGATTCCACCAAGATCCCCCACACTCCGATTCCTAACCCTTCCGAGGATCTGGATGGGCAGGCAGAAGCTAGACCCCCCGGGTTAAGCGCCAAAACGTGTGTCTAATTAGAGTTGTTTTTACTCTGTGGGCTGGTGAAACATTGATGTTACGCTCTCGGCGTGAGGGCGTCCGGGGCTGATCCTTCGGGTTCCACCACTTCCCGGTCCAAATGTGCTAATGGCAGTATTCGATCCTTATTGAATGAGTACACCAAGACCGAACTGCCCTGTTTGCCACGGGCCAATGAAACGC
>NZ_KV821012.1:0-228 GCF_001815555.1 Corynebacterium sp. HMSC073D01 | reverse complement strand
GGTCACCGTGATCTTGGTCTCAACCTCATCGGTGGAACCATCCGGGTAGGTCACCACAACAGTGACTTTCTTCTCACCCGGAGTCTTGGTGTCAACCGGATCCTTGAAGGACGTCTTCGTACCCTTCGGCAGATCCTTCAGATTCTCAATCGACTTATCAGACTTCGGCTCCTCACCAACCTTCACAGTCTGATCCTTGCCCTTCGGCTCATTCTGATCAGCCTGCGT
>NZ_KV821011.1:0-906 GCF_001815555.1 Corynebacterium sp. HMSC073D01 | reverse complement strand
ATGATGATGGTTTGACCGATGGGGATGAGGTCAAAGAGCATCGCACCGATCCGAAGGATCCTGACAGCGATGGTGATGGCCTCAAGGACGGGGAAGAGGTCAAAGAGCATCACACCGATCCGAAGGATCCTGACACCGATGATGATGGTCTGAACGATGGTGACGAGGTCAACGAGCACGGCACCGATCCGAAAAAGCCTGACACCGATGGTGATGGTCTTACTGATGGTGAGGAGGTTAACGGTTCTAAGAACCCGAAGAAGGATGGTAAATATGATTCTTCGGGTAATCCGGGTAACACGGATCCGTTGAGTAAGGATACTGACGGTGACGGACTTAATGATGGCGATGAGATCATGAAGCATCACACGGATCCTAATGATGAGGATTCGGATGATGATGGTCTTAACGATGGTCCTGAGGTTAATACGCACCGTACGGATCCCAATGATGAGGATTCCGACGATGATGGCCTCATTGATGGTGATGAGGTTAATAAGCACCGTACGGATCCCAATGATAAGGATTCCGATGATGATAACCTCACTGATGGTGATGAGGTTAACGGCACGAAGAACCCGTTCAAGGACAACAAGCATAATCCTTCGGGTGAGCCGGGTAACACTAACCCAAACAATCCTGACACCGATGGTGATGGTCTTGAGGATGGTGACGAGCTAGATCCGAAGACTGGGTCTGACAAGGTCACTGATCCTAATGATCCTGACACCGATGATGGTGGTGTCAAGGATGGGGATGAAGTCGATAATAAGACCAACCCGAGGGATCCGAAGGATGATAAGCCGGGTGATGATAACCCTGGTGGTACCACCAATCCCGGTGATAATGAGACTCCGAATGATAATGGAAAGCTTGATCCTGATGAGGATGGGTTGACCAATGATG
>NZ_KV821010.1:0-49012 GCF_001815555.1 Corynebacterium sp. HMSC073D01 | reverse complement strand
AACGGTACCTTTTGTCTGTCGTGCTAACCCCCCAGGAATCGCTACCCCTTAAAGCGCGAGTCTGTGCGGTAACGAATGCTCCGCAGATCTTTTGACGAAAAGTGTGCAGTTTGGTGCGCCCGGGGAGACTTGAACTCCCACGCCCTAAGGCACTAGAACCTAAATCTAGCGCGTCTGCCAATTCCGCCACGGGCGCCTGCCGTCTCACACGTACGACGGCGAAAGATATAGTAACGCGAATAGGGGATAAAAACCTAATCGGATATAATCCGAAAGTATGACTGGGAAAAAGAAGTTCAAGGTGCGCTTCTCCCACATCCTTCTTCTCACGCTCGGCGTCGCGTTCACGCTGGTCGCGGCGTATTGGCAGTGGCAGAGGTACATCTCCCCCGACGGCAGCGTGCAGAACTTGGGCTATGCCATTCAGTGGCCCATCTTCGGCGGCTTCCTCGTTTTCTTCTACCTCAAGGTGCGGGACTACGAAAACGACCGCCTCAACGAGGACGAGTTCGGCCAGGAACTCGAGCAGCTGGAGGAGGAGCACTCCGAGAAGAAGGGGAAAAAGAAGGTGACGACGGTGTCCTCCGAGTGGATGCCGTCACCAGTCAACACAGACATCGAGGCGTACAACGAGAAGTTTGCGCCTCGCCGACGAAAGGATCGACATGACGGAGACGACTAAGAAGATTCACCCCGAGAGGAAGAAACGTGTGGCCAAGGCGCTGCGCTTCTATTCCATCGCCGCGTGGGTGACGGGTGTGTGGCTCCTCGTCCTTGTTACGCGCATGATCTGCGATTACGGCTTCGGCGTGGAGATTCCGGCCTGGGCCTCGGCGATCGGCCCGCTCCACGGCCTGTTCTACATCATTTACCTCGTGGCTACGGTGAACCTCACCACGCAGGCACGGTGGGATTTGACCAAGGCCTTCCTCACCGCGCTTGCGGGCACGATTCCGTTCCTGTCCTTCGTGGCGGAGCATTACCGCCGCAAGGAAGTTACTGACAAATTTGAGCTAAACGCGTAGCGATCTTTCGCATCGCTTGGCCCCTGTGGGACAGTCGGTCTTTTTCCTCCGCCGTTAATTCGGCGGAGGTTTTTCCGTTTCCGTCGTGGGGCACAAAGATCGGGTCATAGCCGAAGCCGTTCTCACCACGGGGTTCGGCAGCGATCGTGCCGGGCCAGCGACATTCCTCCACGTATTCCTCGCCATCGGGGGTGACAAGTGCCACGCAGCAGACGAACGCCGCCTCACGGGGGAGGTCGGTGAGCTGGGCGAGGAGGAGCTTGTTGTTGGCTTCGTCGTCGCCGTGGGTGCCTGACCAGCGGGCGGAGAGGATTCCCGGCATGCCGTTTAGGGCCTCGACGGTGAGGCCGGAGTCGTCGGCAAGCGTGACAAGGCCGGTGGCCTTGGCACCGGCGCGGGCTTTGATGAGGGCGTTTTCTTTAAAGCTCAGGCCGTCCTCGACGGGCTCGGGGTAATCGGGGGTGACGACCTCGAGGCCGGTGAGTCTCTTCAATTCTGCGACTTTAGCCGCGTTGTGGCTGGCAAGGAGGATCACGCGAGGGCCTCTTTTTGCTTTTCGACGAGCTCCCGGCAGCCCTTTTCACCAAGATCCAGGAGGGTTCCCAGCTGCTCTCGGGAGAAGTCACCGTGCTCGCCGGTGCCCTGAATCTCCACGAACGTGCCGTTTTCCTTCATGATGATATTCATGTCCACCTCGGCGCGGGAGTCCTCCTCGTACGGGAGGTCGAGGCACGGGTGGCCGTCGATAAGCCCCACGGAGATAGCGGCGACGGGTGGGAGCAGCGCATCGGTCTTGTCGATGGAGGCCAGCGCATCAGCGAGCGCAACGTACGCACCCGTGATGGAGGCCGTGCGCGTGCCACCGTCGGCCTGCAGGACATCGCAGTCCAGCGCGATGGTGTACTCCCCCAGTTTGGTGAGGTCGATCGCTGCCCGCAGGGACCGGCCGACGAGGCGGGAGATCTCCTGCGTCCGCCCCTTAACTTTGCCCTTGACAGACTCACGCGGATTGCGCTCGTTGGTGGCGGCCGGGAGCATGGCGTACTCGGCCGTCAGCCACCCCTCGCCCGAATCCTTCTTGAACCGGGGCACGCCCTCCTGCACGCTCGCCGTACACATGACCCGGGTACGACCGAACTCCACCAGTACGGACCCAGCCGGGTTCGTGGTGAAGTTGCGGGTGATTTTTACTTCTCGAAGCTCGTCAGTTGCGCGGCCATCCGCGCGGGTAAAGGTTTCACTCATAGCTCCAAGCTTAACCCGGGACGCGCGACGAGCACCTCCCCGGGGAACTCCGCCTTCGCAGCACTGACCGCACCCTCGCGGTCACCCCACGGCGGAATATGGGTGATAAGCAGACGCTTCGCACGGGCCCGGCGCGCAATATCGCCCGCCTCACCGCCGGACATGTGCATGTCCGCGGGCTTTCCGGCGCTCGACGCGCCCCATGTTGCCTCGCAGATAAACAGGTCCGCATCGCGTGCGCACTCGACGAGATCATCGGTGGCGGAGGAGTCACCCGAGTAGGCAAGAACCGTACCCGAATGGCGGTGCGTGAGACGCAGTGCGTAGGCGTCAATCGGGTGGATGGCATGGAACGGTTCGACGGTGAAGCCCTCGACGATCTCCTTCGTTCCCACGTGCCACGGCCCGAACGCGAACGTATCCGTGATGTCATCGATGCCCTCGGGGTCATCGCTAATCAGCCTACCCATGCGCTCCGGGGTTTCCGGCGGGCCGAACAGGAGATGCCGCCCCTCCGCCTTGTGCGTGGGGTGGAAACGCCGCCATACCAGGAGGCTGGGGAAATCGGCGCAGTGATCCGAGTGCAGGTGACTGAAGAGGACGTGGGCATCGGCCGGGTTTATGCGGCGCTCAAGCTCCGCCATGACACCGGAGCCGATATCCATGACGATGGCCGGGCGCTCCCCGTCCTGGAGAAGATAGCCGGAAGACGGACCCACCGCGCTTCCCACGGAACCAGTACACCCAAGGATCGTCAGCTTCATGGCGCTAAGTCTACCCGCTACATCTCAAACCAGTTGATGCCGGTGTCCACGAACCGACTGGCTAACTGTGCAAAAAGACGCGGGTCCCCTGTGGTTTCGTACCTGCGCTCAGGTTCCGCATCCTCCGGCGCGAGCAGGTCCTCCTCCATGAGCAGGCGAACCACCGCCTTCGCTGTTTCTTCCGAGGAACTGACGAGTGTGACGTGATCGCCGATCGCCAGCTGGATCACTCCGGACAGGAGGGGGTAATGCGTGCAGCCGAGGACACATGTATCCACCCCCGCCTCCTGCAGGGGCGACACATACGCCTGCGCCACACCGAGGATCTGGCGGCCCGTTGTGATACCCCGTTCCACAAAGTCCACAAAACGGGGCGCGGGCGCGGCGTAGCACGTGACGCCCTCGTAGCTTTCCATCTGCCGCTGGTACTCACCGGAACGGATGGTGCCCACCGTCCCCAGAACAGCAACCTTGCCGTTCTTGGTCACCTGTACCGCCCTGCGCACCGCCGGTTCGATGACGCCGAGGACGGGAACATCGTAGAGTGCGCGCGCCTCATCGAGGAACACGCTTGTTGCCGTGTTGCAGGCGATGACCAACAGTTTGATGTCCCGGGCGACGAGCTGATCAGCAACGGATGTGCTCAGTGCGCGCACCTCATCTGCTGTCCTCGGCCCGTAGGGCGCGTGCGCCGTATCCCCCAGGTAGTGGATGGACTCGTGGGGCAGCTGATCCGCGATCGCGCGGGCAACCGTCAGCCCGCCGACCCCGGAATCGAAGATTCCAATTGGCCGTGCATCCATCAGATGAACCTCCGCAGCTGGACGTTGAGTTGATCGATGAGCCCGTTCGCCCAGGCAACGAGCGGCTCCGCGCCGGGGATAGGGATGGCGATGTGTCCGATGGGCCCGGTCGGCACGGCGGGTGCTGTGGGTGCCGTAGGCGCTCCGGGGGCCGCCTGCGTCTGCACGGGACCTGCGCACGTGAGTGGCTCGGAGCTATCCAGGAGTGGGCGCAGCTTGTTGGCTGCACGGGTGGCGGCGTCGGAGGCGCGGGTGAAGTTGTTATCCGGGGTGCGGACGGCGACGGAGGCACCCACCCATCCCCCACCCACGGGGAGGATTGCGCCCTGGCGCAGGGAATATCCGTGCTCTGGTAGCCAGCCACCCTTGATTTTCGCGCCGGGGAAGCCGCCGAAAGCCCACCGCTGGTAGTCCACGACGTTGCCCATCATGGCTTCCACCTCTGGGCCTTTGTCCACGCATGGGATGGCTGCGAAGAAAGCTGCCTGGTCAGCAACAGTCCACGAAGGCATCGCCCACCAGCCGGGGTTTACGGTGGTGGACCCGCCATCGCGGAGCACGGCGTTGACTTTGGCCGTGGCCTGCCAGCCGCCGAGTGCCGACCAGAGCCTGTCGGCAGCCGCGTTATCGGAGACGGTGATCGCGGCGGTGGCATCGCCTGTAAGGGCTGGGTTGTGGCGCAGGGCGGCGATGGCCAGGGGAACCTTGCCTGTGGAGTAGGCGGGGAAATCGGTGATGGTTCCCGCTGACCGGGTGCCCGAGGCGTCGTGAAGCGCGATACCCACGGGAACCCCCGTTTCAGCGGTGACTTCTGCGGCGACCCGATCCAGATCGGCTTGGGCGACGGCTGCGGACGCGACGGACGGAACCGCTGTGGCTGCTGTTGCCACGCATGCCAGCGCTACGAGAATTTTTTTCACAACTACCACCTTAAAATGTGTACCTCTTAGGATCTGAACGTGACGGCGCAGTCGCGCCCCACCGCCTGTTTCAGATACGGGCGGAGAGCCTTCACTGCACGCGACAACGCATCCTCCGCATCCTCGCGATACTCCTCGGATTCCACGTTCGTGGCAAGGACGATTGTCACGTCCCTTCCGTCGGCAACAGGCACAATCCCCATCTGCCGGGCCTGGTACGTGCCGTCATCGTCAGGACCCCAGCCACCCTTGAACTCCGCGTTCTTTAGCTCACCGAGACCCCAGCGCTGCTCGTCGATAACGTCGCCCATGTAATTGAGGGCGGCATCGGCATTGTCCAAACAGCGCAGGTTGGACATAAACCTCGCCTGGTGGCGCAGGCTCCACTGGGTTGCGCCGTAGGGTTCATTGGGGGCAATCTTTACCTTCGTCGCCGTGTCACCCGACGCAACGAGCACATCCTCGACGGCTGCGGCGCGCTCTTCCGGCGTGCTCCCCAGCGTCTTCCACAGCGTCCACGCCGTGTCATTATCGGACCAGCGCAGCGTCGCCTCAACAAGGTCGCTATCGGCCAGGTCTGCATCGGCATCGACAGCGGCGAGGACGATCGGAACCTTGATGGTGGACCAGGCGTTGGTTGTGGCCAGATCACCTGCCTCGTACGTTCCTGAGCCGTCAATGACAACGACTCCGAACTCCCCGTCAAAGCCGTCATCCATCGCCGCGTCCACAGCGATCTCCGCCGGGGTGGGGCTCGTGTCAGCCACCTGTGCTGGCACGGTGGTGACGCGAGCCTGGGTGGTTGCGTTCTGACACGCAGTCAGCGCACCGGCTGCCATGGTGGCAGCGAATAAGCAGGCGACAACACGTCCGGTTGCCTTTTGGCTCATCCCTGCTGTACCCCCGTCTTTTCGGGGCGAATCGGGTCATCGGAGGTGAGGAAAATGCCACAGAGAATCCCTCCGATTGCGCCGAACAGGTGGCCCTGCCAGCTCACCGACGGATCTGCGGGGAGGACTCCCCAGATGAGACCGGAATAGGTGAATGCGAGAACGACACCGAGGAGGATTTCTCGCAGGGACTTGTTGAAGATACCTCGGACGATGAGGTAGGCGAGCCATCCGTAGATGACTCCGGAGGCACCGATATGGTTGGTGCCGATTCCGCCAAATACCCACGTTCCGAATCCACCGATCACGGTGCAGATGAGTGTAACTTCCCAGAACACCCGCTTGCCGGAGCAGCCGACGAGGAATGCGAACACAGCCCCTGCCATCGTGTTGGAGATGATGTGTGACAGATTGGCGTGCAGCAGCGGGGAGGTGAGGATGAACGGCAGTGAGGAGGGATCCAGCGGGTGAATGCCGAAATTGGACAGGAACCCACCAGTGAGATAGGTGGCGATGAATACTGCCCAGATGACGATGACGAACCCTACCGCGATGCGCAGCCCAACCTTGATGCCACCCCGTTGACGGGGCTGTTGGGGTGCGGGCGCGGGCGTGCCCGGCACGAGTGGTGACTGTCCGTACTGATTAAACTGGCTGGTGTACCCGGGTGTGCGGTACCCGCCACGGGGGTTATCAGAGGAAGAAAAACTATTCATCTGCACCGCTGTCCTTTTACACGAGATATCCATGAAAACTTTCGCCGTAAACGATAGCGCATGATGACCGCATCCACGTACTACAGCAACCCGCGTCGGTACCCCTGCCCCGCGTCCGCCTGTCCCCACTGCTAAGGGCGCAAGGGGCACAAGGGGCGCACGGAGGAGCCATGTCCGGCCCCCGGCAGCCGGTTAGGAAGCGGTTACAAGGCCGTTACAACGCGATGTCCACAACGCGATGTCCACAACGCGATGTCTACAGCGCGGTGTCTACAACGCGATGTCCCGAAACGCCAGCCGCCCGTGTGTGCCCGCAGCATGGGTGATCGCGCACTGGATGGCCTTTTGAGTCGCATCGGCACTAGCCGCGCACAGCGTCACCATATCGATGTCTGGGCCATTGCCTGCGCCAATTCCTGTGGATGCGCCGGGGTCTACGGGATCAGCTAGCGCGAAGATCGTGTCACCGTCGAGGGGCGAGTGACTCGGGCGGACGGCGCGGGCGAGCCCGTCGTGGGCGACCATCGCCAGGCGCTTCAGCTGCCCCGGCGCGACCGGCGCGTTCGTTGTCACGCAGCCGATGGTGGTGTTGAGCTTCGGGCGAGGCGGGGTGAGGGCAGAGAACTTTTCGTAATCGACCTTTAGATCTGTGTCCCACAGGCAGTGCGTTGCAGGGTCGACAACATCCCCCATGGGGTTGGCGACGATATACGCCGTGACCTCGTATTCTCCTGCAGAAACGGTGGCTGTGCCGAAGCCGCCGGAGATCCTACCTGCGGTCGCTGCTGTGCCGGCACCCACGGAGCCGACGTCTACCTTCGCCGGGTCACCGTCGGCGGCTAGGGCTGCGGAAAGGGCGGTTTGACCGTCGACAAGCGTGGGGCGGTGCGCAGACGAGCCGACGAAGAGGTCGAAGATGACGGCTGCGGGAACGATCGGAACCACCGGCCCGCCGTCGATGACGGGAAAGCCGATGCCGCGTTCCTCCAGCCCGAGCATGACACCGTCGGCGGCGGCAAGACCGAAGGCGGAACCGCCGGAGAGGACGATGGCGTGCACCTTTTCTACTGTGTTGTGGGCTTCCAGGAGGTCCGTTTCGCGGGTGCCGGGGCCACCACCACGAACATCCACGGCCGCCAAGGCCCCCTCCGGGCACGCGATGACCGTGCAGCCTGTGTCCCCCAGTGTGGCGTGTCCTACGTGGATCACAGCATGGCCTCCAAAAGTGAGTCCTGGTGGTAGGCCAGCCACTCCACGAGCCGCTGGCGATCCTCTTCGCCCGTCCCGTTCATTGGGGCGGAGGAGGCGATGTAGAGACGGATATCGTTGACGGCTGCCACCCACTGGTTGGCTTCTTCCGGGGTCAGCTGCACAGCAACGTTGCCGTCGGGACCGAGCTTCTGCGCAATCACCTGCAGGTTTTCCAGCTTCGCCCGGCAGATGTCGTTCTCCGTCAGGCTGCGCATGAGGGCATTGTCGCCGTCGAATTCTTCGTCCTCGGCGCGCTGAAAATCGGGCAGGAGGCGGGCTAGCCCCGGATCGGTCGGCGGCTCCTTGTGTCCGGAGCTCATGCCCGTGATTTCCTCGAGCGGATCCTTGGGTGCGCTTTGTGTGCGTTCGATGAGTTTCTCGGCGACGACGGAGGCGAGGTTGCCGAGCACTTCCCGCTCCATGGGGCCGAGCACTGTCTCAAAGTGCGCGGGCCGCATGAACGGTTTTTTCTTCTTCCACGTTTCCATTTATCCCCCCTGCTGCATTGTTGCCCACAGCCCGGCTGTGTGCATTTTCTTGACGTCAGCTTCTACCTTGTCGCGTTCGCCGGAGGAGACAACAGCTTTCCCCTCCGTGTGTACCTGCATCATGAGCTCCGTGGCTCGCTTGCGCGAGTAGCCCAGCATGGTCATGAACACGTGCGTGACGTAGCTCATCAGGTTGACGGGGTCATCCCAGACGATGCACATCCACGGCAGGTTCTCCGAGGTCGCAACCTCCACGTCCACATCAACGTCGGGTGTTGCCAGTGGCGAAGCGGGCATGCTCATGCGCGGTCACCTCCTAAACGGTAAGTCATGCCCCCCAGTGTAGTGAGCTTTGCGGAATCGGGGCGCGTAGGCGTACACACGGCGCAGCCATTCGCGGGCGTGTACGACAGCCACCCTTCAGGCCGCTCATCCCACCGCGTGACACAGCCGGGGTGCGCCTCCACCGTGTGACACGGCCGGGCCGCGCCTCCACCGTGTGACACAGCCGGGCTGCGCCTCCACCGTGTGACACGGCCGGGCCACGCCTCCACTGCGGGCAACGACAACGGGTGGGACGGTCGCCGCTGTTTCGGTCCGAGCTCCAGCGAAGCGACAGAGGCACGCCTGGATCCGGGGCGCTTGTTGGGGATTCCATCGCAGGTCGCACACGGGGAAGCTTGTCGACGTCCCGGGGTCACCCTCGCCTCTCACCATGCGCAGGCCGACAGAACCCCACTGCGGGCGGTGCCCACAACCGCCGCCGTGAAACCCCGCCGAAGCCCACCACGAGGGAGTACCACGGCACCCGTTTAGTGGGGGATTTTACGCAGAAGACCACGCCCCTGCCCCGTGAAGGTGGGGGCCGGTCTACCATGACATTATGGAAAACAAGTCCAGTGCGCTTTTCACTGACATGTACGAGTTGACGATGCTCCAGGCCTCACTGAGGGATGGCACCGCCGACCGTCAGTGCGCCTTCGAAGTCTTCACCCGTCGCCTCACCAACCAGCGCCGCTACGGCGTTGTTGCCGGGACAGCGCGCGTTCTTGAAGCAGTTAAGAATTTCGTCTTTAGCGAGGAACAGCTCGCAAGCCTCGACTTCCTGGATAAGAAAACGATCGAGTTCTTGCGCAATTACCGCTTCTCCGGGGATATCGACGGATACCCCGAGGGGGAACTGTACTTCCCCAACTCCCCGCTGCTCACCGTGCGTGGCACCTTCGCCGAGTGCGTTGTGCTCGAAACCGTCATCCTCTCCATCATGAACGCGGATTCCGCCGTCGCCACGGCCGCCGCCCGCATGGTGGTAGCAGCCGACGGCCGACCGATCATCGAGATGGGTTCCCGCCGCACGCACGAGCACAACGCCGTGACCGCAGCCCGCGCAGCCTACCTCGCTGGTTTCACCGCCACGAGCAACCTCGAGGCGGCCTACCGTTACGGCATCCCGGCATCCGGCACCGCCGCCCACGCGTGGACGCTTGTGCACGTCAATCCCGACGGCACCCCGAACGAGGAGGCGGCGTTCCGCTCCCAGATTGAGACGATGGGTCTCGACACTGTCCTGCTCGTGGACACGTACGACATCGACAAGGGCGTCCGCACGGCAATCGACGTTGCCGGCCCGAAGCTCGGCGGCATCCGCATTGACTCCGGCGACCTCGGACCGATGACCCGTCGCGTGCGCAAGCTCCTCGACGAGCTCGGCGCGGTGGATACGAAGATCGTCGTATCCAGCGACCTCGATGAGTTCTCCATCGCCGGCCTCCGCGGCGACCCGGTCGATTCCTTCGGTGTTGGCACCTCTGTCGTCACCGGCTCCGGGGCGCCGACGGCGGAGATGGTGTACAAGCTCGTGGAGGTCGACGGTATTCCCGTGGCCAAGCGCAGCTCCGCCAAGAAGATGGTGCCGGGTGCCAAGCGCGCCATCCGTACCAGCCGTGCCTCCGGCACGTGCGTGGAGGAGATCGTCTTCCCGTTCCACAACGAGATTCCGGACGTGGGCAACTTCCACTACAAGGAACTCACTCGCCCGCTCATCCGCAGTGGTGAGGTTGTCGACGGCCAGCCGACGATCGAAGAGTCCCGCAAGCTGCTCGCGGAAAACCTCGTCTCCCTGCCGTGGGAGGGCCTCGCGCTGAGCAAGGACGAGCCGGCCATCGGCACCCGATTCGTGGGTTTCTAAGGCCTTGGAGGAAATCCAGGAGCTTCTGACTCAGGCGGTCGAAGCCATTGGTGGATCGCCACGACCCGGCCAACAAAAGATGGCCGATGCCGTGGCGCACGCCTTTGACTCCGGCCGCCACCTCGCTGTACAAGCGGGGACAGGAACCGGCAAGTCGCTGGCGTACCTCGTGCCGTCGCTGCACTATGCCCACGAGGAGGATGCCTGCGTCATCGTCGCCACGGCGACCCTGGCCTTGCAGCGGCAGCTCGTCGAACGCGACCTGCCGCGGCTGGTAGAAGCCCTGGATGGGGGCTACACCTACGCCATCTTGAAGGGCCGCTCCAACTACGTGTGCCTGAACAAGCTCGCTGGCGAGACGGCGCTCATTGGTGCCGAGGATTACCAGTGGATGAAACCCCACCTCGACCGCGTGTATGAGTGGGCTGACGAGACCGACACCGGCGACCGCGATCACCTCGACCCCGGGGTTCCGCAGCAGGTGTGGGCAAAGGTGTCCACCACCGCGCAGGAGTGCCCGGGGGCATCCGTTTGCCCGCACGGCGACGAGTGCTTCGCTGAGAAAGCGAAGGCGCAAGCCCGTGGCGTGGACGTGGTGGTGACCAACCACGCGCTGCTCGCCATCGACGCGACCAGCCCCATCGATATCCTTCCCGCCCACGATGCCGTCGTCATCGACGAGGCGCACGAGCTCGTGGACAAGATCACCGACGTCTCCACAGCCACCATCAGTGTGATGGCGCTGAAGATGGCGGCAACGCGGGCGGAGAAGATCGTCGGCAAGCACTCGGACGGTGTAGACAAGCTGCGTGAGGTGACAGGAGACCTGGAGGAGATCCTCCCCGCGCTGCCACTCGGCCGGTGGGAGGAGTCCACCCCCGACGAAGCGAAGGCCCCGCTGGCGGGCGTGGGGGATGCCCTGGATGCTGTGTACACCGAACTCTCCCTCACCGAAGACGATGCCGAGGGCGACCCGGAGGGCTACGCCGAAAAACGCAGCCTCATGAGCCACGTCCAAACGCTGATCGACGGCCTCGAGCGGATGCTTGAAGGCTCCGACGCTGATGTCGTGTGGTTGGAAAAGGACCTCCGCGACGAACGCCGCCTCATGGTGGCGCCCCTATCCGTTGCCAGCGTCCTCGCCGACAACCTCTTTGGCACCAACACGACCGTCCTCACAAGCGCCACCCTCGCACTCGGCGGCAAATTCGATGCCATGGCACGCGCCTGGGGGCTCACTGACCTGCCGTGGGACTCCCTCGACGTGGGCACCCCCTTCGACACCCAGGGCTCCGCCATCATGTACCTGTCCAAGCATCTGCCCCCGCCCGGGCGCGACGGGCTCACCGACGAGCTTCTCGACGAACTGGAGCACCTCATCCTCGCCGCCGGCGGCCGCACACTCGGCTTGTTCTCCTCAAAGCGCGCCGCCGTCGAGGCCACCGAGGCGCTGCGCCCCCGTCTCCCCTTCGACATCTACTGCCAGGGCGACGACGCCATCGGCGCGCTCATCGAACAGTTCGCCGCCAACGAGAACTCCTGCCTCTTCGGCACCCTCAGCCTCTGGCAGGGTGTCGACGTGCCGGGACCGTCCCTCTCGCTGGTGACCATCGACCGCATCCCCTTCCCCCGCCCCGACGACCCCCTCAGCCAGGCCCGCAAGGAGGCCGCCGATGCCCGCGGAGGAAACGGTTTCATGCAGGTGGCAGCATCGCACGCCGCCCTGCTCATGGCGCAGGGTGCGGGCCGTTTGCTGCGTGCAACCACCGACCGGGGTGTTGTCGCGATCCTCGATTCCCGCATCGCCACGAAGCGCTACGGATCCTTCATCCTGCGCTCCATCCCGCCCATGTGGACCACAACCGACCTCGACACCGTCACCGGTGCCCTCAAGCGGCTCATCGCCGCACGGCACAAAGGGTAGGAGCCACACGACGCAACAACCATGCTCAACAACCACTGTTTGACAACCGTTCTCGACAACAGCTGTCCGACAGCTATTCGGCTGCTGTTCGGCTGCTGTTCGGCAGCAGCTGCTCGACAACGACCAGAAACAAAGTCCTTAGATAGAAAGGTAACCGTATTCCCATGACCGCCCTCTCCTACCCTGAGGAAACACTGCCCGAGCTCGTTTTTTCCCACCAGAATGAGCTCACGGCAACGGCGATGATCGACACCAACCGGTCCATCACCTTCGGCGACCTCGCCCTCGAAATCGAGCACGTCGCCGCTGGGCTGCGCGCAGTCGGCATCGAGCCCGGGGATGTCGTCGGCGTGCGATTGGTCAATTCCATCGACTTCGCCGCTGCCTTCCACGCCTGCATCGTCGCCGGTGCGATCGTCATGCCCATCGGCGGGGAAGTACCGGATGACCCCCGGCCGGCCTACATCATCGACACCTCCACCTACCCGTCGCTCGCCGCATGCGAGGAGCGGATCGAAATCGGCTCCGTGCCTGTGAACCTCGACGGGCCATGCTGCTACCCCATTTCCTCCGGCACGACCGGGGCACCGAAGGTCGTGGTGCTGACCCACCACAACCTCGTGGCCAACACAGTCCAATTTGGCGCGAAGGTACCGGTGCCGTACGGCAGCGTGTGCCAGTCTGTCCTGCCATTTAGCCACATTTATGGGCTCACCGCCCTCTTGAATGTGCCGTTGTATCTCGGTGCCACCGTCGTGGCGATGCCGTTTGAGGCGGAGCGGTTCATTACCGCCCACGAGAAATATCACGTGCATACCACGTTTATCGCCCCGCCCCTGGCCACGCTCCTTGCCCGCCACCCGCTCGTCGATTCGACCGACTTCTCCTCTCTGAAATACATGATCGTGGGCGCGGCTGCCCTCAACGTGGCCGACGGCACAAAGGCGGCGGAGCGGACCGGCTCACGCATGCTGCAGGGCTACGGCATGACGGAGGCTTCCCCCGTCACCCACCTGACCACCGCCTCGACCACTCCGCTGAGTTCCATCGGGCACCCGCTGCCGGACACGGAGCAGCGCATCGTCGATCCCGGCACGATTACGGACGTGCCCCAGGGTGAGGTCGGTGAGTTGTGGGTCGCAGGTCCCCAGGTCATGGCGGGCTACTACCACAACCCCACAGCAACCGATGCGACGCTTGTGGGCAGGTGGCTGCGCACGGGCGATTTCGCGCGCGTGTTGCCCGGGGGCGAGGTGGAGATCGTCGACAGGCTGAAAGACGTGATCAAGTACCACGGCTACCAGGTCTCACCCGTCAAGCTCGAGGCACTCATCACCGCCTGCCCTGGGGTCACCGATGCAGCTGTCGTCCGGGAGCTCCACGACGGCGAGGAAATCCCCGCCGCCTACGTCGTGGGAACCGCAACGGCGGAGCAGATCATGGCCTTCGTCGCCGAGCGCGTCCCCGGCTATGAGAAGATCCGCGCCGTCCACCATGTGGAGGCCATCCCCCGTTCGGCAGCGGGCAAAATCCTCCGCCGGGAGCTGCGTGCTCGGGACACCCAGGTTTCCTAAACCGCCCAGGCTGCCCGCCTCATCTGAGATACCACGGTGCAGGCAGAGGCAAAACACTAGAGAGCACGTCAGATAACACATCGTCCGCAGCAACAAGCTGCGGACGTTTCCTTTTTCGCGTATGCCACAGCCCTCTCCGTGTTGGTGGTTTTATCGATCAGGACACTTCTTACACGTCGCGGTCTTTTTCCCCACGGGACATAAAGAACCCTGCGGAAAGCAACATGATTGCCAGCGGATACGTGATTGCAGAGCCGATGAAAAGCGCGAACACGCCGATGATGGCTAGCGCGCTGGCAAGCAGGATAAGGAAGAAAGTGCGAACAGGCACAGCCCTAAACATTTTCAATGGCTCCACCACAAAGGACCGCAGGGAACGATCCGCGGCTGCCGCTGTGACACCAATTGTGAAGAAGAATGGCAGCACCAGCCCCGCGAACGGGATAAATAGGGAGCTCAGCGAGGACACGGTCCACAGAATGATTCCGGCCGCCGCCGGTTGCCAGTGGCAGGGAAAATAAAAACACGCATTTTTCTCACCGCGCCAGACGTGCGTGGATGCATCGGCGACGATGCCGTGCCAGAGGCCCATGAGGACGGCAACGACGGTAGTCAACAGGATCCGATCGCCAAACTGAAGCTTGGCCCCCACCACGATTGATAGCCCGCTATAGAGGAGGAAAGGGAGCGACCAGCACCAAAGATCGCAGGCGAAGCGGTCCCACGCCACCTTTAAGGCAGTGATCGGGCTGAAGCGGGAATAGGTTACCCGCTCCTTCGTGGCTAAAGACATGCGTCTCCTCTCACAGATAGCGTCGAGGTGCCGGCGGGCCACGAAAATGGGCGTTATGGCCTAGGTGTCTGCACCTCGCGGTACGGCAACAACCGTAGCGGAGCCTGGAGCTACCTCCGTAAAACCGGCATCGTGGACAACCACGGCATCGGCGCGGGAGGCCTCTGCGATAAACTCCTCATGGCTGACTTCCCTCACTGTGAGTGGGAACCCTGCCGTGGCCCACGCCTCGACCTCTGAGTATGGCCGTGACGCAGCGAAGAGCATTGTCGCGTGCCCAACTTGGGCTGTTGCTTTTCCAAGGGACATTTTAAGGGACGTATCAATGAATACCCCACAAATTCCCTGGGAACTCCCTTGGTATTCATCAAACGGAAGATCGGTGCCACCAATCTGCAATTTATCTACACGGGGGTCGGTTGCATGAACGGGCGCTGGGACGAAGGCACGGACGGAGGCGGTGCCGTGGGTAACCGTCACTCCGGGGACATCCTGTACGCGCTCCCAGGCGATGTTGCGCGCCCGCCGCGTGATCTTCCTAATCCGCTTTCCGTACCAGCACGCAAACTCCGGGTTGTCCGCTGCCCGCGGGTCGAGCACCGTCGCCACAACGGCCTGCCCAGCCGCAACGAGTACATCGTTGCGGTGTGGCTTGTCCTGCTTGGGTAGGTTGACAACGAGGGCCATGGCGTATTCCTCGTCGCCGTCACTGTGCGTACTGTCGTGCAGGCCGGTGACGAGAGCGTCGTAGGAACGCCGCATCTACAGCACCCCCGCGATCGGCAGCACAGCATCGAGGCGGGAGTGGTTGAGGGACGTGTCGGCTACCGCTTTCAAGGCCGGCTTCGCCATGTAGGCCACCCCGAGGCCCGCTGCCCCCACCATTTCCATGTCGTTGGCTCCATCGCCGATGGCGATAACGCGCTCGAGGGGAATCCCCTCCCGCTCAGCGCACGCACGGGCAAAGCGCGCCTTTTCATGCTTATCGACGATCGTCCCCACGACCTTTCCTGTCAGCTTCCCGTCGCGCACCTCGAGGGTATTCGCGTGCGCATAGGTAATCCCCGCGCGGGCCACGAGACGATCCAAGACGGGGGTAAACCCGCCGGAGACGACGGCTGTCGACCACCCCAGCTCATTGCAGGCGGCCACGAGGTCGAGGGCGCCCGGGTTGAAGCTGATCGCATCGGCGACCTCCGCGAACACACTGTTAGGGATCCCCTCCAGGCAGGCGACCCTCTCCCGCAGGGACTCCGAAAAGTCGAGTTCGCCGTGCATGGCGCGGTCGGTGATCGCAGCCACTTCGGCTTTCTTTCCAGCGAAGTTCGCAAGCTCGTCGATAACTTCCGCATCGATGAGGGTGGAATCGCAGTCCATGACGATGAGCTTGCGGGCGAACGGATAGCGACCGCCCGGCACAAGCGCGATGTCCACCCCGGTGCGTGCGGAGAGGTCACGGATCGCCTGTGTGGTGTTCTCCCCTGGCTCGGCAGGAAGGGCGACGTGTGCAACAACGACGCTCAGGGGTTCGGTGCTCACCAGATCGATGCGAGAGGGAATCTCGGTGAGGTCTGTGAGGGCGTCGAGAAGCTCAAAGAGACCGGGCCCCGTGAAGTGCGGAGCCTGAAGAACAAGCCGGTGCGTCGGCCGCTCGTGGGGCGTAGCGAGCGTTGTCTCGGGGCGCTGTCCGACGTTGAAGAGGTTGTCCTCGATGCCGTCCGTGTTCTCGAAGGAGCCTTCCGTGCTCATGAGGAGCTGGTCGCCGATGCGACGGATGGTGAGGCTCGCGAGTGGGTGTGAACCCAGGCCTGTGAGGAGTGTTTCCGTTGCCGAGTAGATGTTCGGGCCGACGGAGAGGATGTGGGAAGCGGTCATAAACCACTACTTTAACAAGCGAATCCCCGTAGGTATGTACCTACGGGGATAGTGCTAGTTGTTAACAGGAGTTCCTAAGCTCCTAGTGCCTTCCGACATGCATCTCAGCGCGGGCCTGCTCAACGAGGTGCGGGTAGTGCAGCTCGAAGGCCGGACGCTCGGAGCGGATGCGCGGCAGGGAGGTGAAGTTGTGGCTCGGCGGCGGGCAGGAGGTTGCCCACTCGAGGGAGTTTCCGTAGCCCCACGGATCGTCGACGGTGACGACCTCGCCGTAGCGCCAGCTCTTGAACACGTTCCAGAAGAACGGGAGAACCGAGATGCCGAGGATGAGGGAGCCAACCGTGGAAACCTGGTTGAGGAGGGTGAAGCCGTCGGTGTCGAGGTAGTCGGCGTAACGACGAGCCATGCCCATGTTACCCAGCCAGTGCTGAACCATGAACGTTGCGTGGAAGCCGATGAAGGTGAGCCAGAAGTGGATCTTACCCAGCGTCTCGTCCAGCATACGGCCAGTCATCTTGGGGAACCAGAAGTACACGCCAGCGGTAGCGGAAAGGAAGATGGTACCGAACAGGGTGTAGTGGAAGTGTGCCACCAGGAAGTAGGAATCAGCGATGTGGAAGTCCAGCGGCGGGGAAGCCAGCATGATGCCGGTCATGCCACCGAAGAGGAACGTTGCCAGGAAGCCGACGGTCCAGAGCATCGGGGTCTCCATCGTGATGTGACCCTTCCACATGGTGCCCACCCAGTTGAAGAACTTCATGCCGGTAGGAACGGCGATGAGGAACGTCATGAAGGAGAAGAACGGAAGGAGCACAGCGCCCGTCGGGTATAGGTGGTGAGCCCACACAGCCATGGACAGGCCACCGATGGACAGCGTTGCGAAGATCAGGCCAACGTAGCCGAACATCGGCTTGCGGCTGAAGACCGGGACAATCTCGGAAACGATGCCGAAGAACGGCAGTGCCAGGACGTACACCTCAGGGTGTCCGAAGAACCAGAACAGGTGCTGCCACAGGAGCGCGCCACCGTTGCCGGCCGAGAAGATGTGGCCACCCAGCTTGCGGTCGTACAGCACGCCCAGAGCGGCGGCGGTCAGAACCGGGAAGATGAGGAGCGCGATAACAGAAGCAACGAAAATGTTCCAGACGAAGATCGGCATACGGAACATCGTCATACCTGGTGCGCGGAGGCACAGGATGGTGGTGACCATGTTGATGGCGGAGGCAAGAGTACCGACACCGGTAGCACCCACACCGACGATCCAGAAGTCAGTGCCAACACCAGGAGAGTGGATAGCATCGCTCAGCGGAGCGTAGATCGTCCAGCCGAAGTCACCGGCGCCACCAGGGGTGACGAAGCCAGCACAGAACGCAACGATACCGACCTGGGTGATCCAGAAGCCGAAGGCGTTCAAACGCGGGAAGGCAACATCGGGGGCACCGATCTGAAGAGGAACAATGTAGTTAGCAAAGCCCCACACGATTGGCGTGCCGTATGCCAGCAGCATGATCGTGCCGTGCATGGTGAACAGCTGGTTGTACTGCTCGTTAGACAAGAACTGCATTCCGGGGTGGAACAGCTCAGCACGAATAAGAAGGGCCATGATGCCACCGATCACGTACCATACGTAGCACATGACGATGTACATAATGCCCAGCATTTTGTGGTCCGTCGTGGTGAGCAATTCCCAGAAGATATTGCCCCTACGACCGGTACCGTGCGGAAGTGGCCGTTCGGGTGCGACCGGACGGTCAACCCTTGGCGCAACAGCGGTCATTAGTTCCTCCTGACTTAGCGCCGTGGTGTGCAACTAGCTACACACCGCGACAGCTTTCGTTTCATACTTCTTTGAACTTTAATCCAATGCCCCCCACATTTTCCAGTGCCCAGAGAGCCCCAAAAATTCACTTCAACCCCGTGTTTTTCACCCCGGTGTGACTAATGTGACACGAACCTGCAGGTAGGTGCGTCCCACTTTTTTCCCAACCGCGACGGATCGCTTTTCCCTTCCGAAAAACCTGGCCAAAAAGGTTGCCCCAATAAGGCTTTAGTTGTCCCCCGCTCTAAGTAAATCAAATGGTTGATACGGCCAGATTGTTCAACGGACTCCATGGTAGTGTCGCGCCCCTCACATTCGTCTACGGCTATGTTTACGGCAACGCTCACAGCCACATACCGTTATATATAGAAGCCTCAAACAACACAACCGCCGACGGAGCAAAGCACTCCGTCGGCGGTTGATTCTGTTTTCACTTCGTGCCACCCGCTCGCCCTCGGGACGCGCCCCGGACGATAGCGGGCGACACACCAGACAAGCACACGGCTCGGGATGGAAAGCCCGAGTCCCTTCCCCGAGTTCCATTCCCTTCAGGATCTACCGGCCTCCGATACTCCCGGTTTTTTATAGAGGTGCCGGTTCCCGATAGCGGTGCCGAGTTCCTTTTAGAAATCCCAGTCCGCGTCTTCCGTGTTCTCCACCGCGCCAATGACGTAGGAGGAGCCGGAGCCAGAGAAGAAGTCGTGGTTCTCGTCGGCATTCGGGCTGAGTGCCGAGAGGATGGCCGGGGATACTCGGGTCTCATCCGACGGGTACAGAGCCTCGTAGCCAAGGTTATTGAGCGCCTTGTTCGCGTTGTAGCGGAGGAAACGCTTCACGTCTTCTGTCCAGCCGAGCTCGTCGTACATGTCCTCGGTGTACTGTTCCTCGTTATCGTAGAGGTCCAGGGTGAGATCGTAGGTGTAGTCCTTCAGCTCATCCTTTTCCGCCTGGCTGAGGTTATCCTGCATCCGCTGGTACTTGTAGCCGATGTAGTAACCATGAACCGCCTCATCACGGATAATGAGACGAATAATGTCGGCGGTATTTGTCAGCTTTGCGTGGCTCGACCAGTACATGGGGAGGTAGAAGCCAGAGTAGAAGAGGAAGCTTTCCAGCAACGTGGACGCAATCTTGCGCTTGTACGGGTTCTTTCCGTCGTAGTCGCGCAGGATGATTTCACCCTTACGCTGCAGGTTCACGTTCTCCTCCGACCAACGGAACGCGTCGTTGATCATCGGCGTGGATGCCAGCGTCATGAAGATATTGGAGTAGCTCTTCGCGTGTACGGACTCCATGAACGCAATATTGGTGTAGACGGCCTCTTCGTGGTGCGTGACGGCATCAGGGATGAGGGAGACAGCACCCACCGTGCCCTGGATCGTATCCAGGAGCGTCAGCCCAGTAAACACCCGCATGGTTGCGATCTGCTCGGTTTCATTGAGCGTGTTCCAAGACGGAATGTCGTTAGACACCGGAATTTTCTCCGGAAGCCAGAAGTTACCGGTCAGACGATCCCAGACCTCCTGATCCTTTTCGTCCTCAATCTCGTTCCAGTTAATTCCGGACAACGGCGCGCTAAAATCCCGCTTTGCAATGTGCTGCGCCGGCGATGGTGAGTGCTGGTATGCCACTGACAAATTCCTTTCAGACAACCGAACTTTCTTCTCTATAGTACCCGGATTCAACCAACCCTTTGCCTCGCCTGTTTCCCCCTCCCCCTGCTCGACGCATCACCCCCTCATCCCCGGTGTCTCTCATCCCTTGCGGCTCCCATCGCCTGTTCCTCTCACCTCTGCGCCACACATGCCCACCTACGTCACGTACGCCAGGCACACACACCCCACCTGCGTGCGCCGAAAATCAATGATGGTTGATGAAAGTGCAGGAGCGAGCAACCCGAGGTTACGGCCCCACCTTCAGCCTTCGCGACGGAGTATTCACCCCTGGTTCTTACACGTAGCAGCCGTTTAGGGGGTAATCCAAGGAATGAAACATCAGAAAAATACGAGGACAATCGTAGGATCTTTAAAATTTTCGGACACTAAAGCAATAGGATGATCATTAGTTATCCAGTTACCTATTCGACTTTCTATTTGACTCCCGCCAATAAAGGAGACCCCCATGGCCCTGTCACGTCGCACAAATCAGGCCACGCCGAAATTGGAGTCGGTTCTGGACACGCTCGGCTCAGACATTGTCTCCGGCGTGATTGCCCCAGGTACCGTCTTCACACTTCAGGATCTTTCAGACAAATACTCGATATCACGCACAGTCGCACGCGAGGCGATGCGTGCGCTTGAGCAGCTTGGCCTGGCAAAGTCCTCCCGGCGGGTGGGTATCACCGTTCTACCCAAGGATAATTGGGCAGTTTTCGATGATGACATTATTTCTTGGCGCCTCGCCTCCGAAACGGAACGGGATGATCAGTTGTTGTCCCTCACAGAACTCCGCGTAGGCATTGAGCCCATCGCTGCCCGGCTTATGGCCTGCAGGGCGACGGAGGAACAGCGTAAGGAACTCCGCGTCCTCGGTGAGAAGATCCACCAGCTCGGGTCCCGCGGCATGGGCAACAGTGACCAATTCCTCGACGCGGATATCCGCTACCACACGCTGCTCCTCGAGGGCAGTGGCAACGAGATGTTCATTAATCTTGCCCCGACGATCGCAGCCGTCCTCGTTGGCCGCACCCGTTCAGGGCGGATGCCACATGTACCGCATCCGACGGCCATGCATATGCATAGGGAACTAGCCAACGCGATCACAATGCACGACCCCGACCGGGCGGAGCGTTCCGCGCAAGCAATCCTTGCCGAGGTACGCGACGCACTGACTGCGGGGAGCAAGTAGGCAGGCAAACAACGATCTGCCGACGCGCAAGACGGCAGGCGAGTTTATGTGTGCAAATAGCCATACACCGGATGACCGTGGGTGTGATAACCGCGTGGTGAATGGATCAGTAACAGCTCAGTAATGGCTCGTAACGGCTCACGCCGTGTGGTGTTTGTGCCTCGCCTGCTGCGAGAAAGGGAACGCGGACGGGCGCGCCCCGGCCACTTACCCCCGCAGTAAGCGCAAATTCTAGACCACACGTCATCTGCAAAACGGAAAAACAACCCCCGCCTGGCAGCACAATCCAACACGGATATGCCCGGCGGGGGTGTTTTGGTTCGCCCTACAGCATGCAGGACACGCAGCCTTCAACCTCGGTTCCCTCGAGGGCAACCTGGCGGAGTCGGATGTAGTACAGCGTCTTAATGCCGTGAGTCCAGGCGTAGATCTGAGCCCTGTTGATATCGCGCGTCGATGCCGTGTCCTTAAAGAACAGGGTGAGCGACAGGCCCTGGTCGACGTACTTGGTTGCTACCGCATACGTGTCGATGATGGCCTTGTAGCCGATCTCGTAGGCATCTTGGAAGTACTCCAAGTTGTCATTGTCCATGTGCGGTGCTGGGTAGTAGACACGGCCGATCTTGCCCTCCTTGCGGATTTCGATGCGGGAGGCAATCGGGTGGATCGAGGACGTGGAGTTGTTGATGTAAGAGATCGACCCCGTCGGTGGGACAGCCTGCAGATAGCGGTTGTACAGGCCGTTCTCCATCACATCACGCTTCAACTCTGCCCAATCCTCAGCCGTGGGAACGTGCACTGTCGACGCGTCAAAGATCGCCTTGATCTTGTCCGTCTTGGGAGCGAACTCCGCCGGATCGTAGCGGTCGAAGAACGCACCGGAGGCGTAGTCGCTCGTGTCAAACTTGGTGAACGTCTCGCCGCGCTCCTTGGCAATCTTGTTGGACGCGCGCAGGCACTGGTACATAACGGCTGCGAAGTACGCGTTGGTGAAGTCCAGCGCTTCCTCGCTGCCGTAATGGATGTGCTCGCGACCGAGGTAGCCGTGCAGGTTCATCTGGCCGAGACCGATGGCGTGCGCGTTGTCGTTTCCCTTCTTGATGGAGGGAACGGAATCAATGGAGGTCTGCTCACTGACGGCGGTGAGGCCACGGATGGCGGTCTCAATCGTCGTCGCGAAATCCGTCGAATCCATTGCCATCGCAATGTTGAGGGAGCCGAGGTTACACGAGATGTCCTCGCCCACCGTGGCGTAACTGAGGTCCGCGTTGTACTCGGAAGGGGTTGCCACCTGGAGAATCTCGGAGCACAGGTTCGACTGTGTGACGCGCCCCTCGATCGGGTTCGCGCGGTTCACGGTGTCCTCGTACATGATGTAGGGGTAGCCGGACTCGAACTGGATCTCTGCCAGGGTCTGGAAGAAGTGCCGGGCGTTGATCTTCGTCTTGTGGATCCGCGGATCTTCCACCATCTCGTAGTAGTGCTCGGAGATCGAAACATCGGCGAATGCCTTGCCGTACACACGCTCAACGTCGTACGGGGAGAACAGGTACATGTCATCGTTCTTCTTGGCCAGCTCGAACGTGATGTCTGGGATAACGACACCGAGGGAGAGAGTCTTGATCCGGATCTTCTCGTCGGCGTTTTCGCGCTTGGTATCCAGGAACTTCATGATGTCCGGGTGGTGTGCATGCAGGTACACAGCGCCTGCGCCCTGGCGGGCTCCGAGCTGGTTGGCGTAGGAGAAGGAATCCTCAAGAAGCTTCATCACGGGGATGACGCCGGAGGACTGGTTCTCGATCTTCTTGATCGGGGCACCCTCTTCGCGCAGGTTACTGAGAAGCAGAGCGACGCCACCGCCGCGCTTGGACAGCTGCAGTGCCGAGTTGATAGCACGACCGATGGACTCCATGTTGTCCTCGATACGCAGGAGGAAGCAGCTCACCGGCTCACCGCGCTGCTTCTTTCCGGAGTTCAGGAACGTCGGCGTCGCCGGCTGGAAACGGCCGAGGATGATCTCGTCCACGAGGTTGCGTGCGAGGTTTTCGTCGCCGGCTGCGAGGGTGAGCGCGACCATGCATACACGATCCTCGAAGCGCTCCAGGTAGCGCTGTCCGTCGAAGGTTTTCAGCGTGTAGGAGGTGTAGTACTTGTACGCGCCGAGGAAGGTCTTAAACCGGAATTTGTGCCCGTAGGCCTGGTCATAGAGGCTCTTGATAAATTCGAAGTTGTACTTCTCCAGAACCTCCTTTTCGTAGTAGTCGTTATCTACCAGGTAATCGAGCTTTTCCTGCAAGTTGTGGAAAAAGACCGTGTTCTGGTTGACATGCTGGAGGAAGAACTGACGAGCGGCAGCCCGGTCCTTATCAAATTGGATCTTGCCATCGGCATCGTACAGGTTCAGGAGAGCGTTAAGGGCGTGGTAATCCAGCTGTTCACCGGACATCACCGGTTCCGCTACTGTTTTCCCCAGGTCACTCATGGTTTCAGTCCTAGCCTTTCAGCATTGTCTACTATTCCCCGGCGGACGTGCTCGACATCCTCGGGGGTTCCTAACAGTTCAAATCGATAAAGGTACGGCACCTTGCACTTCTGACTGATCACGGTTCCCGATGTTCCGTAGTCCGGTCCGAAGTTCAGGTTCCCCGACGAGATTACGCCACGTATGAGGTCGCGGTTGTGCTTATTGTTGAGGAAGTGGATAACCTGCACGGGAACGGGCTTCGGTGGCTCGCCGCGCATGCTCACCCCTCCCCCGTACGTCGGACAAATGAGCACGTACGGCTCGTCGACGATGAGGTCCGGGTCCTTCCTCTTGAGCGGTATTCTCGCGCTCGGTAGTCCCAGCTTGTCGACGAACTTGCGGGTGTTCTCCGTCGTCGATGAGAAGTACACCACGAGCATGACTCGTTTCCACCTCTTCTTCGCTTGCATTACACACTGAAAAGCCCGCCCGATAAGGACGAATTGGGTCGAAGTTATCAAGCGGGCTCACATTATCCGTGCCACTACAGTGGCACCGCGTCAGCCCCACGCGCGGGAGCTGGCCTCATGGTTTTAAGTTTTACGTCGCGCTGATGCGGCTTAAGCAGCCTTGGCAGCGATCTCACGAATACGGTCGGGGCGGAAGCCAGACCAGTGATCGTCGTCGACGGTGACAACAGGTGCCTGAAGGTAGCCGAGAGCCATAACGTAGTCGCGTGCCTCGTCATCCATGGAGATATCCACAACGGTGTAGTCCAGGCCGGCCTTATCCAGTGCCCTCTTGGTTGCTCGGCACTGCATGCACGCGGGCTTGGTGTACAGGGTGATAGACATCGCGCTTTACCTTCTACTCAAATCCAGGTTTATCTTCTTCAGAACTACAAACACGGTGTACACCGGTGGTTGAGCACCGGAACCAGGCTGTAGCTCGTAACAGGTACTAACACTATCCGTTGGGGTGAGTTTTCGCAATATCTACTACATATAGTAGTTACAAAAGTGAAATTCGCAGGTTGTTTTCCGCCGAGCCACTACATCTTGACGCGAGTTACACGAGTGAAATTACAGAGAGTCGATTCCGCCTCACGTAACCGCTGGTCAACGAGAGCACCGTTATCAAATCGTTATAAACGAGGATTGTGAGGTCCCTCACCCCTTCACGGAAGTTCACTCTCTTCTCAGAAGATTACAGAAGTAAACAGGATGCGAAAACACGCCGAAACATTCTTGTCACAAAACGGTCACACCCCACACGGCGGCAAACGAAGGCACCAAACCACCATCATCTCCCGAGCCGTCTACCCCCGCAGAATCGTCGGTGGCTAGCGAGCCCTTGCCGAGACAATTCCGAGCCAATGCCGAGCCAGCAACCACCCTAGTGGCACGGCAAGCGACCGGCCATAGCAACACCCACGCCAGCGACAAGGCCTGTGACAGGGCCAGCAACAAAGCTACGCGCGAACAACAGCCGGAGCCACCCAAAGTTCAGCCACGACGCTTTTCGCAACATCTGCCCTCCGCTACGTACACCCACCTTTCCGGTATGTACGTTCACCTTCCGGCACGCACGCCTACTTTCCGCTACGTACGCCCGCCTTTGGCTTCCAATAGCCCACCCTCCTGCCCAAACCTCATGCGGTGCGTAGCCCCAAGCTCCGCGTCAGCCGCTCGAAGACCACGGAGACACCGAGACGACAAAAAGCGCCGTCCCACATTCCGTGTGGGACGGCGCTTTACAGGCCGCTAGCTTCTAGCCCTGGCGAGCCTTGAATCGCGGGTCACGCTTGTTAATCACGTAAACCTTACCGCGACGGCGCACAACCTGGGCGCCCGGCTTTTTCTTCAGCGACCGAAGGGAGTTACGGACCTTCATTGGGCGCTCCTTTCTCGTCTGCGCATCATCATTTACTGAGCCACGGTGGCCCAGTACGAACACGAGGAACCATGATAGCGAGGTTTGGTCAAATCTCCAAACCCGGCTCTAACCGCGGTACCTCCGGCGGAACTCTGACCCTACCTCATCCAGCGTTTTGCCGGTAGTTTCGGGAACAAATCCGCGCACGAAAATAAACGCGAGAGCGCCTAGTACAGCAAAGGCTCCAAAGGTGAGTGACCCGCCGATCGCATCGACGAGCGGGAGGAAAAACTGCGCGACCGCCCAGTTAGCAGCCCACAGGCCGAGCCCGGCGATACCCATGCCAAAGCCACGCACCTGCAACGGCACGATTTCCGAGATCAGCAGCCATGTGGCAAGCGAGACGGAGGCCTGTTGGAAGGCAATGAACACAGCCATGAGGAACAAGGCCAGCATCGCCACGGCGAAGCTGCCGTGCGCGAATCGGAAAGTTACTGCGAGAAGAACGAGAGACGTGACGTTGCCGGCAAGCCCCACGAGGAGGAGCCGACGGCGCCCGACCTTGTCCACGATTTTCAGACCCACGTAACACGACACCGCCGAAACAACACCGATAATGATGGAGGTATACACGGCGTTTTCAGTAGGCAACCCGACCTGATTCATGAGTGTCGGCGCGAAGTAGACAATGGCGTTGACCCCAGAAATCTGCTGTGTCACGCCGATGAGCACGGCAATGATGACGGCGGCCCTAATCCACGGAACGCGCAGTGCCTGCAATTGTTCACTCACGGATGCCGAGGTTGCTTCCGAGGAGTTGTACTCCCCTTCCTTCATCCCCATCGCCGTGGCTACGGCGCGTGCCTTGTCTGGGTTCCCCTTGGCAGCAAGCCACTCCGGGGTATCTGTGACAAAGAGCATGCCAATGGCGAGCATCGCGCCAGGGACGAATGCGAGGAGCAACATGAGCCGCCAGTTTCCCGTGTGTGCGAGCGCGGAGTTGACGGTGAAGGCCACGAGCTGGCCAATGACGATCGCCAGCGAGTTCATGGAGACGAGTCGCCCGCGAACCGAGGGCGGTGCCATCTCAGAAATAAACATCGGCGACACGATGGAGACGGCACCGACCGCCACCCCCAACAGTGTGCGGGCAGCACCCAACTGCATGACTCCTGGGGCCATGGCGCACCACACGGAGCCGACAATGAAGATGATGCCACCGACGATGAGAGTCATCCGGCGCCCAATCCAATCGGCGATGCGCCCGCCGAACAGGGCACCAGCAGCTGCACCGACGAGCAGCATGGAGGTAACCCAGCCCTCCTGCACGGGCGTCATATCGAATTCGGGTGTGATGAACAGCAACGCGCCGCTCATCACCCCGGTATCGTATCCAAACAGGAGCCCACCAAGCGCGGCGATAAGCGCCACCACGTGCGGACGCGTAAACAGCCCGGACTGCGGGCGATTAATCTCATTCATGAACCGTTATTGTGCCAAAGACGAAAGGCATTGTCGTGACCGAAAACACACCCAACCTGCAGAAAAACATCGTAAAAGCGCTGGGCACCCGCCCCTTAATCGATTCAGTAAAAGAGGTTGAATCCCGGGTCACTTTCCTCGCCGATTACCTCTCCTCCACGGGTCTAGGCAGCTATGTGTTGGGGATCTCGGGTGGCCAGGACTCCACTCTGGCAGGCAAGCTGGCCCAAATGGCCGTCGAAAAGCTGCGGGAGAGCGGAACTGACACCGAGTTCTTCGCCGTGCGCCTCCCCTACGGCATCCAGTCCGATGCCAACGACGTGGACGTGGCCCTCGAATTCATTTCCCCGGATCACACCCTCGAGATCAACATCAAGGAGGGCGTCGATGCGCTCTCCGATGCCACGGCTGCAGCCCTCGGGATGGCGCACCTCGGGGACTTTAACAAGGGCAATGTGAAGGCACGCGCGCGAATGATCGCGCAGTATGCCGTCGCGGGGGAGCACCGTGGTCTCGTCATCGGCACCGACCACGCCGCCGAGAACATCACAGGGTTCTTCACCAAGTTCGGCGACGGTGCCTCCGATATCCTTCCATTGTGGGGACTGAACAAGTCCCAGGGCGCTGAGCTCCTCCGTCACATGGGCGCGCCGGAGAGTACGTGGAAGAAGGTCCCCACCGCAGACCTGGAGGAGGATCGTCCGGCGCTTCCCGACGAGGAAGCACTCGGTGTCACCTACCCTGAGATCGATGCCTACCTTCGTGGCGAGGAGATCTCCCCCGAAGCCAGTGCTGTCATCGAACGCCACTGGCGCATCAACGAGCACAAGCGCCACCTCCCCGTCACGCCCCTCGACACCTGGTGGCGCTAGTCGCCCCCGAAACGGGGCGGGCGTGCGCCAACGCCCCGTGCCCACCTATCCAAACAGGGCGATGACCTCTCGCGCTGCCCGCACGAGCGCGACCCCATAGCTCGGGCCGTGAGTGGTTGCGTGGACGGCGAGCGGGTGCAGCTGGTGCAGCGGAATTCTTTCAGTCCAGCCCTGGTCAAGACCCGAAACCTCTGCGTAGGTGGAGAAGATGCGGTCAATGTACGGCGCCCCAAAAAGCGCGAGCATCCCCAAATCCGTCTCGGGATGACCGCCGTGGGCAGCCGGATCGATAAACCGTGGCCCCACCGTGGTGAACAGGAGGTTGCCTGCCCACAGGTCTCCGTGGATGCGCGCGGGTCCATCCGCAGGCTCCACGTCGTCGGCCGGGGCCGCACCAGCGGCCTCCAAGGCACGCTCAACGTCCCGGGCGCCGCCGGCCTCCAGGTTGCCGTTGTCCACCGCAGACCGGACGAAGGGCAACACCCGCTGCTCTGCGTAGAAGGGCAGCCACGTGTCGCGCGGCGTGCATTCTTGGCGCTGGGTGCCGATGTAGTTCGGACCGTCCCACCCTTCCGGCGGGCAGCCGAATGACGGCGCCCCTGCGCGGTGGATGGCGTACAGCTGTCGCCCCGCCTCCTCTGCCGCTGCTGCGGTAGCAGGGGTAGGGCTGTAACGACGCGTGACGAGCGTGGTGTCCGTCACGGAGATGACGTCCGCCACGCAGTCAGAACCCTCGGCGAGCCAGCGCAAGCCCGCAGCCTCGGCACCAGCGGCACCGGGTTCGCGGGGTGTTTTGGAAAACGTGTCTGCTGCCACTAGTACCGCGCGGGCTCCGGGCCGAGGTCGAAGGCACGCCCTTCAATGGACTCGATATCGATGCGGACCCAGTTGTACTTGAGTGTGGGAACCCACGGCTCCAGCCCAAGTCCCTCGGCGTGGTTCTCTTCCTCTGTCGAGGTGACCCGTGTGGCGGATCCCTTGACCAGCACAGACCATGCGCTATCCACGCCGACCTCGTCTGTCTGGAACGCCACTCGGGGATTCGCGGCGATGAGGGACAGCTTGGTCCCCTCCGCAGTGCGGAAGTAGATTTTCCGATCCTCGATGACGTAGTTAAGTGGCAGCACCTCAACGTCATCGTTGTGGCGGACGCCGATCCGTCCAAAACTATTACCTTGCAGTTTTTCTAATGCTTGGTCCTCAGTGAGGGCCACAATGGGAGTATCGCTCATACTCCCATTCTTACATTAAACCAGCCTACCTGCATAGAAGAGCGCTTAAAGTTGAACAATCGTGCGCCCGTGAATGCCACCGGCGAACAGATTCTTGCCTGCCTCAGCGACTTCCTCGAGGGTGACCGTCGTTGTGGCCTCGTGCAACACAGCCAGGTCAAGGTGCTCCGCCAGAAGGTCGTAGGCGCGCTGGCGTAGCTCCTTCGGGGCATCCACGGAGTTAATTCCCACGAGCTTCACGCCACGGAGGATGAAGGGAAGAACGGTCGTTTTCAGGTCAGCACCGTGCGCGAGGCCACACGCCGTCACGGTTCCGCCCCAGGAAACCTGCGCAAGAACGTTGGCCAGCGTGGTCGATCCGACGCAGTCAATCGCGCCGGCGTAGGTGGCCTTCTGCAGAGGCTTCCCCTTCTCCGCGAGCTCAGCACGGTCAATCACACGTGCCGCACCGAGGCCGGTGAGGTAGTCACCCAACTCATCCTTGCGCCCGGTGGAGGCCACCGTTGTGTACCCGAGCTTCTTCAGCAGCATGAGCGCCACCGAACCCACGCCACCGGTTGCGCCTGTGACGAGGATCTCCCCGTCCTCCGGACGCACTCCCTGATCGGTGAGCCCAAGCACAGACAGCGCCGCCGTGTAACCTGCGGTTCCCACCGCCGCGAGATCCTTCGCCGTCCATCCTTCTGGCGCCGCAATGAGTGAAGCAGAATCGACGCGAACGCGATCCTGATACCCACCGTGACGGAACTCGCCGAGCCCTGCACCGTTAAGAACGACGAGGTCACCTTCTGCGAACCCCTCTGCGGTGGTGGACTCGACCGTGCCGATCGCGTCGATCCCCGGAACGAGCGGGAAGATGCGGGCCACGCCACGATCGCCCTCGAGCGCCATCGCGTCCTTGTAGTTGAGGGCCGAGTGGCTGACGGCGATGACCGTGTCGCCCTCGCCCAAAAACTCCTCCCCCACGGAGCGGATTTCTACCGTGACCTTTCCGTTCTTGTCATTTTCATCTGTCGCTTTGTCCACAATGAGTGCTCTAGTCATGCAGCCAAGTCTACTGAAATAGCACCTACGCTGTCGCCTCTCCTTGTGGCTTGTCGACGCCCCTCCCCCGGCGTTGTTTCAACAGCTCACCGTCCCCTCTAGCCAGCGCGGGACGGGAGCTCACCGCGGACGAGCGGGGACCTGCAGCTTACTCCTTCGCCTGCACCCCTATATTTTCACGATTGGCAGGCGTATCATTTCTTTTTGTCAGCTCGAACACAGGCTTTACACGGTTATAGCCAAGACCGGACTGCCGTAGTGCCAGGACCAGAGGCATACGGCCACCACCCGTTCACCGACTGTAAGGACACGCATGAGTAACCGTTGGGGTGCCAAACCTCCAGATAGCCAGTGGGGCACGCCTCCACCACCACCCAGTAACCCGCAGCGGGGCCCAGAAGGCCCACAGACGAGAGCCATGCCGCAGCAGAGCCAAAGCCAGCCCCACACCAGCACGGCGCGTCGCATCCCCGTCAAGCTCATCGCCATTGTCGTGGCAGTTGTGGTTCTTATCGCCGTGGGGGTGTTCGCCGCGATTCGGCTCACCACACCGCCCAACTGTTCCCATCCTGGTCTCGGAAACATAGAGGAGCAGGGTTACACCGTCTCGTACTGCAATGGGACGTGGGCCCTCATGTCGCCTCGCGACCCCGAAATACAGGGAGACAGGGAGTTTCTTTTCGCGTGGGACGGCGAGAAATGGATCGGCTACGACAGAAACATTTCCCAGAACGGATCAGCCACCTGCTTCCAGGAGCCAGGTTTGAGGGAAGACGGCGCTCCAGAAAGGCTCATTAAAAAGGTAAAGCTCTGCCCGTAATGCTTTTTGTGACGTCCACGTAATCGAGGAGACCTTTTCATGACGTACCCAAACCAGTGGGGTGCCGAACAAGCCGCATCCGGCAGGCGAAACCTGTGGCGCGGGGTGGCCGTAGGCGCTGCCCTGCTCCTTCTCGCTGTGGGTATCGGCTGGTGGGCCGTGGCACGAAGCGACGCGGGCGACGAAGCTGCACCCGCTGCCCCCTCTGTCACAAGCGTCGTAGTGGTCACGGAGACGGTTGTCCAGGAAAACCCGCTCGACCGGTGCGACATGCCCACCTCGGCCCCCAAGGGAACGGACATCTCCCATTTCTGCGACGGCGAATGGAACGTCTTTGGGCTTTCCGGCGTCCCCGGATACGAAGGCTTGCAGTACTGGGACGGTAACTCGTGGCAGGGCATAGGCGGCGATAAGAACCCACTGCCGGGCTACGTCTGCTACTCCACGGACCTCATCGAAAGCCTCGGGCTCAGCGACGGAGCCCGCGACACCTTTTACAGATACGGCACGTTGTGCATCGAATAGAAGGAAGAAAACATGAGTTCCTACAACATTTACACCGACCTCGGCATCGACCGCGCACGCAGCACCTCGGATATCGCAGCCGAACTAGACATGCGCCTCGCGGAGACGCCAGCCGATAACGCTGCCGAAGTCGATCGCCTAACCACGGCGCGCTCGCTCTTCGGCGACGATGCCCGACGACAGCGCTACGACGCGGCCCTCGACTGCGGTGACGCCATCGATATCTCCACGTTCCGCCGGTTTGCCGCAGGAGAAAACACGGCCTCGGCCTGGCAAACCCCCGCCCCGCAACAGCAGCAACCCGCACAGTCGCAATCGGGCTTCACGGTGCAGCTAGGGAACTCCGAGCAGCCCTCGAATTCCAAGACCATCCGGATTGACAAGGCGTTCTTCGCAGCGGCCCCCGGGCGGGAACGCTCCAGCTCGGTCATGTGGGCGATCGGCTGGGTCATCATCTCCCTCGCCTGGCTGTACGTGGTGATTTCGTTGTTCACGGCAGACACCAGCTCCTCCTCCGCCATCGAGGAATACGTCGATGGCGCAGACTTTTTGATGACGATCATTGCAAACCTCGCCTTCGCGTTCTTCCACACGTGCGCCATGCTCTCCATCCTGGAAACGGTGTGGACGATCCGCAAGATTGCCGGAAAGAGAATGGGGCTGTAATGCGCCGCCTCCTGTCAGTGGCAACGATTCTCCTCGCCGGGCTGGGGCTCGCATCGTGCAACTCCTCCCCGGAGCCCGCCCCCTACCTCACCGAAAGCACGGCTGCGACCGCAACCACCGAAGCGTCGGAAAGCGTCAGCGAGACGACAACGACGGTGACCGCCACGGCAGAGCCTTCCATGAAGGAGCGCTGCGCCCCCGGCGTCGGCGTAAAGGTCGCGCCGGGCGAGGAAGCGGTGAACTATTGCGACGGCGAGTGGAAGTACTCGGGCACCTACGGCTCCGACCATCTGTGGGCCTCGCACTGGGAAAATGGCCAGTGGAAGGCGATTGACAAGGACGGGCAGTACCCGGAATCCCTGCTTCCCTGCTACAGCGATTCTCTCCTCTCCGGGCTGGGCGCGCCTGGGGGCCTCATTGACGAAGCCTTTACGTGCCCACCACCGAAGCCGACGCCGACGACCACGTCTCCGGCCCCGGACCGTGCGGGCATGTCCTGCGCCGGGGGCCGCTACATCCTCATCGTGGAATCGGTGCTCGTCTACCCCGGCCAAGACGCAGGATCCGAGGTGCAGGCGGGGCTGTCGCGGCACCCCGGAGCCCAGGCGACAAGCCCCGGCGCGTGCCCCTCGCTACGCGCACACTACGACGGCGCGGACGTGTACCCGATCTTTATCAACTACGGGTCCGACCGCGCAGGTGTATGCGCGGCGCAGGCGCGCGGGGAAGGCAACGCCCGTGAGCTCAAGATGAGCGTGGACAACTACGCCAGCCCCTGCTAACGGAAAGGAAAAACCATGAGCGTGCTGACACGCGCGACACTCGGCGTAGCAACCTGCGTCCTCGCCCTCGCAGCCACAGGGTGCAGCAATTCGCCAGAGACTGCACCTTACCTCACCGAATCGGCGACTCCCGCGACGGTGGCTACCACGAGCACAGACGCGCCCACGCCGCAAAGCACTGCGGTTAAAACAGTGGTGGTCACCGAGACCCAGGCCTCCCCTGCGCGCCCGGAATCGTGCGGATACGCCGACGCGTACGCTGCCGTGCGAGCCCACATCGACGAGGTGCGACCAGCTACCTGGAACTGGGACGTGAGCAGCGCGATCGTGTCCGGCTACGACCCGTGCGCTGATTTGTCCTGGGCGATAGTGACAATCCCCGGTGCGACAGGCGCGTCGCCGAACCAGATCATGCTCTTCCACCGGGGCGAGTACCTGGGCACGGCGACACTCGACGCCTACGCCTTCGTCCCTACGGTGACGCGCACGAGCGATAGCAGCATCGCCGTCATCTACCACTATCTGCTACCCGGCGAAAGCACGGCCACCCGCTCAGGAAAAGCGTACGCAACATTCACTTGGTCGGACGCGGAAGGCCGCGTGATTATGGAAGGCGAGGTACCACCCACCACTTAACCGCCTTGACCTCTAGGTATACGTCAGCGCTCGACCACCCCGGTCGAGCGCTTTCTCCGTGGTGTCACCCCGCAACAGCCCCGCTTCCCCCTCCCGGTATCCGGCGTAACGCTGTAACACAATGTGTGCCACAACTGCCCTGAATCCGCCCCACATATCAGGCTTACCGCCGCCACAAATAGCAAAATCCCCAGGCCATAAGGCCTGGGGATTTACTCAGTGGAGCTAACGGGATTCGAACCCGTGACCCCCACACTGCCAGTGTGGTGCGCTACCAGCTGCGCCATAGCCCCTAAGCTGCGATTTTCGCAACGAGAATTAATATACAGGCGCGCGGGGGGATAGGACAAATCGCCAGGTAGTTACCAAAAAAGGAGGCGTACAATGGCGCCCCCTTTGTCAGATCCGGTTCGGACGTTTACCTATTTGGCAGAAACCTCGTCCACCCAGTTTTCATCCAGCTCGACGTCGACGCCGTCCTTCAGCACGCGCGGCGTGGAAACCTGCCCCTTAGGATCGGCCGCCTTGAGCTTCTCAGCGTTCTCGGTAGCCACCTGCTTGTAATGCTCAATGTTGGAGCGGTCGCGGATAGCCTTCACCGCGTCAGCGGGGGCCCCGAGAGCCTCAGAGACATCGGCCATGTTATCGGCCTGCCACTTACCGTAAATCTCCTCCTGCTTTTCCAGCAGGGTTGTCCGCAGAGTCCAGTACGCCTTGGCATCACCGGCCTGAGCGAGCGCATCGGCAGAAGCGCCGGCGAGCGTGGAGTGCCCATCCTGGCCACGGTCGAGGAAGTTAAGCGAGCGGATATTCACCACGAGCTTGCCGTCCTCCACAGCCTTCTTCATGTCCCCATCGGAGCGTGCAGCGAGCTTGGCGCAGTAGCTACAGGAATAGTCCTCATACAGGTCAATCTGGGGAGTGTCCTCGGTGGCGTCTTTGCCCACCAGCTTGATGGCGTTGTCTTGGTACTGAACATCAAAGGCAACGTCTTGTACGTCTACTCCATCGAGGACCTTTTCCGTCTGAGCTGTCCTTCCCGTGAAGAGTATGTACCCGATAACGACTGCGATAACCAAGCCAAGGATGACCAGGGCCCAAATAAAGCCGTTGCCCCTCTCGTTTGGGTTCTTTACCCTCGTAGTGCTCACGATAGTCTCCTTCATCGAATGTTTTACTAACTTTTGCGGTCTATTATTGCATTACAGATGCTGTAGTCAGCACAAGGTGCCTGGTTACGGTCAAGCATAGACGGCCCATCGCGCAAACGGACGTTTCACGGTCCACGCCGCCATGATAAGGAAGAGGATGTCTTTTCCTATGCCTAACATGTACGTTCCTGCGCCTGCATCGGGATTTTCCCCACCCACGCCAAAGCAACCACAGTCAATGGTTAAGCCCCGTGCCCACGCCGAGGCGATGCCGATAGCAAATCCCACAAACATGAGTGCGGAAACGGCTGCCACAGGCCTGAGAAATACCCCCAGCAGCAAGAGGACCCCGAGGGCAAGTTCCGCCAGAGGCAAAACCGTGCCTATCATCTGGGCAACATCTACGGGGAATAGCTCGTAGGCCTCGACTGATTTCTTGGTTTCCACGGGATCAATGAACTTGAGGTAGCCACTGATAAGCCACACCGCAGCGAGCCCAAATCGGCACACTGCGGAGATGACGGCGAGAATTTTGGACGTGGTCACGTCAACTAATATATAACAGGGGCTATCAAATGCAATTCACCCCGGGAGAATCCGGGGTGAATTCACAGGATGCTAGTTACTTATTGCCAAGAACTCGTGAGATAAGCTCCTGAGCCTCGGACTGCACCTTCTTCAGGTGCTCTTCACCTTTGAAGCTTTCGGCGTAAATCTTGTACTTGTCCTCAGTGCCGGACGGGCGGGCGGCGAACCAGGCGTTCTCGGTTACGACCTTGAGACCACCGATGGCTGCACCGTTGCCTTTGGCTTCCGTCAGCTTTTCGACGATCTCCTCGCCAGCCAGCGTCGTTGCCGTCACTTGGTCGGGGCTCAGCTTCTTCAGGATTGCCTTCTGCTCACGGTTGGCTTCGGCATCTGTGCGGGCGTAGACCGGCGCGCCGAACTTCTCGGCGAAGGCGGCGTAGCGCTTCGACGGGGTTTCGTCGGTGACGGCGAGGATCTCCGAGGCGAGCAGGTCAAGGATGATGCCGTCCTTATCCGTCGACCACACGGTGCCATCCGTGCGGAGGAAGGATGCACCGGCGGATTCCTCGCCACCGAAACCGATGGAACCGTCGATAAGCCCGGGGACGAACCACTTGAAGCCGACGGGGACCTCGACGAGCGTGCGCCCCAGCGAGGCGACGACGCGGTCGATCATCGAAGAAGAGACGAGCGTCTTGCCCACGGCGGTCGACTCGGACCAGCCGGGGCGGTGGCTGAACAGGTACTCGATGGCGACGGCGAGGTAGTGGTTGGGGTTCATCAGTCCCGCGTCGGGGGTGACGATGCCGTGGCGGTCACTGTCCGCGTCGTTGCCCGTGGCGATGTCGTACTTGTCACGGTTGTGGATGAGGGAGGCCATGGCATTGGGGCTCGAGCAGTCCATTCGGATCTTGCCGTCGGTGTCGAGCGTCATGAAGCGCCAGGTGGGATCGACCTCGGGGTTCACCACCGTGAGGTGGAGGCCGTAGCGCTCGCCGATCGCACCCCAGTAGTCAACGGAGGCACCGCCCATGGGGTCTGCGCCGATGGAAATCTGCGAATCCGCGATGGCCTTCAGGTCCACCACATGGGGCAGATCCTCCACGTAGTGGCCGAGGAAGTCGAAGGCCTGCGCGCGCTGATCGGTGACCGATTCCACCGAGACGCGTTTGACATCCGCAAGGCCACTGAGGAGCAGTTCGTTGGCGCGGTCGGCGATCCAGTCCGTCGCATCCGTGCCTGCCGGGCCACCCGTCGGCGGGTTGTATTTGAAACCACCGTCGCGGGGCGGGTTGTGCGAGGGGGTGATGACGATGCCGTCGGAGCGCTTCGCGTCGGTGCCGGTCACACCGCCGGGAAGCTCCTTGTTGTACTGCAGGATCGCGTGGCTGACCGCAGGGGTCGGGGTGTAGGCACCCTTGTCGTCGACAAGCACCTCCACATCGTTGGCCAGCAGAACCTCCATCGCGGTGAGCATCGCCGGTTCACTCAGGGCGTGGGTGTCGCGGCCGATGAAAACGGGGCCCTCGATGTGCTCCTTCGCGCGATATTCCACGATCGCCTGCGTGGTGGCGAGGATGTGATCCTCGTTGAAGGCGGTATCCAGGCTGGAACCGCGGTGCCCGGAGGTACCGAAGCTGACCTGCTGGTCGGGGTTTTCGGGGTCCGGCTTGTTGCTGTAGTAGGCCTTGGTCACGGCCTCAACATCGATGAGGTCTTCCTCACGTGCGGGCTGGCCTGCTCTTTCGTGCGCCATGTGATCGTTTCTCCTTCACTTTCCGGCCGCTTTCCGGTGCCGCCGTCTCGGGGCGTGCCGTCTGGCATACCGTCGTTTTGGTCTCACCTTCCATCTTGGCCTGTTTCTTTACTTTTTGCAGCAATACCGCGCCGCTCCACCCCGGCCGGAACGTGCACCCTGCCTTCCCGGCCTTACCCTCCAATAGTTGGCTTCCCCGTGGCGCTGTCGGCAGCGTGGCGACGCCGGAGCGGAGGCGACGCAGACGAGGCGGCAGAGTGGCGACACTGCGGTGGAGGCGACGGCCCGCGATAGCATTCCCCCCGTTCGCACATCCGGACTCCCGTCACACCAGCGATTACCCCCGCATGAGGGAAAAATGTGTTCAACTAATTGGCAAAACGGGCACGCCACTGGAAAATATTCCCAATCTTTTCTCCCCTAAGAAAAGATTAACTACATAATGACTGCACAATAAAGGAGGGCTCAGATGGAATCCATCATGGACACCTTAAACTCCGTGGATTCAGTGGTGTGGGGCCCTTTACTCCTCATCCCACTGCTCTTGGGAACCGGCCTGTGGCTGACAATTCGGCTACGCGGCCTGCAATTCAGAAAGATGATCGTCGCCTTTAGGCACGGGCTCATTGACCCCGGCGATCCGACCGGCGAAGGCGACATCACCAACTACCAGGCACTCACCACCGCCCTCGCCGCAACCGTCGGAGTTGGCAACATCGTCGGTGTCGCCACCGCCCTGTCTATCGGTGGCCCCGGCGCGCTCATGTGGATGTGGGTCACCGGACTTGTCGGCATGGCAAGTAAATACACAGAGGCCTACCTCGGCGTCCGCTTCCGCGAGGAAGACTCCACCGGGCACATCCTCGGTGGCCCCATGAAGTACCTGCGCAAAGGCATCGGCGGAAGGAAGGGCGTGGTACTTTCTCTCGCCTTCGGTATCTTCGCCGTGATCGCCTCTTTCGGCATCGGCAACCTCACGCAGGCTAATGCCGTCGCCGTGGCGATGCACGATGCCTTCGGCCTCGAACCCGTGGCCACGGGTGTCATCCTGTTCTTCCTCATCGGCATGGTGCTCCTCGGCGGCATCGAAACGATTGGCAGGGTGACCAGCGCCTTCGTCCCGCTCATGATCATCATCTACATCGCCGGCGGCACCGTCGTGCTTATCGCCAACGCCTCCGGCATCCCCGGCGCGCTGGCGCTCATCTTCCATGACGCGTTCACCGGCACCGCCGCCACCGGCGGGTTTGTTGGCTCCACGATCATGGTCGCCCTGCAGATGGGTGTCGCCCGCGGCATCTTCTCCAACGAGTCCGGCATGGGCTCCGCCGCCATCGCCGCCGCCGCCGCGCAGACGAACCACCCCGTACGCCAGGGACTTGTCTCCATGACGCAGACCTTCATCGACACGCTCGTCGTGGTCACCTTCACCGGCCTCACCATCATCACCACCGGCGCGTGGACGATGGGAGCCAGCGAGGCAGGGTCCATGACGGCGGAGGCCTTCTCACGTGGACTACCGGGCCACTGGGGCGGAACCATCGTCTCCGTGTCCACCATGTTCTTCGCCTTCTCCACCATCGTGGCGTGGGCCTACTACGGCGAGCGCTGCCTCATCGCCCTCGTCGGCATGCACGGCTCACTTCCCTACCGCATGATCTTCACCTGCGTCGTGTTCGTCGGCGCGATCTCCGAGATCCAGGTGGCCTGGGTTCTCGCCGATATCGCAAACGGCCTCATGGCGATTCCGAACCTCATCGGCCTTTTGCTACTATCAGGACTTGTAGCAAGAGAAACCAAGGACTATTTGAACTTCGACCCGCTGCTGCGGAAGGATCCCGCCTCCGTGGAAGAGTTCAACGCCCGCCACATACCAGAATGGACGTGATTTCCTTCCCGCCATGAGCCTGAAAAATGCGCTAATCGTCGGATGCGGCGCAGCCCTCGGCTCCATGGCGCGGCAAGGCACCGTCCTCCTCCTCGGCCCCAGCTTCGTCACCGTCACGCTGATCAACATCTGCGGATGTTTCGCCATCGGTGCGATGAAGCCGGGGCCGTTTTGGACGATTGGGTTCCTCGGCGGGTTTTCCTCCTATTCCACCTACCTCGTCATGACCTACCAAGCAGAAAGCGCCGCCTACCTGGTAAGCGAGGTAATTTTTTGCCTCGGCGCGTGGTTTTTAGGCGACGTCGTCCATGACCATCTGCGCCGCGCCCACGAGAAAGCGGAGGCGTAGCCGTGGTGTGCTGGAGTTTCCTCATCGTCGCCGCCGGCGGGTTCGCCGGGGGCATCATCCGCTACGTGCTGACCAGCGCGCTCGGGAACCTCTGGGGCATCGCGATGGCGAATTCGCTGGCGTGTTTCCTCGTCGGGGCGGGCACCACGCACGGTGCCCTCAACCTCATCGTGACGGCCGGTGTTGCTGCGGCGTTATCCACGTGGCCGGCGCTTGCTGCGGAGCTCGGCCGCGAACTCAAATCCGGGCGCTACCTTCTGTTTGCGTTCTATTTAGGCGCGAACCTGGCGCTCGGCAACCTCGCTGCCTACCTGGGGGGGCTCGCCGCTGCCCCGTGGTAGGTTGTCACGTGTGGAAAAACTGACAATTGCGCTCGCTGCTGGGTTCGGTGCGCTCGCCCGCTACGCGCTCACCGCGCTGCCCGCAGGTGATGCGCTCACCCTCGTGGCGATTAACGCCGTGGGGTGCCTCCTCATCGGCGCCAAGCCCTCGCCCGCGTGGTGGTCGACGGGGTTCCTCGGCGGGTTCACCTCGTTTTCCACGTACATGCTCATCAGCTTCACCGACCGCTCGGCGCTGTACCTCTTTGCTTCCGCTGTTATCTGTGTTGCCGCTTGGTTTGCGGGGGACGCTATTCGGAGGCGCACATGCTGACCGCGCTCGGAGTATTCGTCGGGGGAGCCATCGGTGGTCTCCTGCGTTACGGTTGCACGCGGTGGCTCGGCAGCCGCGGCGGTGTGCTCGTCGCCAACCTTGTCGCCTGCTATGTTCTCGGCTTGTCGACGCTCCTTTCCTTCCACCCTGCGCTTGTGGCCACCGGGCTCGCTGGGGCGCTGTCTACGTGGTCGACGCTTGCCAAGGAGACAGGACTCCTCATCCAAAAACATCAGTGGCGCGCTCTTTTTTGGTTCGCGGGTGCGCACATCGGGGGCGGGCTGCTCGCCATGTCTTTCGCCCACCGAACGGTTTTAGGGCTCTAGCGAGGGGTTAATCTAAATTTAACCTCAATGACATTTCCTCGTAATGTACTGGCGTTTTCCGGTTTATAATGCAATCAACAATCGGAACGACCACCCCCATTACTTTTTATTGCCGTCGCCTGCAAATACACTACGGATAAGTAACCTACTTTCCGGTAGGTAAGTGTATTTTCGGTGATAGGGGCCCTATGTCATTCCGCTCCGCGCCCCCGGCTGCACCCCGCATCCCCGAGGAGCGCCTCGACAAAACATACAAGACATGGCGTTTCAACGTCTTCATGGGAATCTTCCTTGGATACGCGGCGTTCTACCTCATCAGGAACAACGTCTCGCTCGTTTCCGCCATCCTGAAGGAACACGGCCTCATGAATGCCGTCGGCATCGGCATCGTTGCCAACGCCGTACTGTTCGCCTACGGGTTGAGCAAATTCTTCATGGCCATGCTCTCGGACCGTTCCAACGCGCGCTACTTCATGCCACTGGGGCTCGCCCTGTCTGCGGTGATGAACCTGTTCATTGCCTCCGTCCCCGGGATCACCGGGATCCATTACCCTGTTCGCCACCCTCATGTTCATCAACGGGTGGTTCCAAGGCATGGGCTGGCCTCCGTCTGGCCGCGTGCTTGTGCACTGGTTCTCCACCAGTGAACGCGGCTGGAAGACATCCATCTGGAACTGCGCCCACAACGTCGGCGGTGGCGGACTCGGGTTCCTCTCCGCGTGGGCACTCACGACGTTCGCCACAGACGAGGCCGACTGGCGCCCGGCCTTCTACGTGCCGGCCATCGTCGCCCTCACCATCGCCGTCATCGCCTTCCTCCTAATCCGCGTCCGCCCGGAGGCAATCGGCCTGCCCCCGATCGAGGAATACCACGACGATCCCGCCAAGGTCGAGAGCGTCGACACCGCCGAGGGCACGTGGCTGCAGGTGGTCACCCACCACGTGCTGACCAACCCGATCATTGTCATGCTCGCGCTGGCCAATGTGTTCATCTACACGGTGCGCTACGGCGTGCTCAACTGGATCCCGATCTACCTCAGCGAGCGCACCGATACCGCCAATATTTCCGACGGCATCATCGGCTTCGCTGTTTACGAGCTTGCCGGCATCCTCGGCACGCTGCTCATCGGGTGGCTCTCAGACACGGTGTTCCACGGCTGGCGCTCCGGCGCAGGCATCCTCGCCCTCGTCGTCGTCGGAATCGCCCTGTTTGCCTACTGGCAGCTCCCGCCGACCGCCCTGCTGTGGCTGTTCTATCTCCTCATCGCCATCATCGGCGGGTTCATCTACGGCCCGGTCATGCTCATCGGTCTGCAGGCCATCGACCTGTCGCCCGCCAACGTTGCGGGCACTGCTGCCGGGTTCACCGGCCTGTTCGGCTACCTGTTGGGTACCACCTTGGCATCCTCCGGCGTGGGACTGCTCATCCACAACTTCGGGTGGAACGTCACCTACCTGTTCCTCCTCGGCGTTGTCGTGGTCCCGTCATTCTCATGGTGATCGTCGGCAAGCGCGAACGCGCGCTTATGCACTAACGCCTCCACGAGCCCGCAAAGAAAGACCGAGCGAGAAAGATATCGGCAGAGCATAAGCAGCACAAGGCCGCAGGTGTCAGTACTCACACTGACACCTGCGGCCGATGTCTATTTTTTATACGTCTTCGGGACGACGCACAGCTCGCCCAAGTGCATCGCTCACCACCGGCGCCCACGGCAACCGCAGGTGGGCTGCGGGAAGCAGCTCCAGGCCCCACGGATGCAGGGTGCCTTTGTGAAGGATGCGTATCTCATCGGCAAACTCGTAGGCGAAATCGATCTCGTGGGTGGTGAAGATAATCCCCACGTTTTCAATGCGACTCAGTGCCTGCGTGAGCAGATCTGCCGCGTAGTAGTCGAGGCCTGCCGTCGGCTCGTCGAGGAGAATATAGCGCGGCTGCATAGCAAGCGCCCCGGCGAGCGCAACGAGCTTCTTCTGTCCAAAGGAGAGCTGGTGCGGGACGCGGTGAGCGAGATCCGCGATTCCGAGCTGCTCCATTGCCGATTGCGCCCGCGCCTGCACCTCATCCTGAGGCAGGCCCAGATTCATGGGACCGAAGCAGACATCCGATTCCACCGACGTGGAAATCAGGTGCGCGTCCGGTTCCTGCAAAACAAGCTGTACCTTCTCGCGGTGGGCCGTGCGACCCTTGCGGGAGTAGTCGAGCGCTGTGCCGTCAACAAGCACGCTGCCGGAGGAAGGTTTGAGGGCACCGGCGAGAACACGGAAGAGGGTGGTTTTCCCGGATCCGTTTGCCCCCACAATGCCCAGCCGGGAGCCCACCGTAACGGAGACGTCGAGACCGTCCAGGACGGCGTCGACAAGAATGTTGGTACCTTGAAGGCTCATACCGTAACGCCTAGCACACTAACCGCAACCAGCACCAGCCCGATGAGGACCAACCGCAGGGGCCGTGCCGGCGCGTAGGAATGAAAAGTTTTAATATCCAGCGGATCCGCCCGCAGCTCCAGAGCCTCCTGCATCGAGCGCGCACGCATAAAGGCGACGACGAAAAGGGAGGCCCCGATGAGCCCCGTGGAGTGAATCCGCGTGGAGAACGTGCGTTCTGCCAGGCGCTGCGCGGCCGCATCCCGCATACTCACCGATGTTTGCCACAGGGCGCCGACCATCCGGTAAATGATCTGCACCACGTAGGTGAGGCTGACGGGGACGTGGACGCGTCGCGCCCAGGAGATGATGTCCGACAGTGGCGTTGTGCAGGCGAACAGCAGAGTTCCAGAGGCTGCCACCACACAGCGCCACCACACGGACGCGGCGTGAGATGCTCCGCCGGGGACGTAGACAATGCCGTGGCTGGTGAGGTTCCACACCAGCGCCAACATTCCCACACCCACGAAGACTGCGTTGAAACCGAGGATCGGGAGATAGAGCTTCAGTGGGGGCCTAGCCCAGAAGAAGCTGATGATCAACGGCACGGCCACCACGGTGGGATTAACCGCGACGGCGCAGACCGTGAGCCCGACGAACAGGAGCATTTTCTCCGCCGTTGGTACACGGGAGATAGGCGAGCTCGCAGCCGCCGCTTCGAGCTCAAACATCGGGCTACTCGACGCTCGTCAGCGGCGCGTCTCCCGATCCGGTGACGCTGTTGGAGGTGGAAACTGCACCCGACTCCGTCACGTTCTTGCGACGTGCCTTGTAGAAGCCCAGCACGTAGCCTACGAAGCCAGCGCCTAGCGCAGCCTGCAGGGCGAACAGTCCGGACTCGACTTCGCCGGGAAGCTCCGGCTGCCACTCAAACCACGGCTCGTAGCCGGGGTTCTCCTGCTCAATGAGGTCGCCGCCCTTGTCGTCGGCACCACCAAAGTCAGCATCGTTGCCCGCCACGAAGAACGGCAGAACGACGAGGAAGACGATGGCGATAATGGAAAGAATTAGATTCCTGGTTTTCACGCCGTGACCTCCTGTGCGCGCTGAGCGGACGTATGAGCAGGGCGCAGGAAGCCCAGGGATGTCAGCTCCGGGATGGCGACCTTCTCCAGCGTCTTAATGATGATGACGGTGATGATCGCTTCCACCAGGGCCAGCGGCACCTGGGTCGGGGCGAACAGTGCGAGGAAGGTGCCGGCGGATTGCAGGAGGCCACCCTCGTGGTGTGCGAGTGCGAGCTGCAGCGCCGTCGTGGCGTACGTGCCCACGTTGGCAAGGAACACGCCGAGGAACACCGCCGCAGTCTGGTTCCACTTACGCAGCCCCACGAATACGCCGTAGGCCACCCACGGGCCGACGATCGCCATGGAGAAGATGTTTGCGCCCAATGTTGTGATTCCGCCGTGGGCGAGAAGCAGCGCTTGGAAGAGCAACACGATGGCACCAAGCACCGCCATGACCGGCGGTTTGAAGAGGATCGCCCCCAGAGGCGTACCCGTCGGGTGGGATGAGGATCCCGTCACCGACGGCATTTTAATGGCGCTCAGCACGAAGCTGAATGCGCCCGCTGCGCCGAGCAGCATTGCCGTTTCCGGCTTTTCCTTAATTTGTTTTTGCACTTTGTAAGCGCCGTAGACCACAAACGGCGTCGCCGCTACGGCCCACCCAACGCAGTGCTCAACAGGCAAAAAGCCCTCTGCAATATGCATAGGATTGGTGTCCTTTATGAATTCCGGTAACCGGTACCTCGCCAGTCACAAACTGAATTGTTTCTTACCAAAGCGCCCTCCGCCGGTAGCCGGTCTCCTGGCTTAGCCCCTCCCCGCGCGCAGTCGCGCGGACCCGATAACCTTTCAGCCTTCCCACGCGTCGCAAGCGACCGCAGTGACCAACGATGCCCCACGCAGGACGTGCACACCGTTTCCAAAGTCTCAGGCGCGGGCCGAAGCCCACGTTGAAGCCACACAGTGACGAGGATCGCTCCCGGGTCGCACCGGGATTCCCGTTCACTACCGTGAAATGAACACTTCGGTGGTTAGGATACTCCCCCTCACAGACAATTCCAATAGTTCCCCCGCAGCCACGACCGGAATCAGCCACAGGACAGACACACTCCCTCCCGCGTTCACCCCAGGAACGGCACCCCAGAAACAAACACCCACCCAAAGGTTTTTTCGCGGACAATACTTTGCACTTGCTAGGTATCTTCTATAGATTGGTGTTGAACACATTTTCACAAATTGGAAGGTTGACATTATGAACGTGACGAAGAAGATGGCCGCCGTTCTCGCCACTGCCACCCTGGCACTCGGACTGACCGCGTGTGGCGACGGATCCGAGACGGAGACTGTGACCGAGACCGCCCCGGCCACCACGGTCACCACGGACAAGGATGCCAACACCACGGCGCGCGACAACGACAAGGATGACGACAAGGACGACGCATCCGAGTCCTCGGCAGCGGCCGCATCCAGCGAGAAAGCCCCGTCCATCACCATCGACGGCAAGCAGGTTTCGGGCACGTTCACGCCCGTCCACTGCACCCTCGACACCGACGGTGGCCAGCAGGAGCTGAACATCGACGCGGGCGACAAGTCCGATAACGCCGAGCGCGATGAGCTCGAGGTTGAGATCACCGATCCCGAGGGCACGCCACGCCTGACCGGCCTGTCGGTGGAGCGCGCAAACGACAAGGAGTTTGAACTCACCGACGCGCAGGAAAACGCCGCCACGGTAACCAAGGACGGCTCCACCTGGACGATCACCGGTGAGGGTCACTACGACGACGATGAGTCCACCGCTATCCCCTTCGACGTGAAGGTGAGCTGCCCGGCATAACTCGCCACAACGGGCGCACTGCCCCGCAGACACATCACCCCCGATCCCAGCCGACGGAAAGGCTGTGACCGGGGGTTCATTCGTTTGTAGAACCCCCGACTATCCCGCTGTCCACCCCCACGCGGCACTTTTGCTCACAAAAATCCGACTATTAGGGTGAGAGGGGCCGCCCCACCGGCGGCCCCTACCCAAACCGTAACGGCAGCACGCCAACCCGACGCGCACCGCCGAAAACTAGCAGCTAGGAGTATCCGTGGACCTCGTGGAGCTCGCACGGTGGCAATTCGCCATCACTACCGTGTACCGGCCCCAACGGTTCCGGGAAATCGACGCTCATAGGGGCACTCATCGGCGCGCTACCCATCGAAGGCGGCACCATCGAATACAAGGGCACGCCGCCTCATTCCATGACGCGGCACGACATCGCTATGACCGTCGCGGTCGTCGCACAAGCAGACGAGGCGGGGCTTCCCCTCCCCGTGCGCAACTCCGTTGCGCTGGGCAGGCTCCCGTTTCGGCGCGGGTACGCGGCTATCGAAAGCGCCGAGGATGCGCGGCGGGTGGAGGAGGCGCTGCAGACCACCAATCTCACCCATAAGAAAGCATGCCTGACCACGGAGTTATCAGACGGTGAGCGGCAGCCAGTGGCGATTACCCGGGCGCTTGCCCAGGACACGGATTTTTTGCTCCTCGACGAGCCGGGAAACACCTCGATCTGAAGATTCAACTCGATCTTCTGGAGCTGATCAAAAACGCCGGCTAGACGACGGTCCTCGTTCTCCACGATCTCAACCTCGCCGCCCGATACTGTGACAATGTTCTCCTACTTGACCAGGGTAAATCCGTTTGTTTTGGGGCGCCGAGCGACGTATTGACACCGCAATGCATCCAAGAGGTGTTCGGTGTGCGGGCCACGCCCGTCGACGTCGAGGGCATCCGCCGGTTCGTGTTCATGCCCGTGCTGTAAGCGCGCGAACATGCGTCACGCTCCTCCCTTACCGGGTAGGAGCGTGATTTTTTGTTGTGTAGGTGATTAGTTCCTCGCCCATGCGCCGATGGTGCCGGGGACCATGGGTGGCGTCTCTCCGAGGATTGCTTTGGTATTGGCGTCTTGCTCCAACTCGGAGAGGACGGTTTTCACTGCCCGGGACTTCTTCCGATCCTTGTGTGCTCCCATGCCCACGGGCATCATGCCGCGGCCGAAGCCACCTGCAGAACGGCCACCGGCACCACTACTGGCGCTGCCTGTTCCCAGGCTTCCGCGTGGCACGCCAGCCGAACCACCACCTTTTCCTCCGACCTCTGACAGGTTCGGGAGCTTACCGGTACCTGTTCCCGCAGCACCTACACCGCCACTGGAAACACCTGCACCAAAGCCGTTTGCTACACGCCCGCCTTTCTTCGGACGCTCGGTTGTGGGCCGGGATGGCCCAGCTATGGATGAGCCTCGCCCGGCTACAGCTGCCGGGCGCGTGACGGCGCGCCTCGGATTGGTGGCGGTCTTCTTGGTACCTCCGCGGCCTGCTCCTGCACCCTGACCTGCCCGACGGGCAACGGGGACGGCGCCACCTCCCCTCTGGGTAGTACCTATGACTGAGGCGTGCGGAACTCCGCCGATCCCCGGTGCACCAATAGAAGAAGCAAGACTCGCACCTGGTACAGGCCCTACACCAGACGATAGCGCGCTGTTTCCAGGCGCTGGTGCTACGGCCTGGGTGACGGTGGGCGCGGCACTGCCGGCGACTGTGGCCTGCCCACCGCTGGTGTCGCCGTGGGTGGCACCACTTAATTGTTGTGCTGCGTGTACGAGAGCTGAGTCCGGGTTGCCGATGCGGATTTTTTCCAGCTGCCCGTCAAAGTCCCGCTTCGATTGGGTGGCTAGATCCTCCAGTTCTGCCTCCAGTGCCCCGCCAGAAGACGGTGGGACAACGGCGTCGAGAAGCGAACCAACGCGAGGCTCAGCCAGCGACAACAGTGGGGGCATGGCGACCTTGGCGTAGGCCAGAAGTGCCAGCCGCTCTTGTAGCTCACGGGCACCGGGGATGGGGTTTGTCATCACCGATCCGTTGATTGCACCGGCGGCTGCACTGCCAAGCTTGTGTGTCAGGCCCATCCGCCCGGACCACCTGGCCATCGCCTCCGCGTTCAAGCCGAAGGACTCGGTCGCCTCGCTTGTCACCCGCAGCTTATCGACGATGGCGTCGATCACCTCGCCGCGGTTGGCACTGGCAATGTCGTTGGCGATGATGCGCAAGCGATCGGTCGCATCGACCATCGACGCGTGCAATCCCTTCCACGCCGTGGTTGCTTCCCCGATGGCGGACGTGTGGGTGGTGAAGTAGTCCCGCAGAAGCGCGATGACACTCCGTGGTGGAATGACGACTTTAGCGCCCACGGCGACGGGCACCGGTGTCATATGTTCCGGAAGGGCTATAACACCCAGTTTTTCAGCCGGCACAGAGCCTGAACCCGTCCCTTCCCCGCAAGCCCCGTGCAGCCGATCCAGCGACCGGGTGAACACATCCTCCTGCGCCTCAAATCCTTGCACAGTCGCTTCCAGGCCTCGGGCAAGCCCGCCGATGACCTCCCCCAATCCCTGAACGACGGCACGCGCGGATCCCGGCCCCGAGTCCAGGACACCCGCGTGCTCCCTCCCCAACTGATCCAGGCCGGAGACGCGGGTGAAGCCGAGAAGGCGGGAATTTCCTAATCCTAGCCTGACGAGGTTTTTCACGGATACCGATACAGCTTGAACATCTCGAATTCCCTGGGTCAATTGGTCACGGTCAATTTGCACGGTACTCATTTAGCTTCTCCCCGATTAATAGATCAAAATACATTTCTGCTTGAAGACATTCCTCGAAAACTGGCAAATCGTCCAGGGGCGGTGAGCTGAAACCCACTTCTACTGTCCCCCGTGGTGTTTCCGCGGCTATCCTGCAAAAGTCGTCAATCTCGTCATCTTTAAAAGCGAGTGCTGGTTGCTTTTTGGAATCCACTTCATAATCCAGTGGAGAAGCTTCCGCTTCCAGGGTCGCAAGTTTGTACGCGGCTCCAGAAAGATGGATAACGCCCTGGTTAGAGGTCATGAATGAACAACTGTCGAGTCCCTCTGCATCTGGAACTCTATACGGGTTCTCCCATCTTTCAATACCGTGATCGGCTAATGTTTGGTCGCTGACTTCTTGGCAAGGTTGAGCGAGCTCAAAGTCTGGATCCCAGCGGTCAAAAAGGTAGGGCTCGTCTTCTGGTGCAAGGCCCTCCTCCACGCCCAAAAGTTTGGCGCAGCCGGTGATGGTGAGCAGTGGTAAGAGCAGAAGTAGTACGGTGTTCGTCACTTTGGTGGGGGTTCGGACCATGGGGCCTCCTTTGCCGATGAGAAGATGCCTTCACCACTTAGACGCGGTATGAGACCGCTTTGGTTCCGTTAATTTTGAAAAATCTGGTCCGAGCGAAACACAGTGAATGTAAACGAAGTAAACCACTCTTAGAAGAACACCGCAGGACAAGTGTGCCTAATGAAATTGGAGTGTGGGTATGCGAAAAAAAGGGAGGAGCAGAGATTGTTTCTCTGC
>NZ_KV821008.1:0-307 GCF_001815555.1 Corynebacterium sp. HMSC073D01 | reverse complement strand
AAGTTGAACAAGCAAAAAACAGCTCAAATCAAAAAAAATAAAAACGTTCCAAAAGAACAAAAGCGTAAAGAAAAAAGTAAACAAAAAAATGATGGCCTCAACGAGAAAACCACCACCACAATGTCAACAAAATTCTTGAAGCGCCACATCCACCAAAACGAAACCAAAACGGAAACGCCTTGTACAGAGCCAGATGACAGCCCCCCAGCCACAAAACCAGAAAACCACACCCAACAAGCACCACAAAAACCTGTCAAACAAACAAAAAGTAGTACATCAACACACTATCGAGTTCTCACACAACATG
>NZ_KV821007.1:0-225 GCF_001815555.1 Corynebacterium sp. HMSC073D01 | reverse complement strand
TCAACACACTATCGAGTTCTCACACAACATGCCGCACAAAATCCACGCTCGACCACATCGAGCCGCTTCAAAAGCGCGAGTTCACATATTAACCAGGAAGTAAACAAAAGACAAAACCCAGTCAACAACCACACCAACAACCAAAACAACCAAAAAGCTTTTAGGCCCCCGATGCGGTGAAAACAACAATAAACCACACACCAACAAAACCACAAACCCGCAGGT
>NZ_KV821006.1:0-240 GCF_001815555.1 Corynebacterium sp. HMSC073D01 | reverse complement strand
AAGTGGGATAAGGATGGTAAGCCGGGTAACACGAATCCGCTGAGTAAGGATACTGATGTTGACGGTTTGCATGATGGCGACGAGATTGCCGCTGGTACGAACCCGAATGATCCGGATACTGATGACGGTGGTGTCACAGATGGCCGTGAGGTGAAAAACGGCACTGACCCGCTTGATGGTTCCGACGACAAGCCTGGTGATACCGATACTCCGTCTGATAATGGGAAGGCTGATCCTGAT
>NZ_KV821005.1:0-2335 GCF_001815555.1 Corynebacterium sp. HMSC073D01 | reverse complement strand
CGTCTCCCACCTATGCTACACAAACCGAACCGAACACCAATACCAAGCTATAGTGAAGGTCCCGGGGTCTTTTCGTCCTGCCGCGCGAAACGAGCATCTTTACTCGTACTGCAATTTCACCGGGCCTATGGTCGAGACAGCAGAGAAGTCGTTACGCCATTCGTGCAGGTCGGAACTTACCCGACAAGGAATTTCGCTACCTTAGGATGGTTATAGTTACCACCGCCGTTTACTGGGGCTTAAATTCTCCGCTTCGACCACAAAATGATCTAACAGGTCCTCTTAACCTTCCAGCACCGGGCAGGCGTCAGTCCGTATACATCGAATTAACCTTCTTCGCACAGACCTATGTTTTTGGTAAACAGTCGCTTCCCTCTATTCTCTGCGCCCCACAACCGCATTAATTGCTGTCAGCAACGGTCATGGGTCCCCCTTCTCCCGAAGTTACGGGGGCATTTTGCCGAATTCCTTAACCATAGTTCACCCGTTCGCCTTAGTATTCTCAACCTGACCACCTGTGTCGGTTTGGGGTACGGGCCACACTTGCACTCGCTAGAGGCTTTTCTCGACAGCACAGGATCACCACCATCACCCTTTAACAGGCTACGCATCACGCCTCACACTTAAATGAGAACGGCATTTAACACGTCCTCGTGCCACACGCTTACACCACAATCCACTAAGTGGCGCGGCTACCCTACTGTGTCACCCCATCACGTGGCTACTACCACATCAGGTCCCACACACAAAAAACAACACCCCACATCAAAAATGCAGGAAAACGTTGATCTCCATGGGTGGTTAGTATCAATGATTCACCATTTGTCGCACATGCGCGGGTACCAGAATATCAACTGGTTATCCATCGACTACGCCTGTCGGCCTCGCCTTAGGTCCCGACTCACCCTGGGAAGACCAGCTTCACCCAGGAACCCTTAGTCATCCGGCGGGTAGGATTTTCACCTACCATTCGCTACTCATGCCTGCATTCTCACTCGCACACACATCCACCAACCGTTACCAGCAGGCTTCACACAATGCACGACGCTCCCCTACCCAAAAACAAAAAACATTCTTGCCGCGGTTTCGGCGGTGTACTTAAGCCCCACTACATTGTCGGCGCACAACCACTTAACCAGTGAGCTATTACGCACTCTTTCAAGGATGGCTGCTTCTAAGCCAACCTCCTGGCTGTCATCGCGATTACACATCCTTTTCCACTTAGCACACCCTTAGGGGCCTTAACCGGCGATCTGGGCTGTTTCCCTCTCGACTACGAAGCTTATCCCCCGCAGTCTCACTGCCGTGGACCATACATACGGCATTCGGAGTTTGGCTGACGTCACTAAGACAAAATCCCGCTCAATCAACCAGTAGCTCTACCTCCGCAGCACTACCAACGACGCTGCACCTAAATGCATTTCGGGGAGAACCAGCTATCACGGAGTTTGATTGGCCTTTCACCCCTACCCACAACTCATCCCCGCAGTTTTCAACCTACGTGGGTTCGCGCCTCCACAAAGTCTTACCCTTGCTTCACACTGGCCATGGGTAGATCACCCCGCTTCGGGTCCAGAACATGCCACCAACACCCTAGGTTAGGATTCGGTTTCCCTCCAGCTACCTACAACAAATAGTTAACTTTAAAGCGACATGCCGCTGACTCGCAGGCTCATTCTTCAAAAGGCACGCCATCACCCAAAAAAAGGCTCTGACGGATTGTCAACACACGGTTTCAGGAACTATTTCACTCCCCTCCCGGGGTACTTTTCACCATTCCCTCACGGTACTCATACACTATCGGTCACACACAAGTTATCAGACTTACCGGACGGTCCCGGCAGATTCACAGCAGATTCCACGAGCCCACTGCTACTCGGGGACACCACGCACACCCAAGCACACACATTTCACGTACAGGACTCTCACCTACTCCGGCAGGCGATTCCACACCACTTCCGCTACGCATGCGCCAAAGGCTGGTGGCAAAAAGGTTGACCACCAACGCAGACCCCACAACCCCACACACAACACCCCAACCAAGGCACCACGCTGCATGCAGTTTAGTCAAAAATTCGCTTTCGTTCGCCACTACTCACAAAATCACAATTGTTTTCTTACACACCAGGTACTAAGATGTTTCACTTCCCCGGCCACTCCCGCACAACTATGAATTCATCATACGGTAACCCCCATCACTGAGAGCTAGGTTTCCCCATTCGGACATCCTCGGATCAACGCTCATACGGCAACTCCCCGAGGCTTAACGCAGCCCACCACGTCCTTCATCAGCTTGCCATGCCCAGGCATCCACCGTGTGCCTAAAAAATAAAAA